>NZ_RHJR01000010.1:0-86944 GCF_004212325.1 Escherichia sp. E13S3
TGTGAGTTCACCGTAAAGGAACGTAATATTGAGTTTAAGGCTGTTCTCGCTTACGAACCGAAGAAGTAGCCGTTGTGCGGGGAGCAATCCCCGCATATCCGGTTGTCAGGTCAGGGTGGTAAGGCACCTGCTTTACACTTTCGCCCGCGGTCAGTGATGGCTGCGGGCGATTTCGTTTTAAGGGCAATGATCAGTTTTGCTGACAGAAGTCCGAAACAGGATTTGCTGTATAAATAAACAGCCATTTTGTTAAGGAAGGGTAAGATAACGGCGGGTGCCTGAAGCTTTCCGGTTTCAGGTTTACTCTGAGGTCTGGAAAGATGAAGCCCCAGGAGATATTTCTATCAACCCTGGGGCTGCCACTCCAAACCCGAACAATTTGGATGGTAGTCCCTTCTTCGCATGGAGGCAATATAAACATGCTGACGAAATATGCCCTTGTGGCGGTCATAGTGCTGTGTTTAACGGTGCTGGGATTTACGCTTCTGGTCGGAGACTCACTGTGTGAGTTCACCGTGAAGGAACGTAATATTGAGTTTAAGGCTGTTCTCGCTTACGAACCGAAGAAGTAGCCGTTGTGCGGGGAGTAATCCCCGCATATCCGGTTGTCAGGTCAGGGTGGTAAGGCACCTGCTTTACACTTTCGCCCGCGGTCAGTGATGGCTGCGGGCGATTTCGTATTAAGGGCAATGATCAGTTTTGCCGACAGAAGTCCGAAACAGGATTAACTGTATAAATAAACAGCTATTTTGCTAAGGAAGGGTAAGATAACTGCGGGTGCCTGAAGCTTTCCGGTTTCAGGTTTACTCTGAGGTCTGGAAAGATGAAGCCCCAGGAGATATTTCTATCAACCCTGGGGCTGCCACTCCGAACCTCAACAACTCGGATGGTAGTCCCTTCTTCGCATGGAGGCAATATAAACATGCTGACGAAATATGCCCTTGTGGCAGTCATAGTGCTGTGTTTAACGGTGCTGGGATTTACGCTTCTGGTCGGAGACTCACTGTGTGAGTTCACCGTAAAGGAACGTAATATTGAGTTTAAGGCTGTTCTCGCTTACGAACCAAAGAAGTAGCCGTTGTGCGGGGAGTAATCCCCGCATATCCGGTTGTCAGGTCAGGATGGTAAGGCACCTGCTTTACACTTTCGCCCGCGGTCAGTGATGGCTGCGGGCGAACCGTACCAGATGTTGTCAATTAATCGTGTTGGCACAGCGTTATGACTATCTTTTGTTTAAGCTGCCAGTGCACAGCAAACTGCTCATCCTCTAGTCGAATGATGATCCGCTGTTTATTCCAGCTAATTATCTGATAATCCAGAAAACCTGGAGCGGCCTGTATCTTGTTTGCCTTAAATGCACTCTCTTTGGCGGAAAATGCCAGTGTCAGCGCCAGAGAAAAGGCTAAACCGCAGTCTGCGAGTCGCTCGTGTTCCGCTGGCGTAATAATGTTGTCTGTCAATTCTGCCGCTGTTTGCGCAGAAAAAATTTCTTCGATATCAATGCCAATCGGTTGACGGGATACCACGGCTAATGCCGTAGTCCCGCAGTGGCTGATACTGCCATGTAACCCCGCAGGCCACACAGGTTGACGTAGCTCGCCGATTGCGGGTATACATTTATAGCCATATTCCCGCAACGCATAAACAGCAGCAATCCGTCCGGCCAAATGTTCGGCTTTGCGTTTCCGTCCAGCGTTTTGCAGTTGCGCGTAGTGCGGCAGCCAGAGTAAATCCTGCTCGCGAAAACTCGCCGGATCAAACTCAACAAAATGCAGCGTATGTCCGGCAAAGGGGAGGGCGGTATGCGTAGTTTTCATGTCGACCATATTTGAGACTGATGACAAACGCAAAACTGCCTGATGCGCTACGCTTATCAGGCCTACGTGGTCCTGCAATATATTGAATTGGCAAGATTTTTGTAGGCCTGATAAGGCGTTCACGCCGCATCCGGCATGAACGACGCGCACTTTGTCAACAATCTGACGTTAGCATCAGAAGTGAGTGTTAACGCTCATATACCACGTACGTCCCGGCTCGTTATAGGTATACGCCCCAGCACCGGCAATATAGTTGGCTCCTGCCAGATCGCCTGTGGTCTGGGCATTGCCCGCACGCCACAAACGCTTGTCGAACAGGTTGTCCACGCCGCCGGTCAGACTGACATTCTTCGTCACATCCCAGGTCGCGCTCAGACCCACAATGCTGTACGGACTGATTTCTTTGGTTTCCGGACCAACCGCTGGCTGACCTTTATAGTTGTACTTCTTCGGCTGCTGCTTGCCGTACCAGGTGAAGGTCGTTTGCATCGACAAATCTTCTCGTGCCTGCCAGCTCAGCGTTGAGTTCAACGTATACTCCGGGATAATCGACAAACGGTCGCCCGTGGTTTTGTTTTCACTCTTCAGCATATAAGTGATGTTATTGGTCCACATCACCGTTTCGCTAACCGGTACGTTTAACGATCCTTCCAGACCTTCAACCACCGCTTTCGGCACGTTATCCCACTGGTAGAGATCGGTGCCGGCTGCGTTTTGCCCTACAGCCACATAGCCCGCTTCAATCTTATTGCGATAATCGTTACGGAACCAGGTGACGCCCGCCAGCCAGCCGTCGCGTTTGAACTCCAGACCAATCTCTTTGTTGATACTGGTTTCCGCTTTCAGGTCATCGTTCCCCTGCAGATAGCAGCCGCCTGCGCTGGCGTAACAGCCCTGACCTTTACTGTAGAGAATGTAGTTCGGGTTAGTCTGGTACAGGCTCGGCGCTTTATAGGCGCGGGCAATGCCCATTTTCAGCGTGAAGTCATCGCCTAAACCTTGCGATATGTTCAGCGCCGGGCTCCAGTTATCGCCAACAATGCTGTGATGATCGAAACGCAGCCCCGGCGTTACGATGGTGCTGTCAGTCAGCTCCATGTTGTTTTCGGCAAACAGCGAGAAAATTTCTGCTTTTGAATATGGGCTACGGTCGGTGGCGCTCACGCCATCAATAGCACCACCGGTATTCGTTCCGGTCAGCGCCTGGGTGTTGGAACTTAAGTCCTTCATCCGCTGCTGATTCCACTCCGTACCCAGCGTCAGAGTCTGGTTAACAAGGAAATCAATCGGCAGGTTAATTTCGCTGTGCAGCATCACGTCATCAAGATCGATATCGACGAAATCCTGTGTCGCTTTTTCGTTAAATTTCCCTTCGGTGCCGCCCGCCAGACCTTCTGGAATACGTGAGTTTCGCGTGTGTTCGTACTGTACCCAGTTGCTGGTGGTCACGCCGTTATCCCAGCCGCCGTTCCAGGTCAGCGAGTAGTTCTGGCGATACAAGCGGTTGGTTTCATCACCATATTTCGAGCGGGTATAGGAATCGGAGTTGGTGTTCTGTGTGTCGCCTGCATACAGGTTGCCCTGGCGGCTGTAGCCTGCTTCCAGTTCAAGTGATTGCAGAGGCGCAAAGTCCCAGCGAACTACGCCATTAATATCCTTGTTGATCACCCCTTCGCGCCCGGCGGGCAGCGTATCCGCATATGTACCGGCACGCGCGGACTGATGCCCCCGGTTAATATCCCACGCGTCAGCCTGAGTTTTGTCGAGGTTGCCATATAAACGGAAGCTGAATTCATCACCCAGCGGGCCGGTCAGGCTGAAGTTGGTACGTTTGGTGGCACCTTCCTCTTTATGTTCTGGGGCGTTGAAATAAGCATCCCAGGAGCCATGCCACTCACCGCTGCCTTTTTTGGTAATGATGTTAACTACGCCGCCCGCCGCGCCGTTGCCATAACGCGCAGCTGCCGGACCACGCAGAACTTCAATACGTTCAATCATTTCAGGCGGCACCCAGGAGGTATCGCCACGGGTATCGCGCTCGCCACGCCAGCCCTGACGTACCGAGTTACGGCTGCTGACCGGTTTGCCGTCAATCAAAATCAACGTGTTTTCCGGCCCCATGCCGCGAATATCAATCTGGCGGTTATTACCACGCTGACCACTGGTGGAGTTACCGGTCAGGTTAACGCCTGGCATGGTACGGATGATTTCCGACACATCGCGGGCAACGGGGTTTTTGCGGATTTCATCTGCGGTGATGGTCGAAACGCCAGGCGCCTGCAAGTTCTGCTCTGCGGCGGTAACGACAATGGTATCGTCATGTGAAACAGGAGTATCGGTTGGCTCTTGTGCCTGTGCTACCCCATAAATCCCCAGATTGACCAACAAGGCCAGGGAATGAATCTTCTTGTTCATTGTTTTATTCCTGCATTTTTGCCACGAATTGCAACTGTCGGGCATGGTCGTCATCAACACGACGCATCCCGCTACCGCGAAAACCTTTGATCCTGAAAGACACGCAGTGCAGTTGGTTAATAAATGTCCGCGCTTCCCACGGCGTGCCATTACGCTATTGCAAATGCAAATAGTTATCAATAATATTATCAATATATTTCTGCAATCAATGAAAAAATTCACAATAAACATAAGGTTATGATGTGGCGGCGTTAAAGGTGGGAAGTGATAGCTGGTGGCAGTTGAAACATGGCCCTGAATGGCAGCGTCTTAATGACGAAATGTTTGAGGTCACTTTCTGGTGGCGTGATCCACAAGGTTCTGAAGACTACTCGACGATAAAGCGCGTATGGGTCTACATTACTGGCGTCACCGATCACCATCAAAATAGCCGCCCCCAGTCGATGCAGCGAATTGCAGGTACCAACGTCTGGCAGTGGACGACACAACTCAATGCCAACTGGCGCGGCAGCTACTGTTTTATTCCCACCGAACGCGATGACATTTTTTCTGCACCATCCCCCGATCGCCTCGAGTTACGCGAGGGATGGCAAAAATTACTCCCCCAGGCGATAGCCGATCCGCTGAATCCACAAAGCTGGAAAGGCGGGCGAGGGCACGCTGTTTCTGCACTCGAAATGCCGCAAGCGCCCGTGCAACCTGGTTGGGATTGTCCGCAAGCGCCAGAAACGCCTGCCAAAGAAATTATCTGGAAAAGTGAACGGTTGAAAAATTCACGCCGTGTATGGATTTTTACCACCGGTGATGCAACAGCAGAAGAACGCCCGCTGGCAGTTTTGCTCGATGGCGAATTTTGGGCGCAGAGTATGCCCGTCTGGCCTGTGCTGACTTCGCTGACCCATCGTCAGCAACTTCCTCCCGCCGTGTATGTGTTGATCGACGCTATCGACACCACGCACCGCGCCCACGAACTGCCGTGTAATGCCGATTTCTGGCTGGCAGTACAGCAAGAGTTATTACCCCTGGTGAAAGCTATTGCCCCTTTTAGCGATCGCGCCGATCGCACCGTGGTCGCCGGGCAGAGTTTTGGTGGGCTTTCCGCGCTGTATGCCGGACTGCACTGGCCTGAACGCTTTGGCTGTGTATTAAGCCAGTCAGGATCGTACTGGTGGCCGCATCGGGGCGGGCAGCAAGAAGGTGTTTTACTTGAGCAACTTAAAGCTGGTGAAGTTAGCGCCGAAGGTCTGCGCATTGTGCTGGAAGCGGGTATTCGCGAGCCGATGATCATGCGGGCCAATCAGGCGCTGTATGCGCAATTACACCCCATAAAAGAATCCATTTTCTGGCGTCAGGTTGACGGCGGACATGATGCGCTTTGTTGGCGCGGTGGCTTGATGCAGGGGCTAATCGACCTCTGGCAACCACTTTTCCATGACAGGAGTTGAATATGGCATTCAGTAATCCCTTCGATGATCCACAGGGAGCGTTTTACATTTTGCGCAATGCGCAGGGGCAATTCAGTCTGTGGCCGCAACAATGCGCCTTACCGGCAGGCTGGGACATTGTGTGTCAGCCGCAGTCACAAGAGTCCTGCCAGCAGTGGCTGGAAGCCCACTGGCGTACTCTGACACCGGCGAATTTCACCCAGTTGCAGGAGGCGCAATGAGCCAGCATTTACCTTTGGTCGCCGCACAACCCGGCATCTGGATGGCAGAAAAACTGTCGGATTTACCCTCCGCCTGGAGCGTGGCGCATTACGTTGAGTTAACCGGAGAGGTTGATGTGCCATTACTGGCCCGCGCGGTGGTTGCCGGATTAGCGCAAGCAGATACACTGCGGATGCGTTTTACGGAAGATAACGGCGAAGTCTGGCAGTGGGTCGATGATGCGCTGACGTTCGAACTGCCAGAAATTATCGACCTGCGAACCAACATTGATCCACACGGTACTGCGCAGGCATTAATGCAGGCGGATTTGCAACAAGATCTGCGCGTCGATAGCGGTAAACCACTGGTCTTTCATCAGCTGATACAGGTGGCGGATAACCGCTGGTACTGGTATCAGCGTTATCACCATTTGCTGGTCGATGGCTTCAGTTTCCCGGCCATTACCCGCCAGATCGCCAACATTTACTGCACATGGCTGCGTGGCGAACCAACGCCTGCTTCGCCGTTTACGCCTTTCGCTGATGTAGTGGAAGAGTACCAGCAATACCGCGAAAGCGAAGCCTGGCAGCGGGATGCGGCATTCTGGGCGGAACAGCGTCGTCAACTGCCACCGCCCGCGTCACTTTCTCCGGCACCTTTACCGGGGCGTAGCGCTTCGGCAGATATTCTGCGCCTGAAACTGGAATTTACCGACGGGGAATTCCGCCAGCTGGCTACGCAACTTTCAGGTGTGCAGCGTACCGATTTAGCCCTTGCGCTGGCTGCGTTATGGCTGGGGCGATTGTGCAACCGCATGGACTACGCCGCCGGATTTATCTTTATGCGCCGCATGGGATCGGCAGCCCTGACCGCCACCGGGCCGGTGCTCAACGTTTTACCGTTGGGAATTCACATTGAAGCGCAAGAAACGCTGCCGGAACTGGCAACCCGACTGGCGGCTCAATTGAAAAAAATGCGCCGTCATCAACGCTTTGATGCCGAACAAATTGTCCGCGACAGCGGGCGAGCGGCAGGTGATGAACCGCTGTTCGGTCCGGTACTCAATATCAAGGTATTTGATTACCAACTGGATATTCCGGGCGTGCAGGCGCAAACCCATACCCTGGCAACCGGTCCGGTTAATGACCTTGAACTGGCCCTGTTCCCGGATGAACACGGTGATTTGAGTATTGAGATCCTCGCCAATAAACAGCGTTACGCTGAGTCAACGTTAATCCAGCATGCTGAACGCCTGAAAATGTTGATTGCCCAGTTCGCCGCGGATCCGGCGCTGTTGTGCGGCGATGTCGATATTATGCTGCCAGGTGAGTATGCGCAGCTGGCGCAGATCAACGCCACTCAGGTTGAGATTCCAGAAACCACGCTGAGTGCGCTGGTGGCAGAGCAAGCGGCAAAAACACCGGATGCTCCGGCGCTGGCAGATGCACGTTACCAGTTCAGCTATCGGGAAATGCGCGAGCAGGTGGTAGCGCTGGCGAATCTGCTGCGTGAGCGCGGCGTTAAACCGGGCGACAGCGTGGCGGTGGCACTACCGCGCTCGGTCTTTTTGACCCTGGCGCTACATGCGATAGTTGAAGCTGGCGCGGCCTGGCTACCGCTGGATACCGGCTATCCGGACGATCGCCTGAAAATGATGCTGGAAGATGCGCGTCCGTCGCTGTTAATCTCCACCGACGATCAACTGCCGCGCTTTAGCGATATCCCCAATTTAACCAGCCTTTGCTATAACGCCCCGCTTACACCGCAGGGCAGTGCGCCGCTGCAGCTTTCACAACCGCACCACACGGCTTATATCATCTTCACCTCCGGTTCCACCGGCAGACCAAAAGGGGTAATGGTCGGGCAGACGGCTATCGTTAATCGCCTGCTTTGGATGCAAAACCATTACTCGCTTACAGGCGAAGATGTCGTTGCCCAAAAAACGCCGTGCAGTTTTGATGTCTCGGTGTGGGAGTTTTTCTGGCCGTTTATTGCCGGGGCAAAACTGGTGATGGCTGAACCGGAAGCGCACCGCGACCCGCTCGCTATGCAGCAATTCTTTGCCGAATATGGCGTAACGACCACGCACTTTGTGCCGTCGATGCTGGCGGCATTTGTTGCATCGCTGACGCCGCAAACAGCTCGCCAGAGTTGCGCGACGTTGAAACAGGTTTTCTGTAGTGGTGAAGCCTTACCGGCTGATTTATGCCGCGAATGGCAACAGTTAACCGGCGCGCCGTTGCATAATCTATATGGCCCGACGGAAGCGGCGGTAGATGTCAGTTGGTATCCGGCTTTTGGCGAGGAACTGGCACAGGTGCGCGGCAGCAGCGTGCCGATTGGCTATCCGGTGTGGAATACGGGCCTGCGTATTCTTGATGCGATGATGCATCCGGTGCCGCCGGGTGTGGCGGGTGATCTCTATCTCACCGGCATT
The DNA here is from genome assembly GCF_004212325.1 of Escherichia sp. E13S3. Taxonomy (NCBI): domain Bacteria; kingdom Pseudomonadati; phylum Pseudomonadota; class Gammaproteobacteria; order Enterobacterales; family Enterobacteriaceae; genus Escherichia; species Escherichia sp. E13S3. Next base: position 8,316 of record NZ_RHJR01000010.1, read on the forward strand.
CAACTGGCGCAGGGGTATCTCGGACGACCCGATCTGACCGCCAGCCGCTTTATTGCCGATCCTTTTGCCCCAGGTGAACGGATGTACCGTACCGGAGACGTTGCCCGCTGGCTGGATAACGGTGCGGTGGAGTACCTCGGGCGCAGTGACGATCAGCTAAAAATTCGCGGGCAGCGTATTGAACTGGGCGAAATCGATCGCGTGATGCAGGCGCTGCCGGATGTCGAACAAGCCGTTACCCACGCCTGTGTAATTAACCAGGCGGCAGCCACCGGTGGTGATGCGCGTCAGTTGGTGGGCTATCTGGTGTCGCAATCAGGTCTGCCGTTGGATACCAGCGCATTGCAGGCGCAGCTTCGCGAAACATTGCCACCGCATATGGTGCCCGTGGTTCTGCTGCAACTTCCACAGTTACCTCTTAGCGCCAACGGCAAGCTGGATCGCAAAGCCTTACCGTTGCCTGAACTGAAGGCACAAGCGCCGGGGCGTGCGCCGAAAGCGGGCAGTGAAACGATTATCGCCGCGGCATTCTCGTCGTTGCTGGGTTGTGACGTGCAGGATGCCGATGCTGATTTCTTTGCGCTTGGCGGTCATTCGCTACTGGCAATGAAACTGGCAGCGCAGTTAAGTCGGCAGTTTGCCCGCCAGGTGACGCCGGGGCAGGTGATGGTCGCGTCAACCGTCGCTAAACTGGCGACGATTATTGATGGTGAAGAAGACAGCTCCCGGCGCATGGGATTCGAAACCATTCTGCCGTTGCGTGAAGGTAATGGCCCGACGCTTTTTTGTTTCCATCCGGCATCCGGTTTTGCCTGGCAGTTTAGCGTGCTCTCGCGTTATCTCGATCCACAATGGTCGATTATCGGCATTCAGTCGCCGCGCCCTCATGGACCCATGCAGACGGCGACGAACCAGGATGAAGTCTGCGAAGCGCATCTGGCAACGTTACTTAAACAACAACCGCACGGCCCTTATTACCTGCTGGGGTATTCTCTGGGCGGTACGCTGGCGCAGGGCATTGCGGCGCGACTGCGTACCCGTGGCGAACAGGTGGCATTTCTTGGTTTGCTGGATACGTGGCCGCCAGAAACGCAAAACTGGCAGGAAAAAGAGGCTAATGGTCTGGACCCGGAAGTGCTGGCGGAGATTAACCGCGAACGCGAGGCCTTCCTGGCGGCACAGCAGGGAAGTACTTCAACGGAGTTGTTTACCACCATTGAAGGCAACTACGCTGATGCTGTGCGCTTGTTAACCACCGCCCATAGCGTTCCGTTTGATGGCAAAGCAACGTTATTTGTTGCTGAGCGCACACTTCAGGAAGGTATGAGTCCCGAACGCGCCTGGTCACCGTGGATAGCTGAGCTGGATATTTATCGTCAGGATTGCGCGCATGTGGATATTATTTCTCCGGATTATTTTAAAGAAATAGGACCATTAATAAATACGCTGATTAATAACTAACCGTACGTTAGTAATGAATTTGCCATAACCTCACGCAAAACCATAATCCGACTAAATGATTATGGTTTTTTTATTCTTAAAAATTATTTATTTCTCTGAGAGCTGCACCATTGCTGGGATTGCTGAGTTTGTTATTCATTTTTGGATAATAATAGTGAAAGAGTTCTTTCGGATAATTCTCAGATACTGTTAGAATGTTATATACAACGTTGTGCTTTTATGGACTAAAATCTCAGGTTCAACTACATGTCATCACTGAATATTAAGCAGGGAAGCGATTCTCATTTTCCCGATTATCATCTGGCGCCGACCAGCAATAATGAAATTGATTTACTTAAACTTATCGAAGTTTTGTGGTGCGCAAAAACGCGGATAATAGCGGTGGCTTTTGTCTTTGCCTGCATCGGATTACTGGTGTCTTTCATCCTGCCGCAAAAATGGACCAGCTCGGCAGTCATCACGCCCGCAGAGGCTGTTCAGTGGCAAGACCTGGAGAAAACCTTCACCAAACTGCGGGTGTTGGATCTTGACGTGAATATTGGACGTGACGATGTATTTAATCTGTTTATCAAGAAATTTCAGTCTGTTAGTTTGCTGGAAGATTATCTGCGTTCGTCACCGTATATCATGGATCAGTTAAAAGAGGCGAAATTCGACGAACTGGATTTGCATCGCGCTATTGTCGCATTGAGCGAAAAAATGAAAGCGGTTGATGACAACGGCAGTAAGAAAAAAGATGAGCCCGCGTTGTATACTTCCTGGACATTAAGTTTCACCGCACCCACCAGTGAAGAAGCGCAGACAGTATTGGCAGGGTATATCGATTATATCTCTGCCATCGTGGTGAAAGAGTCGCTAGAAAATGTGCGTAATAAGCTGGAAATCAGAACCCAGTTTGAAAAAGAAAAACTGACCCAGGATCGTATAAAAACGAAAAATCAGCTTGATGCAAATATTCAGCGTCTCAATTATTCACTGGATATTGCCAATGCGGCAGGAATTAAAAAGCCCGTATACAGTAATGGTCAGGCTGTTAAAGATGACCCTGATTTTTCTATTTCTCTCGGTGCTGACGGTATTGAACGCAAACTTGAAATTGAAAAAGCGGTCACCGATGTTGCGGAACTGAACGGTGAGTTACGTAATCGTCAGTATCATGTTGAGCAATTAACAAAAACAAATGTCAATGATGTAAACTTTACGCCGTTTAAATATCAGTTGCGTCCGACTTTGCCGGTGAAAAAAGACGGTCCGGGCAAAGCGATTATTGTGATCCTTTCCGCGCTGATTGGCGGTATGGTGGCTTGTGGCAGTGTGTTGTTGCGTCATGCGATGGCATCCAGAAAACAGGATGCCATGATGGCAGACCACTTAGTTTAAATCTTCGCGGTTGAAGGTGCCGTTCGTCCGAGCGGCACCACGAGCGGCGTTCCGGCAACTGGATCGTCAATAATCATGCAGCGCAGGCCATAAATGCGCTCGATCAATTCAGCAGTGACAATCTCCTTCGGCGCTCCCTGAGCAACAATTTTCCCTTCCCGCAATGCAATCAAATGGCTGGCGTAACGACAGGCCTGATTAAGATCGTGCAGCACTGCCGCCAGGGTATAGCCTTTCTCGCGGTTCAGCTCGCTTAACAACTCCAGCAAATCAATCTGATGACTGATATCCAGCCAGGTCGTGGGTTCGTCGAGCAGCATAATTGCCGTTTCCTGGGCCAGCACCATCGCGATCCACGCCCGCTGGCGTTGTCCGCCAGAAAGGGTATCCACGCTTTGATCCGCCAGATGAGTTATTCCCGTTGCTTGCATCGCTTTCGTTACCGCTTCTTCATCTTCTTTGCGCCAGCGGGTAAACAGCGGTTGATGCGGGTAACGCCCACGCGCTACCAGCTCCTGCACGGTGATATCTCCCGGCGTGGTAGCATTTTGCGCCAACAGACCAATCCGGCGTGCAACCTCTTTACTGGCGTAATGTTGAATGTGCTCGCCATCCAGCCAGACATGCCCGTGAGCAGGCGTCATCAGGCGGCTTAAGGTACGCAGTAACGTGGATTTACCGCAGCCATTTGGCCCGATAATTGCCGTGAAGTGACCATCAGGTATTTCTACAGTCAGATTTTCCGCAACGGTATATTTGCCATATCCCAGGGTTAACTGTTCGCCGCGCAAACGGGCTACTGATTCGGTCATTTTTTGCGAGACTCCTGAATTAACAAGACGATAAGGTAAATACCGCCGAGGCTGACGGTAACGACACCAACCGGAAGTTGATACGGCATAAACAGTTGCTGAGCGCAGAGATCGGCCGCCAGCAGTAACAGCGCTCCGCACAGCGCCGCCTGGGTCAGCCCCCAGCGAGCGGTGCCGCTAATGCGTCGGGCAATGTGCGGCGCGACTAAAGCAATAAAGGAAATCGGCCCGGCAAGCGCCGTTGCCGCAGCGGTAAGCACCACTGCAACCAGCATCATTAACAGACGCGAACGTTCGACGCTGACGCCCAGCGCACACGCGGTATCATCGCCCATTTCCAGCAAGCGCATTCGCCGCACCAGCAAGGCGGCGGCAATGAGAATCAATATAATGATGGGTGCGGAAGGCGAGGTTTTTGCCCACGTCAGGCCGTTGAGCGATCCGGCATTCCACAAACCCGCTGTTAGCGCCGTTTCTAAAGACGCTTTCAGCAACAGCCAGGTATTAAAGGCCACCAGCATGGCGCGAACGCCGATGCCGATAATAATCAACCGAAAGGTGTCGATACCGTTACGCCAGGCGAGCAGCCAGACCAACAGCGAAGTGACAATGCCGCCCACCATTGCTGCCAGCGCGATAGCCGTCAGGTCCTGACCAAACAGCACCATCGCCACCAGCACGCCGCTCCACGCCCCGGTGTTAAAGCCCATTACGTCAGGGCTGCCGAGCGGGTTACGCATCAGCGACTGAAAAATCGCGCCGCTGACGCCCAGTGCCGCGCCAATCAACAGCGCCATCAGCACGCGTGGTAAACGCCATTCGGTGACCACCATCGTCATACTGCGCGGCGAATCACCCATCAACGCGGCGAATACCTGCGAGGTTTCCAGCGTGACGGCACCGCTACGTAATCCCCAGATACCTGCAACCACACAGGCGGAAACCAGCAGCAAACAGGTGATGATTAATCGGCGAGAGACGTAAATCATGCACCACCTCGCGTTTTACGTCGCACGAGGAAGATCAGCACCGGCGCGCCAATAAACGCACTGACCACAGAAACGCGCAGTTCACCGGGCACAATCACCCGCCCGATGATATCGGCAAACAGCAGCAGGGCAGGGGTAGCGAGTAGCGTGACGGGCAGCGACCAGCGATGATCGGCACCTACCAGCCAACGCGCCATATGCGGCATCATCAGGCCAATAAAGGCAATCGGGCCAACTACCGCCGTCGCACTACCACAAAGCACGGTAATCGCCAGCAGGCCAATCAACTGTGTGCGCGCCACGCGACTGCCCAGCGCCGTCGCGGTGTCACTGCCAAGGCTTAAACTGTTCAGCGCGCGGCTCAGTAATAGCGCGGTTGCTCCGGCGATCAGCACCGGGATCAGCACCACTTTTAAGGTGTGTAAATTACGAATATCCAGCGAACCGGCTTGCCAGAAACGCAGTTGATCGTAGACGTCAGGATTAAGCAGGGCGATGCCGCTGGTCAGCCCTTCCAGCACCGCCGCCAGCGCCACGCCCGCCAGGGTTAAACGCACCGGACTTAATTGCCCGCCGCCCTGGCTGCCGGTAAAGGCAACAATCAACGAGGCCACCAGCGCCCCGGCGAAGGCCATCGCCAGTTGTTCCTGCGCGGATGAGTAACCAAACAGCGCAGCTCCCAGCACAATGGCAAAGCTGGCTCCGGCGTTCACGCCAAGCAAGCCGGGGTCGGCAAGTGGGTTTCGGGTGAGGGTTTGCATTAACGCCCCGGCAAGCCCAAGCGCACCGCCGGCCAGTAAACCGGCAAGGGTGCGCGGCAGTCGCGCGTCGAGCACGATGGTGCAGTCGGCGCTCTGACAGGTGCCGGAGAAGGCCTCCAGCACTACGGAAGCGGGGAGTGATTTTGCCCCAATGAGCAGGCTTAATGCCGTCGCGATAATCAGTAATAACAGCAATCCGGGCACGGCAATGGCGCGTGTCACGGCAACAGAACCAGACATACGAACTTCCATGATAATGAAATTAATTATCGTTATCGATCTTATTTGGATATGTTAGCATGTGCAGCCTAAGAATAGGTATTTAAAATATTTGATGGCAAGGCATTGTAATGAATAAACAATCCTGGCTGCTTAACCTCAGCCTGTTGAAAACGCACCCGGCGTTTCGCGCAGTATTCCTCGCTCGTTTTATCTCAATTGTGTCTCTGGGTTTGCTCGGCGTCGCGGTGCCGGTGCAGATCCAGATGATGACGCATTCTACCTGGCAGGTGGGGCTTTCGGTGACGCTGACCGGCGGCGCGATGTTTGTTGGCCTGATGGTCGGCGGTGTGCTGGCGGATCGCTATGAGCGCAAAAAAGTGATTTTGCTGGCGCGCGGCACCTGTGGCATTGGCTTCATTGGACTGTGCCTGAACGCGCTGCTGCCGGAGCCATCTCTATTGGCAATCTATTTACTTGGTTTATGGGATGGTTTTTTCGCATCGCTTGGCGTTACGGCGCTACTGGCGGCGACACCTGCACTGGTAGGGCGTGAAAACTTAATGCAGGCCGGGGCGATCACCATGTTGACCGTGCGTCTGGGGTCGGTGATTTCGCCCATGATTGGCGGTTTACTGCTGGCGACCGGAGGCGTCGCCTGGAACTACGGGCTGGCGGCAGCGGGCACGTTTATTACCCTGCTGCCGTTGTTAAGCCTTCCGGCGTTGCCACCGCCACCGCAGCCGCGTGAGCATCCGTTGAAATCACTTCTGGCAGGTTTTCGTTTTCTGCTCGCCAGTCCGCTGGTGGGAGGGATTGCGCTGCTGGGTGGTTTATTGACGATGGCGAGCGCGGTGCGGGTACTGTATCCGGCGCTGGCTGACAACTGGCAGATGTCGGCGGCACAGATTGGTTTTCTCTATGCGGCGATCCCGCTCGGTGCGGCTATTGGCGCGTTAACCAGCGGGAAGCTGGCACATAGTGCGCGACCAGGGTTATTGATGCTGCTCTCCACGCTGGGATCGTTCCTCGCCATTGGTCTGTTTGGCCTGATGCCGATGTGGATTTTAGGCGTGGTTTGTCTGGCACTGTTCGGCTGGTTGAGTGCGGTTAGTTCGTTGCTGCAATATACAATGCTGCAAACGCAAACCCCGGAAGCGATGTTAGGGCGGATTAACGGTTTGTGGACGGCACAGAACGTGACGGGCGATGCGATTGGTGCTGCACTGTTGGGCGGTCTGGGGGCGATGATGACACCAGTGGCTTCCGCAAGCGCGAGCGGTTTTGCTTTGTTTATTATCGGTGTGTTGTTGTTGCTGGTGCTGGTGGAGTTGCGGCGTTTTCGCCAGACGCCGCCGCAGGTGACAGCGTCCGACAGTTAATGCTTAAAACAGCGCCTTAAGTCGTTCCAGCACTTGCATGGCGCTGTAGTAATCCAGACGGAACGTCTCGGTTCCCAGTGCATAAACTTGCTTGTTTTGTACTGCAGGCAAGTGCGCGAGCAGCGGATTAGCATAAATCGCATCGGCGTCTTTCTGATCACCGGCGAACAGGAATAGCGATTCACCGTTTAACCCAGCAGCCAGATTTTCCCCACCAAGCTGAATGATGTCATGGCGTTTGCCCTGGCTTTGGCTGGCGTTTAACCCTGCGGGTAACTTCGCCAGCGTAAAGCCGAGTTGTTCCAGCATCTGCCCTTGTGCTGATTCCGGCGTCCAGAGATTGGCACTGTGCGCGGCGGCGGTATAGACAATGGCAGTGACCGGCTGCGGCGGTAATTTGATTTGCTCTTTCGCCGCTGCCAGTTGCTTATCAAACTGTGCAATCCGCTCTGCCGCTTGTTTCTCATGCCCGGTAATTTCGCCAAGCTGCGTTAACAGCGACTGCCAGCTTTTGTCGTCGTAATTGATGATTAATGTCGGGGCGATGGTAGAAAGCTGATCATACAGCGCCAGCGCCGAATCCCCGCCAGTTGCGCTAATTAAAATCAGATCCGGCATTTGCGCGGCAACGGCTTCGGCACTCGGTTCGCCGATATAGAGTCGTTGCAGTTTGCGTTCTTTCGCCACATCGCTCCACTGGCGTAAAAAGCCCTGGTCATCTGCTACGCGGTTATTTGGCGTGGTCGCGCCGCTGGCGATCACCGGAGCATCAATCGCCAGCAGTGAGCCGGTCAGGGTGACGCTGGTGGAAACAATACGCTGCGGCTGACTTTCCAGGGTATGAGTGCCACGGCTGTCAGTAATCTGACGCGGCCAGTCGGCAGCCTGAACTGCGGCTATTCCTGAAAGCAAAAGTCCTGTTAATAGAAGGGCGTTGCGGTAGAGCGAGGCGAGTCTCACAAATCAGCTTCCTGTTATTAATAAGGTTAAGGGCGTAATGACAAATTCGACAAAGCGCACCATTCGTCCCCTCGCTCCTTTGGGGAGAGGGGGCAGAACGGCGCAGGCCATCACATTGCGCTTATGCGAATCCATCAATAATGCTTCTCATTTTCATTGTAACCACAACCAGATGCAACCCCGAGTTGCAGATTGCGTTACCTCAAGAGTTGACATAGTGCGCGTTTGCTTTTAGGTTAGCGACCGAAAATATAAATGATAATCATTATTAAAGCCTTTATCATTTTGTGGAGGATGATATGGATACGTCACTGGCTGAGGAAGTACAGCAGACCATGGCAACACTTGCGCCCAATCGCTTTTTCTTTATGTCGCCGTACCGCAGTTTTACGACGTCAGGATGTTTCGCCCGCTTCGATGAACCGGCTGTGAACGGGGATTCGCCCGACAGTCCCTTCCAGCAAAAACTCGCCGCGCTGTTTGCCGATGCCAAAGCGCAGGGCATTAAAAATCCGGTGATGGTCGGGGCGATTCCCTTCGATCCACGTCAGCCTTCATCGCTGTATATTCCCGAATCCTGGCAGTCGTTCTCCCGTCAGGAAAAACAAGCTTCCGCACGCCGTTTCATCCGCAGCCAGTCGCTGAACGTGGTGGAACGCCAGGCAATTCCGGAACAAACCACGTTTGAACAGATGGTTGCCCGCGCCGCCGCACTTACCGCCACGCCGCAGGTCGACAAAGTGGTGTTGTCGCGGTTGATTGATATCACCACTGACGCTGCCATTGATAGTGGCGTATTGCTGGAACGGTTGATCGCGCAAAACCCGGTTAGTTACAACTTCCATGTCCCGCTGGCTGATGGTGGCGTTCTGCTGGGGGCCAGCCCGGAACTGCTGCTACGTAAAGACGGCGAGCGTTTTAGCTCCATTCCGTTAGCCGGTTCCGCGCGTCGTCAGCCGGATGAAGTGCTCGATCTCGAAGCAGGTAATCGTCTGCTGGCGTCAGAAAAAGATCGCCATGAACATGAACTGGTGACTCAGGCGATGAAAGAGGTACTGCGCGAACGCAGTAGTGAGTTACACGTTCCCTCCTCTCCACAGCTGATCACCACGCCGACGCTGTGGCATCTCGCAACTCCCTTTGAAGGTAAAGCGAATTCGCAAGAAAACGCACTGACTCTGGCCTGTCTGCTGCATCCGACCCCCGCGCTGAGTGGTTTCCCTCATCAGGCCGCGACCCAGGTTATTGCTGATCTGGAGCCGTTCGACCGCGAGCTGTTTGGCGGCATTGTGGGTTGGTGTGACAGCGAAGGTAACGGCGAGTGGGTGGTGACTATCCGCTGCGCGAAGCTGCGGGAAAATCAGGTGCGTCTGTTTGCCGGAGCGGGGATTGTGCCTGCGTCGTCACCGTTGGGTGAGTGGCGCGAAACAGGCGTCAAACTTTCTACCATGTTGAACGTTTTTGGATTGCATTAAGGAGCGAGGATGAGCATTCCATTCACCCGCTGGCCGGAAGAGTTTGCCCGTCGCTATCGGGAAAAAGGTTACTGGCAGGATTTGCCGCTGACCGACATTCTGACCCGCCACGCCGCGAGTGATAGCATCGCGGTTATCGACGGCGAGCGGCAGTTGAGTTACCGGGAGCTGAATCAGGCGGCGGATAACCTCGCCTGTAGTTTGCGCCGTCAGGGCATTAAACCTGGTGAAACCGCGCTGGTACAACTGGGTAACGTCGCTGAACTTTATATTACCTTTTTCGCGCTGCTGAAACTGGGCGTTGCGCCGGTGCTGGCGCTGTTCAGCCATCAGCGTAGTGAACTGAACGCCTATGCCAGCCAGATTGAACCCACATTGCTGATTGCCGATCGCCAACATGCGCTGTTTAGCGGGGATGATTTCCTCAATACTTTCGTCACAGAACATTCCTCCATTCGCGTGGTGCAACTGCACAACGACAGCGGTGAGCATAACTTGCAGGATGCGATTAACCATCCGGCTGAGGATCTTACTGCCACGCCGTCACCAGCTGATGAAGTGGCCTATTTCCAGCTTTCCGGTGGCACCACCGGCACACCGAAATTGATCCCGCGCACTCATAACGACTACTACTACAGCGTGCGTCGTAGCGTCGAGATTTGTCAGTTCACACAACAGACGCGCTACCTGTGCGCGATCCCGGCGGCTCATAACTACGCTATGAGTTCGCCAGGATCGCTGGGCGTCTTTCTTGCCGGAGGAACGGTTGTTCTGGCGGCCGATCCCAGCGCCACGCTTTGCTTCCCGTTGATTGCAAAACATCAGGTTAACGTTACCGCGCTGGTGCCGCCGGCAGTCAGCCTGTGGTTGCAGGCGCTGGCTGAAGGCGAAAGCCGGGCGCAGCTTGCCTCGCTGAAACTGTTACAGGTCGGCGGCGCACGTCTTTCTGCCACCCTTGCGGCGCGTATTCCCGCTGAGATTGGCTGCCAGTTGCAGCAGGTGTTTGGCATGGCGGAAGGGCTGGTGAACTACACCCGTCTAGATGATAGCGCGGAGAAAATTATCCATACCCAGGGTTACCCAATGTGTCCGGACGATGAAGTGTGGGTTGCCGATGCTGAAGGAAATCCACTGCCGCAAGGGGAAGTTGGACGCCTGATGACGCGCGGTCCGTACACCTTCCGCGGCTATTACAAAAGCCCACAGCACAATGCCAGCGCCTTTGATGCCAACGGTTTTTACTGTTCCGGCGATCTGATCTCTATTGATCCAGAGGGTTACATCACCGTGCAGGGGCGCGAGAAAGATCAGATTAACCGTGGCGGCGAGAAGATCGCTGCCGAAGAGATCGAAAACCTGTTACTGCGCCATCCGGCGGTGATCTACGCCGCACTGGTGAGCATGGAGGATGAGCTGATGGGCGAAAAAAGCTGTGCTTATCTGGTGGTAAAAGAGCCGCTGCGCGCGGTGCAGGTGCGTCGTTTCCTGCGCGAACAGGGTATTGCCGAATTTAAATTACCGGATCGCGTGGAATGTGTGGATTCACTTCCGCTGACGGCGGTCGGGAAAGTCGATAAAAAACAATTACGTCAGTGGCTGGCGTCACGCGCATCAGCCTGAAGGAGAGAACACGATGGCTATTCCAAAATTACAGGCTTACGCGCTGCCGGAGTCTCACGATATTCCGCAGAATAAAGTCGACTGGGCCTTTGAACCGCAACGTGCCGCGTTGTTAATCCATGATATGCAGGACTATTTTGTCAGCTTCTGGGGCGAGAACTGCCCGATGATGGCGCAGGTGATCGCCAATATTGCGGCACTACGCGACTACTGCAAACAGCACAATATCCCGGTTTATTACACCGCCCAGCCGAAAGAGCAGAGCGATGAAGATCGGGCGCTGTTGAATGATATGTGGGGGCCGGGCCTGACCCGTTCGCCGGAACAGCAAAAGGTGGTGGATCGCCTGACGCCAGATGCCGACGACACGGTGCTGGTGAAGTGGCGCTACAGCGCGTTTCATCGTTCTCCGCTGGAGCAAATGCTCAAAGAGAGTGGACGTAACCAGCTGATTATTACCGGGGTATATGCCCACATTGGCTGTATGACCACCGCAACCGACGCATTTATGCGCGATATTAAACCGTTTATGGTGGCGGATGCGCTGGCCGATTTCAGTCGTGACGAGCATTTGATGTCGCTGAAATATGTGGCCGGGCGTTCTGGTCGGGTGGTGATGACCGAAGAATTACTGCCAGCACCTATCCCCGCCAGCAAAGCGGCGCTGCGTGAGGTGATCCTGCCGTTGCTGGACGAGTCCGATGAGCCGTTCGATGACGACAACCTGATCGACTACGGTCTGGATTCGGTGCGGATGATGGCGCTGGCGGCGCGCTGGCGCAAAGTGCATGGCGATATCGACTTTGTCATGCTGGCGAAAAACCCGACCATCGACGCCTGGTGGAAGCTACTCTCCCGCGAGGTGAAATAATGGATTTCAGCGGTAAAAATGTCTGGGTAACTGGCGCGGGGAAAGGTATCGGCTACGCCACGGCGCTGGCGTTTGTTGAAGCGGGAGCGAAAGTCACAGGTTTTGATCAAGTGTTCGCTCAGGAGCAATATCCCTTTGCGACCGAAGTGATGGATGTTGCCGATGCTGCGCAGGTGGCGCAGGTATGTCAGCGACTGTTAGCTGAAACGGAGCGACTGGACGTGCTGGTCAATGCGGCGGGAATATTGCGCATGGGCGCGACCGATCAGCTCAGTAAGGAAGACTGGCAGCAGACTTTTGCGGTCAATATCGGCGGTGCGTTTAACCTGTTTCAGCAGACCATGAACCAGTTTCGCCGTCAGCGGGGCGGGGCGATTGTTACTGTTGCGTCCGACGCCGCACACACGCCGCGTATTGGTATGAGTGCTTATGGCGCGTCGAAAGCGGCGCTGAAAAGCCTGGCGTTGAGCGTCGGGCTGGAACTGGCGGGTAGCGGGGTGCGCTGTAATGTGGTTTCGCCGGGCTCCACCGACACTGATATGCAACGCACGCTGTGGGTGAGCGATGACGCCGAAGAGCAGCGTATTCGCGGCTTTGGCGAGCAGTTTAAACTCGGCATTCCGCTGGGGAAAATCGCCCGTCCGCAGGAGATCGCCAATACGATTTTGTTCCTCGCTTCCGATCTCGCCAGCCATATCACGCTACAGGATATTGTGGTCGATGGCGGCTCAACGCTGGGGGCATAAGCATGATCTGGAAACGCCATTTAACACTCAACGAGCTGAACGCCACCAGCGATAACACAATGGTGGCGCATCTGGGAATTGTGTATACCCGTCTGGGCGATGATGTACTCGAAGCCGAAATGCCGGTTGATACCCGTACTCATCAGCCGTTTGGCCTGCTGCATGGCGGCGCGTCGGCGGCGCTGGCGGAAACGCTGGGATCGATGGCCGGATTTATGATGACCCGCGACGGACAGTGTGTGCTGGGCACGGAACTTAACGCCACCCATCATCGCCCGGTGTCTGAAGGCAAGGTACGCGGCGTCTGCCAGCCGCTGCATCTTGGGCGGCAAAATCAGAGTTGGGAAATCGTTGTTTTCGATGAACAGGGGCGGCGTTGCTGCACCTGCCGGCTGGGTACGGCAGTTTTGGGATGAACCCGACAGAATTAAATGAGATTGCAGGAAAACTCGGTTAACGGAGTGATCGAGTTAACATTGTGAAGTTAAATATTGGTTTCAACTCCGATTTACATGGTTGCTGTGTTGTTAAATTACCCAAAGATGTTATAGAAACAAAATGTAACATCTCTATGGACACGCACACGGATAACAACTATGAACAAATCAGGGAAATACCTCGTCTGGACAGTGCTCTCTGTAATGGGAGCATTTGCTCTGGGATACATTGCTTTAAATCGTGGGGAACAGATCAACGCGCTGTGGATTGTGGTGGCGTCGGTCTGTATCTATCTGATCGCTTACCGTTTTTATGGGCTGTATATCGCCAAAAATGTGCTGGCGGTTGACCCGACGCGTATGACGCCAGCGGTGCGCCATAACGACGGGCTGGACTATGTGCCGACGGACAAAAAAGTGCTGTTCGGTCACCATTTTGCGGCCATTGCCGGAGCAGGTCCGTTGGTTGGGCCGGTACTGGCGGCGCAAATGGGTTACCTGCCAGGGATGATCTGGCTGCTCGCCGGGGTGGTTCTCGCCGGTGCGGTGCAGGATTTCATGGTGCTGTTTGTTTCTACGCGCCGTGACGGTCGCTCGCTGGGTGAGCTGGTCAAAGAAGAGATGGGGCCAACCGCCGGGGTGATAGCGCTGGTGGCCTGCTTTATGATCATGGTCATTATCCTTGCCGTGCTGGCGATGATCGTGGTTAAAGCCCTGACTCATAGCCCGTGGGGAACGTATACCGTTGCGTTCACCATTCCGCTGGCGCTGTTTATGGGGATCTACCTGCGCTATCTGCGTCCGGGGCGTATTGGCGAAGTGTCGGTGATTGGTCTGGTGTTCCTGATTTTCGCCATTATCTCTGGCGGCTGGGTGGCAGAAAGCCCGACCTGGGCACCGTACTTTGACTTTACCGGCGTGCAGCTGACCTGGATGCTGGTGGGCTACGGTTTTGTGGCGGCGGTGCTGCCAGTGTGGCTGTTGCTGGCCCCGCGTGACTACCTCTCTACCTTCCTGAAAATCGGGACTATCGTCGGTCTGGCGGTAGGCATTTTGATTATGCGCCCGACGCTGACCATGCCTGCGTTGACTAAATTTGTTGATGGTACTGGCCCGGTATGGACCGGTAACCTGTTCCCGTTCCTGTTTATCACCATCGCCTGTGGCGCGGTGTCTGGCTTCCATGCGCTGATCTCTTCCGGTACCACGCCGAAGATGCTGGCGAACGAAGGGCAGGCGTGTTTTATCGGCTACGGCGGGATGTTAATGGAATCCTTCGTGGCGATTATGGCGCTGGTTTCTGCCTGTATCATCGATCCGGGTGTGTACTTCGCCATGAACAGCCCGATGGCGGTGCTGGCTCCGGCAGGGACGGCGGATGTAGTCGCTTCTGCCGCGCAGGTAGTGAGTAGCTGGGGCTTTGCGATTACCCCGGATACGCTAAACCAGATTGCCAGCGAAGTGGGTGAACAGTCGATTATTTCCCGTGCGGGCGGTGCGCCGACCCTGGCGGTGGGGATGGCCTACATTCTGCACGGTGCGCTGGGCGGCATGATGGATGTGGCGTTCTGGTATCACTTCGCCATTCTGTTTGAAGCACTGTTTATTCTGACGGCGGTGGATGCAGGTACGCGTGCCGCGCGCTTTATGTTGCAGGATCTGCTGGGCGTGGTGTCTCCGGGCCTGAAACGGACCGATTCACTGCCTGCTAACCTGCTGGCAACGGCGCTGTGCGTGCTGGCGTGGGGCTACTTCTTGCATCAGGGCGTGGTCGATCCGCTGGGCGGTATTAACACTCTGTGGCCGCTGTTTGGTATTGCCAACCAGATGCTGGCAGGGATGGCGCTGATGCTCTGTGCTGTGGTGCTGTTCAAAATGAAACGTCAACGTTACGCCTGGGTGGCGCTGGTACCAACGGCCTGGCTGCTGATTTGTACCCTGACCGCAGGCTGGCAGAAAGCGTTTAGCCCGGATGCGAAAGTCGGCTTCCTGGCCATTGCTAACAAGTTCCAGGCAATGATCGACAGCGGCAATATTCCGTCGCAGTATACTGAGTCACAACTGGCGCAACTGGTGTTCAACAACCGTCTGGATGCCGGGTTAACCATCTTCTTTATGGTGGTTGTGGTGGTCCTGGCGCTGTTCTCGATTAAGACGGCACTTGCGGCATTGAAAGAGCCGAAGCCAACGGCGAAAGAAACGCCGTATGAGCCAATGCCGGAAAATGTTGAAGAGATCGTGGCGCAGGCAAAAGGCGCGCACTAAAGTCAGAGTGAGGGGGGATGTTGGTATAGTGCCGAGCGTTCCCCTTACTCTCAGCAATTCCAGTCCGGATAAGGCGTTCGCGCCGTATCCGGCAATATTTCAGCAACCTGATTACCGGAGTTATTGATGTTTGATTCACTGGCAAAAGCCGGAAAATATTTAGGTCAGGCGGCGAAACTGATGATTGGTATGCCTGATTACGACAACTATGTCGAACATATGCGGGTTAACCATCCCGATCAAACGCCGATGACCTACGAAGAGTTTTTCCGTGAGCGGCAGGACGCGCGCTACGGTGGAAAAGGCGGCGCGCGCTGCTGCTAAATGTGTACGTCAGGCTTTAAACGATTCCACTTTTTCGAACGCTGCACGCAAGGTATCAGGTGTCAGCGTGACTGGCAGGTAATGAATGGATTCCACCGGGCGCAAGGTGTGGGCAATCACTTTGTCGATCTCCGCCTGATTATTGATATCCACTTCCAGCTCCGCCAGCGTAGTTGGCAGATGAAAACGCTGATACGCTCCAGTTAATTGCGCGAGCACATCATCCTGACCCAGCAAGGCGCTTTGCACCAGAATTCCGTAGGCGACTTTGGTGCCGTGAAGAAACTTCTCGGTTTGCGGTAGCACGGTCAGACCGTTATGCACGGCATGGGCCGCCGCCACACGCGTAAAACGATCGCCCAGACCACCGACCATCCCACCACCAGCAATAATGGCATCCACCACATCGCAAAATGATTGCGTTAACTGCTGATTTTGCTGATCGGCAAGCGCCTGCTCGCTACTGTTTAACAAGACGTCGCGAATGGCCTGCGCGTTATTAATCCCCAGACGGACGGTCAGCGGCAACGTTTCTGGTTGCGGGGCCAGCACCACCGCTTCATACCATTTCGCCAGCGTGTCACCGATCCCCGCCAGCAGATATTCTTGCGGCGCATTGAGGATAATCTCCGGTTCCACCAGCACCATAAAATTGGCGTCGTCGAAAATCTCATAATGCAGCGCCTGTCCGGCATCGTTATACCAGACGGAGAGCGGTGTCCAGGCGGCGCAGGTTGCGGCGATCGTCGGAACGGCAACAAACGGCAGACCGAGACGGCGGGCGAGGGCTTTCGCGGTGTCGAGCAGTGCGCCGCCGCCGACGCCAATCACCACGCTGCGATCGTCACCGGACTCAGCCGCCAGTTGCTGTACATCGCTTTCGCTGCAATGACCGCGAAACAAAATATGCTTTGCCCCCGGCAGTTCAAACGCTGGCGGAAGTTTGGTTTGCGCCGCAGCAATGGCGCGTTCGCCGTAGATCCACACCGCGCGAGAAAGCTGTTCATCAGTGAAAAAATCGTGCAGGTGATTGAAACTTCCGGGATGAGAAAAGTAGTTAGCCGGGCCGACGACCACGCGGATAGGATTGTGAGGCATGTTGTGTTGTCCTTATTGTTTTATTTAGACATCTAAACGTCTTGATTGCCAAATACTAGCATCGTGTTATAGTGCCTTCAACACGCAACTTCGTCAGGTACAATAAAAATGACAAATAACCCTCTGATTCCACAAAGCAAACTTCCACAACTTGGCACCACTATTTTCACCCAGATGAGCGCGCTGGCGCAGCAACACCAGGCGATTAACCTTTCGCAAGGTTTTCCTGATTTTGATGGTCCGTGCTATTTACAGGAGCGGCTGGCGTACCACGTTGCCCAGGGGGCAAACCAATACGCGCCCATGACCGGCGTGCAGGCATTGCGCGAGGCGATTGCTCAGAAAACGGAACGTCTGTATGGCTATCAACCGGATGCCGATAGCGATATCACCGTAACGGCAGGGGCGACGGAAGCGTTATACGCGGCGATTACCGCATTGGTGCGCAATGGCGATGAAGTGATTTGTTTTGATCCCAGCTATGACAGCTACGCCCCCGCCATCGTGCTTTCTGGGGGAATAGTGAAGCGTATTGCACTGCAACCACCGCATTTTCGCGTGGACTGGCAGGAATTTGCCGCATTGTTAAGCGAGCGCACCCGACTGGTGATCCTCAATACGCCGCATAATCCCAGCGCCACCGTCTGGCAGCAGGCTGATTTCGCCGCTTTGTGGCAGGCGATTGCCGGGCTCGAGATTTTTGTTATTAGTGATGAAGTGTACGAGCACATCAACTTTTCACAGCAGGGCCATGCCAGCGTGCTGGCGCATCCGCAGTTGCGTGAGCGGGCGGTGGCAGTATCTTCATTTGGCAAGACCTATCATATGACCGGCTGGAAAGTGGGTTATTGCGTTGCGCCAGCGCCCATCAGCGCCGAAATTCGCAAGGTACATCAGTATCTGACCTTTTCGGTAAATACCCCGGCGCAACTGGCGCTTGCCGATATGCTACGTGCAGAACCTGAGCATTATCTTGCGTTACCGGACTTTTATCGCCAGAAGCGCGATATTCTGGTGAATGCCTTAAGTGAAAGTCGGCTGGAGATACTACCCTGCGAAGGTACTTACTTTTTGCTGGTGGATTACAGCGCCGTGTCTACGCTGGATGATGTTGCGTTTTGCCAGTGGCTGACGCGGGAGCATGGTGTGGCGGCGATCCCGCTGTCGGTATTTTGCGCCGATCCCTTCCCACATAAACTGATTCGTCTCTGTTTTGCCAAGAAGGAATCGACGTTGCTGGCAGCAGCTGAACGCCTGCGCCAGCTGTAGTTATTTAACTGTCCAGGCGCGGGAATATTGACGATCGGCAAACAGTTCTTGCAGACCGTTAATTTGCTTCAGGCGCAGCACTTCGTCGCTGTCCATTCCCAGCTCTTTGCCGATTTTATTGTCGTCCCATCCCAACTGGCTGAGTTCACGGACGATTTCTGACATGGCGGTGATTTGATGGCGTCCACGAGCGCGGTTGTGGCGAATTGTTGCAGCGATCCGTTGATTACGCGTACCTTCCAGACAGGTCACCGGCAAATAACCTTTTAAGCGTAATTTTAACGATGATAAGCCTTTACCTATTTCATGGCGGTGAAAACCATCAACAATTTCCAGAGCATTTTTATCTGTATGCGTGACCACAATGGGTTGCGTAAAGCCATCTATTTCAATGGATTTTTGCAGCAGTTTTTTCTCTGGTGGTGCCACATTATTGGGGTTGTAATCATTCGGCACGAGCTGGCTATTTTTAACCCACAGAACGCAATCCACGGGCTCTTCACGAAAGGGGCTAACCTGATGGATCGCCATGCGGATTTCATTAATCGCTTTGATGCGATCGTCTTCCGGCAAGCTGGCGAGAAATTGGGTTAAATCCTGCGTTAATCGTTGTTGCATAGTATCCCCCATTCCTGACGTTTTCCTTTTATCCGTTCGTTATAACGCTGATAGTTCTTCGCTTTCGTAGGGCTAAATGATAATGCCCGGCACCAGTAATCGTTATTGAGTAAAACTTTGCATATTCGCCGCCAGGAGGGGATATCTTTCGTGCCAATGTCCCCTTGCTGGGTTTGTGGAATCTCGATGCCTTTTTTCTGATACCAGTGCAAATAAATGGCGATTTTATTGCGGTAATGCTCCGCAGTTTTTTCCGGCATGCTATTGAGCAGCAATAATGCATACTCTTGCCAGTCTAAATGCTCTGGCTTGAGGATTTTCCGATGCCCATAGAAATGATTGTCATGTCCGGCGTAAATTCCGCCGCTTTTTACACCGCTGACTCGTGCGCACATAGCAGCCCAGCGATCCGGTTCGATAACGTGATAGAGCCATAATCCCTGTCGTTGCTCCGGGCCAAAAGGTTCGCAAATTCGCATTTGACGCAGAGGGACGCCCGCCTGATACATTAGGTTATACAGAGGGTTGCAGAGACTTTGATGATTTGCATACCAGGTCCAGATATCAGCAACTTTCCAGTCGTAGATGGGGTAAATGTACCAGCTATGACCGCCTGGTGCAGCCGTAGTCCAGGGTTTATCGTCGGCAAAACGCTGTTTATTCGAACTGGCGATAGCAACGAAACGGTTATAGGACTCATCAGCCCGGATGCCGATCATCATCGCCGCCGGACGTTTTTGCGAAAACCATTCGGCAAATTCACGCACGAAATGTTCAAAAGTCATGCCTGACTGGTAAAACGGGAAATAAGCAGGATCGGTTATTGCATCTTCCGGAGGCTGGCGTACCCATTCAACATCAGGTTCCCAGCATTGCCATTCGGGTTGATACTGAGAAAGAGAGTTTTGCGTCGTAAGAGGCAGCGCTACCCAATAAAACTCTTCAATGACATCTGCATACTGCTCTCGTAGGGACTGAATATAGTGAATAGTTAAAGAAAACTGTGCTTCCCAGTCGATAAACAGAACGTATATTTTTTTGCCCATTTTTCTGGCCAGATTCGCGGTTAGATGAAGCATTAAGCCTGAATCTTTACCGCCAGAAAATGAGACACAAACGCGGGGTAGGGTGTTGAGTGTCCAGGTAATACGCTCTTGTGCAGCTTCCAGAATATTGAGCGGAAGAGGAATTTTATAAATAGACATCTAAAGATGCTCTCTGAACCTGACAGGTAGATAATGCGATAGTTTTTTTAATTATAAAGTAAATTAATTCAAATAAGATATATTATTTTATGTATTTATAGTGTGAATTTTTCATTGAAAAACATTTTGCCAACGGATAGATGTTTATTATAAATTGTCATTCAAACGATCAATGAATCGTGAGAACGTAAGGTTATTTAATGATGATTTATTATAGGACATATAAAGTGTGTTTGAAGGCAACGGGTGTTCAAGTTTTATTTGTTTTAGCTGAAGTGTTTTATGATAACTGCGGTATAATTCGTAAGGCACAATACCAATTAAATCGGTAACTGCAATTGTATTAATAATGGTAAACAGAGAGGAACTACGAAACGATATTTTACGGTTTGCCATGAGTGCTTCTATTTCCATCTGGAAATCTTCTAATCCAGGGATTTTAGATATCAGAAAGGTAAATTCTTCATCAAGAATTTGTGCATGGGTACTCCGTTCATTTATTCTCGGATGGGAAGTGCTACAGATGAGTGTATTACGAATTGACTGAAATGGGACACAGCTTACAGAACGACTGATAACCGGTGTCAATGTCACTACGAGATCCGCTTTGCGGTAAGCCAGTAAGTCTTCGGCGCTTTCTACGGCCATCATAATGTCATGATGTTCAATGTCGACAATCGCATCCTGGCGCAGACTATTGATCAAAAGGCTGCTGTTTGTCGCAGAGATGAATTGTGGACCATAGATTATAAATTTTTTCTTTAATTCAGATTTATTGACGATATTTATTGTTTGTTCCAGGTTTCTAAGGTTTTTCTCAAGATGATGATGAAGATTTAACCCAGTAGTCGTTGGCGTAATACCTTTTCCGGCACGAGTAAACAAAGGATCATTAAATTGCGTACGTAAGCGCTGCAGGGACTGACTAACCGCAGAGGGCGTTATATATAGCGATTCTGCAGCCTTACTAATGCTGAGATGTTGGTAAATGCACTCGAAGATTACCAGTAAATTCAAGTCAAATTTTTTTAAGTCGTAAAGATTGGCCATGATGTACTCCATTCATATCATTGCACTCATCATGATATTCATTAAATCTATAATATGAATTAATATATTTGTATTTATTATGTTCTTTTACTTAACTCATGATTAAGTTTTTCTAAAATAGCATAGCCGATTTATTGTTTGTGATCAATTCTTGCGGTTTTCAGGATAACTGAAAAGCCGTATATATTCCAGTTATCCATGATTTAATATTATTTATTTCCCATGATGATATTTAAGGTCTTTTGATCCGGTAATCCGACCGCCTGTTGCAATGTATTCTCCGGGCTCATGTAGTAGATAGCAGGCGTGACGTTTGCGCCAAGTTCATCCATCAGTTTTTCATTGGCACTTAAGATTTTCATTTGCTCTGTACCAACGGTGGCCGGAATGTTTAGCTTTAGCTTCTTGTCTGATGCTTCATACTCTTGCCATGCTTTAGCCGGATCTTTAGCCGCGAGGATCGCCGCAGCAGTCGCTGGGCTTTCCGGTTTGATTACGCCAACCAGTAGTGTGCGAAGCTGAACTTTGCCAGCCTCAACCCACGGGCGCGTCTGCTGCCAGAACTGTTTACAATACGGACAAAATGGATCGGCAAAGACATAAACCACAACAGGCGCATCTTTTTTGCCGTCGAGGAGCCAGTGGGATTGCTCCATCCGTTGCCACATTTCTCGACCGACTGGCGCATAAATTTCTTTCTCAATAAGTGTGTTACTCAGGTTTTCACCTTTTTCGTTGTACATATAACCTGAGATGGCGTGCTTGCCGTCTGGTGTCAGGTAGATAGTAACTCCCATATCCTGATACTTTCCGAGATAACCTTTCATTCCCCCGGGGGCATCAAAAGATTTGAGGATAGTAATACCCTGTTTTTCAATGGCTTTTACTGGGGCTGGAAGTTCCTCTGCGAAGGCGACTGCAGGAAGCAGAGCCAATAAAAGTATCTTTTTTAACATTAATTTGTCCTTTTCAGTCAGTGCAAAATTTGAGTAAAAGGCATAACCTATCACTGTCATAGGTAAGAGCTTAGAACAGGTGATTGCCCTTTGTTTATGAGGGTGTTGTAATCCATGTCGTTGTTGCATTTGTAAGGGCAACACCGCAGCCTGCTAAACAGGCGCTGAAGATACCAAAGGGTAGTTCAGATTACACGGTCACCTGGAAAGGGGGCCCATTTTACTTTTTATCGCCGCTGGCGGTGCAAAGTTCACAAAGTTGTCTTACGAAGGTTGTAAGGTAAAACTTATCGATTTGATAATGGAAACGCATTAGCCGAATCGGCAAAAATTGGTTACCTTACATCTCATCGAAAACACGGAGGAAGTATAGATGTCCTTGATTAACACCAAAATTAAACCTTTTAAAAACCAGGCATTCAAAAACGGCGAATTCATCGAAGTAACCGAGAAAGATACCGAAGGCCGCTGGAGCGTCTTCTTCTTCTACCCGGCTGACTTTACTTTCGTATGCCCGACCGAACTGGGCGACGTTGCAGACCATTACGAAGAACTGCAGAAACTGGGCGTAGATGTATACGCAGTATCTACCGATACTCACTTCACCCACAAAGCATGGCACAGCAGCTCTGAAACCATCGCGAAAATCAAATACGCGATGATCGGCGACCCGACTGGCGCCCTGACCCGTAACTTCGACAACATGCGTGAAGACGAAGGTCTGGCTGACCGCGCGACCTTCGTTGTTGACCCGCAGGGTATCATCCAGGCAATCGAAGTTACCGCTGAAGGCATTGGCCGTGACGCGTCTGACCTGCTGCGTAAAATCAAAGCTGCTCAGTATGTAGCTTCTCACCCAGGTGAAGTTTGCCCGGCTAAATGGAAAGAAGGTGAAGCAACTCTGGCTCCGTCTCTGGACCTGGTTGGTAAAATCTAAATTTCCTTTGTCTTTCGCGCTACTAACTCCGGCGCGAAATACTTCGGAAATTCACCTAATTCTTCGGGTGCTGCGGCACCCGATTTTCTTCCCCGCACCATGATGCAAGCTGCATCCAGCTAGCCGCAGAGGCCGCTTGCATGATGATGTTTAAAGCCCAGGAGATAAACATGCTCGACACAAATATGAAAACTCAACTCAAGGCTTACCTTGAGAAATTGACCAAGCCTGTTGAGTTAATTGCCACGCTGGATGACAGCGCTAAATCGGCAGAAATCAAGGAACTGTTGGCTGAAATCGCAGAACTGTCAGACAAAGTCACCTTTAAAGAAGATAACAGCTTGCCGGTGCGTAAGCCGTCTTTCCTGATCACCAACCCAGGTTCCAACCAGGGACCACGTTTTGCAGGCTCCCCGCTGGGCCACGAGTTCACCTCGCTGGTACTGGCGTTGCTGTGGACCGGTGGTCATCCGTCGAAAGAAGCGCAGTCTCTGCTGGAGCAGATTCGCCATATTGACGGTGATTTTGAATTCGAAACCTATTACTCGCTCTCTTGCCACAACTGCCCGGACGTGGTGCAGGCGCTGAACCTGATGAGCGTACTGAACCCGCGCATCAAGCACACTGCAATTGACGGCGGCACCTTCCAGAACGAAATCACCGATCGCAACGTGATGGGCGTTCCGGCAGTGTTCGTAAACGGGAAAGAGTTTGGTCAGGGCCGCATGACGTTGACTGAAATCGTTGCCAAAATTGATACTGGTGCGGAAAAACGTGCGGCAGAAGAGCTGAATAAGCGTGATGCTTATGACGTATTAATCGTTGGTTCCGGCCCGGCGGGTGCAGCGGCAGCAATTTACTCCGCACGTAAAGGCATCCGTACCGGTCTGATGGGCGAACGTTTTGGTGGTCAGATCCTCGATACCGTTGATATCGAAAACTACATTTCTGTACCGAAGACCGAAGGCCAGAAACTGGCAGGTGCGCTGAAAGTTCATGTTGATGAATACGACGTTGATGTGATCGACAGCCAGAGCGCGAGCAAACTGATCCCGGCAGCGGTTGAAGGCGGCCTGCATCAGATTGAAACAGCTTCCGGCGCGGTACTGAAAGCTCGCAGCATTATCGTGGCGACTGGTGCAAAATGGCGCAACATGAACGTTCCTGGCGAAGATCAGTATCGCACCAAAGGCGTGACCTACTGCCCGCACTGCGACGGCCCGCTGTTTAAAGGCAAACGCGTAGCGGTTATCGGCGGCGGTAACTCCGGCGTGGAAGCGGCAATTGACCTGGCGGGTATCGTTGAGCACGTAACGCTGCTGGAATTTGCGCCAGAAATGAAAGCCGACCAGGTTCTGCAGGACAAACTACGCAGCCTGAAAAACGTCGACATTATTCTGAATGCGCAAACCACGGAAGTGAAAGGCGATGGCAGCAAAGTCGTTGGTCTGGAATATCGTGATCGTGTCAGCGGCGATGTTCACAACATCGAACTGGCTGGTATTTTCGTTCAGATTGGTCTGCTGCCGAACACCAACTGGCTGGAAGGCGCAGTCGAACGTAATCGTATGGGTGAGATAATCATTGATGCGAAATGCGAAACCAACGTCAAAGGCGTGTTCGCTGCTGGTGACTGTACGACGGTTCCGTACAAGCAGATCATCATCGCTACGGGCGAAGGTGCTAAAGCCTCTCTGAGCGCTTTTGACTACCTGATTCGCACCAAAACTGCATAAGAAGAAGTAAGATTCACCTGCAATTGCTTAGCCGCCGGGGTCAAACCTGGCGGCTTTTTTTATAAAAAACGCCCTGCCGGGATTGCTCAGGGCAGGGCGTCATAAATGCGTTAATTTGTTAACGAACGACTAATACCGGCAGATTGGCGTGACGGATCACGTTGGAAGCGTTGGAACCTAACAGATGGGTTGAAATCGATGGATTTCGCGAACCGATAACCACAACATCCGCATCCAGTTCTTTAGCTAACTCGTTCACTTCATCTCGCACGTTACCAAAACGGACATGTGGTTTGATACGGGATGGATCAATATTGAAATGGCCGACCATTGTCTGTAGGCGTTCTTCGGCTTCATGTTGCAAATGTTCTTCGAAACGACGCACATCAGCAGCAAAACGGTGCAGACTAAGGCTTGCGGCGCCCGGTAATACATGGAGTAAATGAATTACGCCATCATCCTGGGCGAGAAATTCAGCGTGACGAACGGCTTTGTCGCTCAATTCCATTTCAAATACGTCTACTGGCATAATGATTGTTTTGTACATAAGCATTCCCTCCTTGCTATTG
This sequence comes from Escherichia sp. E13S3, assembly GCF_004212325.1. Taxonomy (NCBI): domain Bacteria; kingdom Pseudomonadati; phylum Pseudomonadota; class Gammaproteobacteria; order Enterobacterales; family Enterobacteriaceae; genus Escherichia; species Escherichia sp. E13S3. The sequence continues at coordinate 33,456 of NZ_RHJR01000010.1, forward strand.
CATGAACATATAACAGCATATTATTGATTATGATTCTATGATTTGCGAAGTTGATTTGATCTGGGATAGCAATTGATCTGGAAAATGGATTAAGTCAGCTACTACCAGCGTTGCTCAAGATATAGCACTGCCACAACAATAATTGCTGCAATGAATATATAAAACGCAGTAATACCGAGAGCTTCGCTCATAGGGGGGATCCGCTGGTGGATAACTTGTTCAGATTAGAACGCAGCGGTGAAGAGCAAAATGATAAATCTGGTTGATATTTGAGCGGAAAGAGGATGCAGAAGCATCCTCCGGGCAAAGCGAATAACGCTTGTGCAGATGGGATTAAAGCAGGTACTCGCCAGCGGCTTCAGGCTGGTATTCGAGTTCCAGCACTTCAAGGTGGGTAGCAACGCCGCCCGGAAGTTCCCAGTGGATGGTATCGCCAACGCGCAACCCCAGCAGTGCGGCGCCAACCGGAGCCATAACGGAAAGTTGAGTATTGCTGTCGGTCATCTTTGCCGGATACACCAGTGTACGCACACGGACTTCGCCATCGCTAAGATTGCGGAATTTAACCCGGCTGTTCATCGTCACCACATCGTGTGGCATCTCTTCTGGCGAACACATTTGGGCGCGATCCAACTCTGCGTTTAACGCGTCGGCGATTGGCAAACCGGCATAGGCAGGTTGCTCCAGCAGAATATCGATGCGTTCGGCATCCAGGTCGTTAATGATGATTGTTGGTCTGGACATTTTTACTCCATGTCGTCGGTACTGCGAGTGTCGCAGATAAACATACCCAAAAGAAAACCCTCACCGTCAGGCGGCGAGGGTTTAGCTCATATGATGATACTGACTGTTGCTCACTCTTTGAAGTGATTTACATCACATTCAGGTAATTCCTTAATGCTGAGCGATTTGTATAAATCTTAATCGAAAAACAGCGTAAGGGATAAATTTTCGTGATGGATCAACTTCCGCTGCGCTGGATCTCAATAACCTGCTTTATCAATCACAAAGTTTTTGCCACAGTTGCCTGGGTGTGGTTGTGGCAAGAATGAGTTTGCAGAAAGCGGCGCATTGATGGCGTCAGCTTTGATTGAAATCTGGATTTCAGTCAAATATGCCGGATTACCCTGGCAGGTTAACTTGACTGCTTTGACGTTCTCTTTCCCCCAGCTTTTGGCAAAGGCGGCGTCAAAGTCACTGCGGCTCACGGTTTTACCGTAGTTATCCGCAAGGAATTTTCCGGCTGTGCTTTCTTTGATCTCTTGATTCAGACGTACCATCGTACCGAAGTAAGCGTCCGGATCAAAACCAAAGCAGGCGCCGTGTTTCGCGTATTCATAACGTTCCAGACAGGAACGACCACCTGCGCCTGGCATAACTTCACTCAATTTAGCTGCTGTTTCCAGCGATAACCCTGTTTCCGGTGAAGAACACATCCGGCTGGCGCGAGCTTCCGGCAGGTTTGGGACTGGGCGAGTGGCGCAGCCGAAGCGCATCCATCGGCGTTCATCAACGCCACGCGCAGCAACCGATTTAGGCAATCCCGGCCACAGGCCATGAACGGTCAGAAAATCAGCTTTGTTGCTCGTTTCGGTTTGCAGTCGACACTCATCGCGTTCGTTACGATTTCGATCGTGCTGACTCTGGCAAAACCCGGTTTGCCAGGAAAGAGCTAAAACGTAACGATCAAAATCGCCATACTGTTTTGCCTGTAATGCAGCGGCGTTGACAGAAGATAAGGGGAGCAGAGAAGCCGCCAGTAAAGCGGCGTTACGCCAGAATGTTTTCATAGTGGGTGTGGAACTCATACATGCACTGAATACTATCTATTAAATCATAAAAAAGCCCGCCAGGTTGGCTAACCTGGCGGGCGCGGTGATTTATTCAGCGTTTGGCGAACGTATTAGTTCCACATGGCGAGAATCGGCCAGCCTACCAGAAGCAGCATGGCAATATAAATCACCCCGAAGATAGCCCCAAGACGCCAGTAATCTTTTGATTTCACATAGCCGCAGCCGTAAATAATCACACCAGGGCCAGTAGCATATGGGGTCAGACAGCCCATGATACCGATAGACAGCACCAGCAGGATACACAGTTGTTCCATTGGTACGCCCGGAATACCTTTGCCGACGGCCAGAATAACCGGCAGCATGGTTGCGGTGTGCGCTGACAGGCTGGCAAACAGGTAGTGCGCAAAATAGAACACCAGCACGAGGACGATAACCGTCGCATTTGGCGAAAAACCTTCCAGATGCGTACTCATGGTGTTGGCGAACCAGTCGATAAATCCGGAACGAGTCAGGCCATTAGCCATGACGACCAGCGTTGCCAGGTTAACCAGCGTGTTCCATGCGCTGTTATAGCGGGTAATGTCTTTCCACGGCACAACGTGCAGCGCCAGCATCAGCGAAACTGCCAGCAGACCAACCGCAGTGGCGTTAATCACTTCGCTGCCAAATACCCATAAACCTAAGCTGAGTAATACAAGGCCAATCAGCGTCCACTCTCTGCGTGTCAGCGCCCCCATGGTTTTTAGTTCATCACCCGCCCAGGTTGCGACTTCTTCACTATGAGTAACTTCCGGTTTGTACAGCACGTAGGAAAGCCACGGAGCAATGATAAGCAAGATAACCCCAACCGGCAGGAAGCAGAGGAACCACTGCAACCAGCTAATCTGGATGCCGGCAATTTTGCTGACGAACTCCAGACCCAGCACGTTTGGTGCTGCACCGGTGACAAACATGGACGAACTCAGACTGGTACTAATGACCATCATCCACATCAAATAGCCGCCAATACGACGCGCGGACGGATCGTTCGGGAAGGATTTAAATAGCGGCGGCAGGTTTTTAATGACCGGGAACACCGTACCCCCGGTGCGCGCGGTGTTGGACGGTGTAAACGGTGCCAGCAGAATGTCGATAATGACAATCGCATAACCTAACGTCAGCGTGCGTTTGCCCATGAATTTCACCAGGAAAAGGGCAATGCGACGACCTAACCCGGAAACTTCATACCCTAATGCAAAAATAAATGCGCCAAATACCAGCCAGACTGTGGTACTGGAAAAACCAGCCAGCCCCCATTTCAGCGCCTGTTTTTGCGCATTAAACGCTGGGTCAGCTAATTCTTTGGCATCAAAGAGCAGGTAATTACTGCCAATAACGCAAATAGTAACCGCAATAAAACTGATCGCTGTTGCCGGGATTGGCTCGAGGATCATTCCGACAATCATTGCCACAAACACAGCGAAGTAATGCCATGCCTGCGGCGGCATACCGTCGGGGACAGGGATAAGAAACATGACACCCATCACCACCAGTGGGGCCAATAGTTTCCATATATTATCTTTTGCTAAAGACATACGGGTTCTCCGAAAATTAATATTTCCAAATTTATCAAGTGCTTAAATAATTAAATCTGTGCTAAAAACCAGGTAAGGATCAGCAGGTCGGCACTGCCGCCTGGACTGAGATTTCGTTCGATACACTCCCTGTCGAACTGCCGGAGATAATCGAGATCGGCGGGGGTTCGGATGCCCCCTTTTTGCAATAGTGTTTGCGCCTCGCGCTGTAGCCAGCGCAGGCCCCCCTCTCCACCGCGCGATGCAACGTTGGTATCGCCGTTGGTAGCCATCAGTAGGAGCAAGGTATCGAGCAATGCCAGTTCAGGATCTAACCCCTGATCCAGCAGAGTGAGGTAATGCGGAAGTGCGTGGTTGATCACCAGTGGATAACCTGCTTCGGCTTCACCGCGCGCGCCGGTAAGGCCTAGTTGCTGGTACAACCGTTGACCTGCGGTCAGTTGTTGATTATTGGTACGCAGTTCGCGATCGGTCAGACCACGGCAGAAACTTGCCGCCGTAGAACAAACGGTTGTGGGCGTTACCGGCTGGTTGAGCTGAAGCAAACGGCCAATCGCCGCGCACAGTAGCCCTAAAGAAAAAATGCTGCCTTTATGGGTGTTTACGCCCGCAGTGGCGCGGAACATATCGCCTTCACAGGCCATACCAATTGGGCGTAATCCGTGGAGTACTGCTTCGGGGGCCATTTCTGCACTACAGGCACCAAATTCGATAAAACGGGGTAACCAGGCCTGGATCGCCAGTGCGCTACGGTGGAAATCTTCCAGCGCCATATCTTTGTGCGCACCGCAGTTAATGCGATCCACGAGGCCTGGTTTCGGTGACAGATTGACTTCAGTCAGCATGGCGCGCCAGCCCAGCAGGGCATATTCATCGATTAATGACGTCGCAAGCTTTGTGGTTTTAGTTGACGTTGCAGGCATCGACATCGTTCAGCAGCGCCTCCATGCGGTTGAGTAAATCGGTCAGTTGGTGGGTTTTTCCACGCGCGCAGACGGCTGCGCTTTGCTCGCATAATAGGCAGCGGCGAGGCGGCAGCGAATAATCGCGGCGGGAGAGAATTTCGCCTTCGGGCGTCAGGACATCGATATCCCATAAACGCCCGAGAGGATGGCTATGTTCAAGCTCAATGGTGGCGAGCTTGAGGTCGCGAGCTGGAGCGGCAATGCTCAACATGCCCTCCGGCCCGCTGGCGGAAACCAGTGCAGCCTGCTCCTGAATTTGCCAGCCCTGTTTTGCGGCTAAGGCACGCAAGGCTGTCACGCCATGATTAAAAATTCGGCGTGTGACCTCGCTGTCTTTAATCGGACCCGGCGCAACCACGGTAAAGGAGACCAGTGGAACAGGATGGCGCTTGAGCCAGGCGTGTTGCCGTGCTTGCCTTTCATCCCGGCTGACGAGCAGCTCGGGAATTGACACCGCATGGTGGCTGGCGAGTTCAGGAAGCAGGTGCATGGCTTATTCCTTCACCTGATGCACAACGTCAATCACCGAGCCATCGCGGTAGCGCACGACGGCAACGACGCGGTCGGTGAATTCAATCGGCTGTGGTTCACCGGTCAGCAGACGCGCACGTTCGCGCAGCCACTCAATGGAAACCACTTTAATGCCTGCTTCCTGCAGACGTTCTGCCAGTTCCGGACGTGCCGGGTTAACAGCGATGCCGTGGTCGGTGACCAGAATATCGACGCTGGACCCTGGGGTAATGCAGGTCAGCACGTTATCCACCAGAGTCGGGATACGACCGCGCACCAGCGGCGCAACAATGATGGAAAGCGCAGAGGCAATTGCGGTATCGCAGTGACCGCCGGAAGCGCCACGCAGCACGCCATCAGAGCCGGTCAGCACATTGACGTTGAACTGGGTATCAATTTCCAGCGCGCTCAGTACCACCACGTCGAGACGATCAACCGATGCGCCTTTAGAGCCCCAGTTAGCGTACTGGTTGGCACTGATTTCGATGTGATTGGGGTTACGGGCCAGCGATTGCGCAGCGTGGCTGTCAAAGCTCTGCACATCCAGCAGTTTGCGGATCAGACCTTTTTCGTGCAGATCAACCATCGTTGCGGTAATGCCACCGAGGGCGAAGTCGGCGCGAATATCGCGGCTACGCATTTTGTCTTCCAGGAAACGGGTTACCGCAAGCGAAGCGCCGCCGGTGCCGGTCTGCAGGGAGAAACCTTCTTTGAAGTAGCCAGAGTTGACAATCACATCCGCAGCGCTGCGGGCAATCAGCAGTTCGCGCGGGTTAGTGGTCATACGGGTTGCGCCAGCGCCGATTTTCGCGGCATCGCCGACACGATCAACTTTGACGATCAGATCAACCTGATCCTGTTCAATGCTCGCCGGGTTATGCGGATAAGGCAGCAGTTCTTCGGTGAGCATCACCACCTGTTTTGCGTTGTCGGCATCAACCATTGCATAACCGAGGGAGCCGCAGCAGGCTTTGCCGGTGTAGCCGTTGGCATTACCGAATTCATCACAGGACGGGACGCCGAGGAAAGCGACGTCGATGTTCAGTTCGCCGCTCTGTACCAGATGCACACGTCCGCCGTGAGAGTGGATTTGCACCGGTTCAGCCAGCAGGCCACGGGAGATTTCTTCTGCCAGTGGACCGCGTAAGCCGGAGGTATAAATGCGGGTAACCACGCCCTGGCGAATGTGTTCTACCAGCGGCGCATGGCAATCACTCAGGGAACTGGACGCCAGGGTCAGGTTTTTAAAGCCCATCTTCGCGATGACGTCCATCACCATATTGACGGTCAGGTCACCGCCACGGAAAGCGTGATGGAAGGAGACGGTCATACCATCTTGCAAACCAGAACGACGAATGGCTTCTTCCAGGTTGGCGCACAGTTTGCGATCGCGCGCTTTTTCAGCCTGATAGGTTTGTTTCGGCGAGTTCTGGAAAGCGGCAAGATCGCATTCAGCGTGACGATTCCAGGCTGCTACCCGTTCTTGTCGTTGAGATTGTTCAATTTTCTGCGTCATTTTGATTGCCTTATTCTTCGCGGATGCCGGAAAGTTCTGCACGGGAGAGCACCAGACGGGCGCGATCGATAACCGGACCGTCAACCATCTTGCCGTTCAGGGAAACGACGCCAAGGCCTTCGCGAGCGGCGGCTTCAGCGGCTTCTACGACGCGGCGTGCGTGATCCACTTCTTTCTGGGTTGGAGCGTAGAGGTTGTGCAGCAGATCAATCTGACGCGGGTTGATCAGCGATTTGCCGTCAAAGCCCAGCTGTTTGATGTGGGCGGCTTCTTGCAGGAATCCGGCTTCGTTGTTGGCGTCGGAATAGACGGTATCGAACGCCTGAATACCCGCAGAACGTGCGGCCTGCAAAATAGAGCAGCGAGCGAACAGCAGTTCAGTTCCTTCCGGGGAGCGTTCTGTACGCAGGTTGCGCACGTAGTCTTCTGCACCGAGGGCGATACCGATCAAACGCTCGGAAGCGTGAGCGATTTCCACCGCGCGGGTAATGCCCAGCGGAGATTCAATCGCCGCCAGCAGCCCCGTGCTGCCGGGTTCGCGACCGCAGGCTTTTTCGATACGCAGGATCTCTTTTTCGATATCCAGAACGTCCTGAGCGGTATCGGTTTTCGGCAGACGCACAACGTCTGCGCCACCGCGAACGACGGCTTCCAGGTCGTTAACGCCCCATTCAGAATCCAGTGCGTTAACACGAACGATGGTTTCAATATCGCGATACAGCGGATGTTGCAGCGCGTGGTATACCATACGACGTGCAGTGTCTTTTTCACGCAGCGCCACGGAGTCTTCGAGGTCGAACATCAGAGCATCAGCTGGGTAGATGAAGGAGTTGCTGACCATCGCGGCATTGGCACCAGGCACAAACAACATGCTGCGGCGGGTGCGAGTTTTACGTTGTTGCAGCGAAGCGGAAATCATTGGCAATCCTCCCATGGCAGCGCCGGGATACCGCTGGCGCGCGCCAGCAAGGCTTCCAGTCGTGCACGTAAAATGCAGTCCAGTGCGCCTTTGTCATCGACATTCAGCTGTACGCCGCGCACGTTATAGCGGGCGAGAACGTCCAGAATGGTGGTGCGAATCGCATCGCCAAACTGTTTCTCAACGCTGCTGTTGATTTGCAGGTCGATATCCTGCGTATCGAGTGGGGCGATGCGTATCATCACATCCCCAGACTCAAGGGTGCCTGCAACGGCGGGCTGGTTTATTTTCATTTTTCACCTGTTTCTTATGCGGGGGTCTTTTGACGAACTGCCGCGTCCTGGCGGGCGTGTTCAAGCAGATTCTGCAAGTAATGCAGAGTGGGTGCCGGGACCAGTGGCGCGATAGCCGTGAGATCGTTTTTCACCAGCAGTTGACGTACCCGGGAAGCGGATATCGGCAGTTCCTGGTAACGCAGTCGCTCAATTTCAACCAGTTCGATGGGCGGTGCGGAGATGGTCGGTGTTTCCAGCCAGTAGCGCATATCCTGGTTGTACTGAGCGGTCACGCGACAAATGGGTTCAGTACCAACAAAGCGGTGAGTAACGCCCAGCGCGGGCGCGAGGTACTGACGGAAAATTTTCAGGTCAATTTCGGTGTAACAATGGTTGATGACGCTCTGTTCTTTAATGAAGTAGCAGGGGAACGTGGCGCGGGAGATGATGTACTCGGAGCCGCGATGCACGGTCAGACGCGGAATATCGGCGGTGCCTTTTAACACCAGATCTAACCGGTCGTCATAGGGAAAGCGTGAAGAATCTTCTTTGACTAAAAACAGATGCAGCCAGTCGCACTGTGCCGCAGCTTGTTGAATCAGATAACGGTGGCCGTTAGTAAAGGGATTGGCGTTCATGACGATACAGCCAATCTTCTTCCCTTCATGACGGAATTTCTTCAGCGATTCGGCATAGCGTTTCAGACGTGTGGCGCTATTTTCCATTAACACCATCACGCCAGGTACGCTGGTTAACGTGTAGAAACCGCACTGACGGAACAGCGCCTCGTATTCGGTTTTGGTATAAATAAACAGATGCGTGCTGTGCCGTTCATAGGCGAGGTTTATCAGTTCAGTGGCTAATGTCAGAGCCAGTCCTTCACCGCGAACTGATTCACTAATAGCGACGCACTTAATGATATTTCCGGCAATTCCGCCGCAGGCAATAAGGCGGTCGTTACGGGTTACGGTAATTAATACCTCGACCGTGGTGTCAACACTCAAATCATTTTCATGCAGAAAGTGGGTAATTTCCGCCATCTTTTTATTTTCTGAACGTTTTACCCGGGTGAAAATATCATTGCCGAACATAATAAATAGTATCCTGAAGGTGCATGTTGTTATCGGGTTGCAACAAATGTTGTTCGATGTAGCAAATTGATAACCTTTTATTTTCAGTTGAGAGAAAGGGCTGTGAGTGAGGTATTTCTGTTTCTCCTTTCGCCATACATCCTAAGGAGTATTGCATCGTGAAATTTTGATTTATTTCACATAGAGTTAGTGGTTTTTTATTTATTTAATGGTTTTAAGTTTTTTAATTAATGTAATTACGAATTGACCCATAGGTTTAATTGATTTAATTGATTTAATGAATGAAATTTGTCACGATCATATTTGATATTTATAAATCGAGATTCAACATTTTAATTACATCCGCCAAAAAACAGGGCTTACCCCGCAAGGAAAACAATGTTGCAGCTTAATGAGAATAAACAGTTTGCTTTTTTCCAACGACTGGCGTTCCCGCTGCGTATTTTTTTGCTGATTCTGGTGTTCTCGATATTTGTCATCGCTGCGTTGGCGCAATATTTTACCGCCAGCTTTGAGGACTATTTAACGCTTCATGTTCGTGATATGGCAATGAATCAAGCGAAAATTATTGCCTCCAATGACAGTATCATCACCGCAGTGAAAACGCGTGACTACAAACGACTGGCTACTATTGCCAACAAATTGCAAAGAGATACCGACTTCGATTATGTGGTGATTGGTGACCGGGATTCGATCCGCCTTTACCATCCTAATCCGGAAAAGATTGGTTACCCCATGCAGTTTACCAAACCGGGAGCGCTGGAAAGAGGGGAGAGTTACTTCATCACCGGCAAAGGGTCGATAGGTATGGCAATGCGCGCCAAAACGCCGATCTTTGATGACGATGGCAAAGTCATTGGCGTGGTGTCGGTGGGGTATCTGGTAAGTAAAATCGATAGCTGGCGGGCAGAGTTTTTATTACCGATGGTGGGCGTGTTTGTCGTGCTGTTAGGCATTCTGATGCTGCTGTCGTGGTTCTTAGCTGCGCATATCCGCCGCCAGATGATGGGGATGGAACCAAAGCAGATTGCGCGCGTGGTCCGCCAGCAAGAGGCGCTTTTTAGTTCGGTTTATGAAGGGCTGATTGCGGTGGACCCGTATGGGCATATTACTGCCATCAACCGCAACGCAAGAAAAATGTTGGGGCTGAGTTCCCCCGGACGGCAGTGGCTGGGCAGACCTATTGCAGAGGTTGTTAGACCGGCTGATTTTTTTACCGAACAAATTGATGAAAAACGTCAGGATGTGGTGGCGAATTTTAATGGTCTGAGCGTTATTGCTAACCGCGAAGCTATTCGTTCTGGTGATGATTTGCTAGGTGCAATTATTAGTTTTCGTAGTAAAGACGAAATATCTACCCTTAATGCGCAACTGACGCAAATTAAACAATATGTCGAAAGCCTGCGCACACTACGTCATGAACATCTCAATTGGATGTCTACGCTCAATGGTCTGTTGCAGATGAAAGAGTATGATCGTGTGCTGGCGATGGTTCAGGGGGAGTCCCGGGCTCAGCAGCAACTTATTGATAGTCTGCGTGAAGCATTTTCCGACCGCCAGGTGGCGGGGCTTCTTTTTGGTAAAGTGCAGCGCGCCCGGGAGCTGGGGCTAAAAATGACAATTGTTCCAGGCAGCCAACTTTCACAACTGCCGCAAGGGCTGGACAGCACTGAATTTGCGGCGATTGTGGGCAACTTACTCGATAATGCCTTCGAAGCCAGTCTGCATAGTGATGAAGGGAGTAAGACAGTCGAATTATACCTGAGCGATGAAGGCGACGACGTGGTAATCGAAGTGGCCGATCAGGGCTGCGGCATTCCAGAGTCTCTTCGCGACAAAATATTTGAGCAGGGCGTCAGTACGCGTGCTGATGAACCCGGTGAGCATGGCATTGGGTTGTATCTTATTGCCAGCTATGTAACGCGCTGCGGTGGAGTTATTACTCTCGAAGAGAATGATCCCTGCGGTACTTTATTTTCAATCTATATTCCGAAAGTGAAACCTGATGACAGCTCCATTAACCCTATTGATCGTTGAGGACGAAACACCGTTGGCAGAAATGCATGCGGAATATATTCGTCACATTCCCGGCTTCAGTCAGATATTGCTGGCGGGAAACCTGGCGCAGGCCCGAATGATGATCGAGCGTTTTAAGCCGGGGCTTATCTTGCTGGATAACTATCTCCCTGATGGTAGAGGCATTAATTTGTTGCATGAGTTGGTGCAGACGCATTACCCCGGCGATGTGGTGTTTACCACTGCCGCCAGCGATATGGAAACGGTATCTGAGGCTGTGCGCTGCGGTGTGTTTGATTATTTAATCAAGCCAATCGCTTATGAGCGTCTGGGGCAGACATTAACTCGTTATCGCCAGCGTAGACACATGCTGGAAAGTATTGATAGCGCCAGTCAGAAGCAAATTGATGAGATGTTCAACGCTTACGCTCGCGGTGAACCAAAGGATGAGCTGCCAACTGGCATTGACGCGTTGACGCTAAACGCAGTGAGAAAACTGTTCAAGGAGCCTGGTGTGCAACATACGGCTGAGACAGTAGCGCAGGCTTTAACCATAAGCCGCACCACTGCGAGACGTTATCTTGAATATTGCGCCAGCCGACATCTGATCATCGCCGAGATTGTTCACGGCAAAGTCGGCCGGCCACAGCGCATTTACCACAGCGGATGAAGAGAGTGCCGGAGGACGCGCTCCTCCGGCCTGGGAAATTACTTACCAGCAACCGCGGCGGTAGTACCGGGTACCATCAACTCTGTAGCCACAATGACAATCACCAGCCCAACAAGCACCGGCACCGAGGTGCGTTTAACCACTTCAAAAGGTGATATTTTAGCCATCCCCGCAACGGCAACCACCACGCCAGAGACTGGCGAAAGCGTGCGCCCCAGGTTTGACGCCTGCAGCATCGGGATTGTCAGGTACGCCGGGTTAATGCCGGAAGAGTGTGCCAGTTTCGGGATCATCTCAACAAAGGCATAGAAAGGCGCATTGCCGGAACCCGTGGTGACTGCTGCCAGCATTGTCAGGATAACCAGCACCAGCATCAGGATAATGCTCGCCGAACCGAACGAGGTGGCGATTGAGATCAGGCTCTGGATAAAGCCGATGGTGCTAAGGCCCTGAGCGAAAACCCCTGCGGCAACTAATAACATGACTACGTTAGCGAAGGCATCAGCCATGCCGCGGTAAGCTACCTCGAGGCCCGAAAAGACTTTTTGCGTATTAAAGCCGCGAAGAAATTCCAGAACAGAGGCAATCAGCATACAGATCACCAGAATGGTGATGATGTGCAATTGCGGACCCCATTTGCCGTCAAAAAATAGCACGCCAATGATCGGTGTAAACGGCAGAATGGCGTAAAACGCGGGCGCGGTGGTTGTTATTTCGCTGACATCTAACATTTCATGAGAGATGTGCTCTTTTTTGTCCAGATAACGCTGCCAGAAAAAGTGGGCAATCGCCATGCCGATAATCGCAGCAATTGAGATAGGAAGTGTTGTTTTGAAGGCGAAGTCAATCAGCGGCATTTCAGAAGCCTGTGCTGCCAGCACCACATCACCAGATGTTGGTGCGAGAATAATTGCTGCTGGTGAGGCACAAATGGCAGCTGCCGCGCCGCGACTGATACCAACGTTCACCATCACCGGGAACAACGTTGCCATCAGTAAAACGCCAAGACCGGTTGCGGAAGAGACTGCCAGTGACATCAGACAGGCGACAAAGTAGGCGGCAATCATCAGCAGGTAAGGGGAGTTAATGTACTGCAGCGGTTTTGATGCCAGTTTGACAACCATATCGTTCGCGCCAATGTGGGTCATATAAGCGGCAAAGCCACACAGCATCATGATCATCATGCCGAGATCGCCGCCACGGCTCATCAGTAATATTTTAATGTATTCAACGATATCTGTGGCGCTGTAGCCAGTGGAAGTCTGGCTGGAAGGTAAAACTTTGTGTCCCATTATAGCGCTGATGATCAGCAGTAGCAGGCCGCCAACAAATAGCACCCCGGTGGCGGAATACCCTTTAATGATGTAGCGAGCTACACCCACAATAACGACAACCCCAATAAGGAGTTCAATAAATGTCTGCATATTCTTTCCTGTCTCCAGAATCTACAATAAATAATAAAAAAGTCCTAAAATAAGAAAAAAATATGCCGAATAAATTGACATCGGATGCTGATTGAAATCAAGAAAGCTGTCATTAAGACATTGATGTTGTTGTTTTTATACCTGGATAACAAAATTTATTTTAGGGGGAGTAATTACAACATAACGATGTTTATAAACTGATGAATAATTGATGCGATTTTGTTAATTGTTTTATGGTGTTTTGTCCGTCCAAAAAATAATCTTGTATGCGTATCATGTGGCAATGCAAACAATGACTTTATTGATGGTTTATTGTATCTAATTGAAAAATAAATGAATGATAATTATTTTTATGAGTGTAACTTTTATTTGCATGAGTTGTTCTTTAGCTGAAAATATTTCTTAGTCTCCGGAATAATCCGATGGTTTTATTAGTAAATTTCATGAAATAAATTTTTTCAGACACTCGGATTATTCTTTATGTTTGCCTTGTTAAGGTTGTATTTATTTTTCTTTGGCTATGCTGGTAATATATTTTTGATAAGTTTTCTGTGGTTGCTAATGGGCGCTAGTAAATGTGTTACCGTATTTTCCTTTACTTTTATTCAGTTAATCAGCATTGAAGAAGTTTCTGCTAGTGCAGAGCAATGGATTGCGACATTTAAAGATAATGTCGCAGAAACCTGGCTGCGGCCAGAACATTATGATCTGTATATTCCCGCCATTACCTGGCATGCACGTTTCGCTTATGACAAAGAAAAAACCGATCGCTACAACGAAAGACCGTGGGGTGGCGGTTTTGGTCAGTCGCGTTGGGATGAGAAAGGCAACTGGCACGGTTTGTACGTGATGGCGTTTAAGGATTCATGGAATAAATGGGAGCCCATTGCCGGATACGGTTGGGAAAGTACCTGGCGACCGCTTGCCGATGAAAACTTTCATGTCGGTCTGGGATTCACCGCTGGTGTGACGGCGCGTGATAACTGGAACTACATACCTGTTCCGCTGATACTGCCATTGGCTTCTGTGGGCTATGGCCTTGCAACTTTTCAGATGACCTATATCCCTGGCACTTACAACAATGGCAATGTTTACTTTGCCTGGATGCGGTTTCAGTTTTAGACAAGTCATGTTTTAATAAAAACCTTAAAAATCAGTATGTAATGAAATTAACATCAAAAATAACGCGACTTTTATCACTTTTTAGTAAAGTTGCACTGGACAAAGCGTACCACAATTGGTGTACTGGTAACCGACACAGCATTTGTGTCTATTTTTCATGTAAAGGTAATTTTGATGTCTAAGATTAAAGGTAACGTTAAGTGGTTTAATGAGTCCAAAGGATTCGGTTTCATTACTCCGGAAGACGGCAGCAAAGATGTGTTCGTACACTTCTCTGCAATCCAGACTAATGGTTTTAAAACTCTTGCTGAAGGTCAGCGCGTAGAGTTCGAAATCACTAACGGTGCCAAAGGCCCTTCTGCTGCAAACGTAATCGCTCTGTAAGATACGTCAGCAAGAATTCAAAACCCGCTTATTCAGCGGGTTTTTTTTGGTCTTCAGTGTGCGGTTGATGCTGAAAATAGCCAAAAAGCCAGTGCGGTCATGGCAAAGGAACCTAACAGGTTAACGAAGACGTTCAGTAGCGCCCAGCCAAAACGCCCCTCCTGCAATAAAAACACCACTTCTGCCGAAAATGTTGAGAAGGTCGTTAGCCCGCCACAAAAACCAGTGGTGATTAATACTTTCCACACCGGATCGATATTAGTCATGCGGCTAAACCAGGCAAATCCCATTCCTATGATAAATGCCCCAATCAGGTTTGCTGCCAGAGTTCCGAGTGGAATAGCCTGGTGCAGTGGGTTAAACCGCATACTTAACATCCATCTCGCCACGCTTCCCGTACCACCACCAATAAAAACTGCTAAAAGGAGTTGTAACACAGCTAAATCCTGCTATTTGATTTGTATGAGTGATAAGTTTAACGCCGAATATTCGTCGTTGGCGAATTTTACAACTCTGACAGGAGGTGGCAATGCTGGTTGCCGCAGGACAATTTGCTGTAACATCAATATGGGAAAAGAACGCTGAGATTTGCGCTTCGTTAATGGCACAGGCGGCGGAAAACGACGTATCGCTGTTTGTCCTGCCGGAAGCGCTTCTGGCGCGCGACGATCTTGACCCGAATTTGTCAGTTAAATCTGCACAGTTGCTGGAAGGGGAATTCCTCGGACGTTTACTGCGGGAAAGTAAACGTAACATGATGACGACGATTCTGACGATTCATGTTCCCTCAACCCCTGGGCGCGCGTGGAATATGCTGGTGGCGCTGCAGGCGGGGAAAATTGTCGCCCATTATGCCAAATTGCATCTCTATGATGCGTTTGCCATTCAGGAGTCGCGCCATGTGGATGCAGGTGATGAAATAGCCCCTTTACTGGAGGTTGAAGGCATGAAAGTGGGGCTGATGACCTGCTATGATTTACGCTTTCCAGAGTTGGCATTAGCCCTGGCATTACAGGGGGCGGAAATCCTGATCCTGCCAGCGGCCTGGGTTCGCGGGCCACTCAAAGAGCACCACTGGTCAACCTTGCTAGCCGCTCGTGCTCTGGATACCACCTGTTATATGGTGGCTGCGGGGGAGTGCGGGAACAAAAATATCGGGCAAAGCCGGATTATAGATCCCTTTGGCATCACCATTGCAGCAGCGGCAGAAATGCCAGCGCTCATTATGGCGGAAGTGACGCCCGAACGTGTGCGTCAGGTGCGCGCGCAACTTCCCGTCTTAAACAACCGTCGCTTTGCGCCGCCGCAATTATTATGATGTTTTTTTACTCGGTGCTTGATTCACCTTGTTACAGATTGCTATTGTGTGCGCGCGTCGAATGACCGTTAATATTCTCTGGTTTTTAAGGCGCGTTCTGTTGCCAGTTTTATGTCAAGAAGGTATCTATGGGTGAGATTAGTATTACCAAACTGCTGGTAGTTGCGGCGCTGGTCGTTCTGCTGTTTGGGACTAAGAAGTTACGTACGCTGGGCGGAGACCTGGGAGCGGCCATTAAAGGGTTCAAGAAAGCGATGAATGATGATGACGCTGCGGCTAAAAAAGGCGCAGACGTTGATATTCAGGCTGAAAAGCTCTCTCATAAAGAGTGACGTGGCGAGCAGGACGCTCCCTCAATATCTTGTTCGATAAAAAAACCCGCTTCAGATAGCGGGTTTTTTATCAGACAGATGTAAGCAATTATTACACGATTACTTAACTTCCATCCCTTTTGCCTGCAAGTCGGCGTGATACGAAGAGCGGACAAACGGACCGCATGCAGCATGGGTAAAGCCCATCGCCAGCGCTTCGGCCTTCATTTCATCAAACTCATCCGGGCTAACGTAGCGTTGTACCGGCAGGTGATGGCGGCTTGGCTGCAGATATTGCCCCAGTGTCAACATGGTTACACCATGGCGGCGCAGATCGCGCATGACTTCAATGATCTCTTCATTGGTTTCACCCAGTCCCACCATCAAACCGGATTTGGTCGGGATCTCCGGATGCGCTTCTTTAAAGCGTTCCAATAGTTTTAGCGACCAGTTGTAATCTGCGCCCGGGCGTACCTGACGGTAAATACGCGGTACGTTTTCCAGGTTGTGGTTGAACACGTCTGGCGGCGTGGCGGTCAGAATATCCAGTGCGCGATCCATACGACCACGGAAATCCGGCACCAGAGTTTCAATTTTGATTTCCGGGCTTTTTTCCCGGATGGCAGTAATGCAATCCGCAAAGTGCTGGGCTCCGCCATCGCGCAGGTCATCGCGGTCAACGGAGGTGATAACCACATAACGCAGCGCCATATCAGCAATGGTCTGCGCCAGTTTTACCGGCTCGTTGGCATCCGGGGCGACCGGGCGACCGTGGGCAACGTCACAGAACGGACAACGGCGCGTACAAATGGCGCCGAGGATCATAAACGTTGCTGTGCCGTGGTTGAAGCATTCTGCCAGGTTAGGGCAGGAGGCTTCCTCACAGACAGAATGCAGGCCATTTTTGCGCATTGCGGCTTTGATGCCCTGGATACGTGTAGAGTCCGCGGGAAGCTTGATTTTCATCCATTCCGGCTTGCGCAGCAGGGCTTCGCGCTCTGTTGCCACGTTTTTAACCGGGATAAGGGCCATCTTATCGGCATCGCGGTATTTAACACCGCGTTCCATCACAATGGGTT
The DNA here is from genome assembly GCF_004212325.1 of Escherichia sp. E13S3. NCBI lineage: Bacteria > Pseudomonadati > Pseudomonadota > Gammaproteobacteria > Enterobacterales > Enterobacteriaceae > Escherichia > Escherichia sp. E13S3. The sequence continues at coordinate 50,423 of NZ_RHJR01000010.1, forward strand.
TACTCATAGCGTGCGTGTTCCAGTTGCGAATTACGAAGGAAAGCGTTTCAATTCAATGGATTGTTGTAATTATCAACTATTTTTGAATTAACGACTGGCAGTATATCATTGAAACGGCCCAGAAAGCAGCCAAAGCGGTCGCGAAAATGTAAAATTGTTGTTGGTTTGTGCCATTTTATCGTTCTGCGCTGTGAACGCTATGTAACGATACTTTTTCAAAACACATTCGATAGCATCAGTTCCCCGCGAAGCACTGGAACACGCTGACTACAATGACCCAATATGATTTGGGTCATTAATGAGGGGGAATTAAGCAGGGATATATTCTACGTCAGGATTTTTGAGTAGCGCTAAAATATTTGCCAGTAAGCGTGGTGCAATATTATCGGTGGTCGCATCAGGTTTCCATTGTGATATTTTTGCCATTTCCATCCCGGCATAACCACAAGGGTTGATACGTAAAAATGGCGAAAGATCCATATTGACGTTTAATGCCAGACCGTGGAATGAACAGCCGCGGCGAATACGCAATCCGAGCGAACAAATTTTCTTTTCCCCAACGTAGACACCTGGAGCATCAGCCCGAGGGTGCGCTTCAATATCCAGCTCGGCCAGGGTATTCACTACCGTTTGTTCGAGCAAGGTCACCAGTTCACGCACGCCCAGCTTCCTACGTTTGAGGTTAAGCAACACATACATCACCTGTTGCCCCGGCCCGTGATAAGTTACCTGGCCGCCGCGATCGCTCTGGATCACCGGAATATCACCCGGCATTAAAATATGTTCCGCTTTACCTGCTTGTCCCTGGGTAAATACAGGATGGTGTTCAACCAACCAGATTTCATCAAGGGTATTTTCATCACGGGTATCGGTGAATTCATGCATAGCCTGAGAAATAGGCTCGTAAGGCTGAAGGCCGAGCTGGCGGACAAGAATTTTATCCTGATACAAAACGGCATCTCCGTGGAGAATGAGTAAAAGTGGGGAAAATTATATCACAGCGAGGGGAGGGGAGTTACCCGACCAGAGGCCGGGTAACGGAGAAGCGAATTACAGAACCATACGGACGATATCGATTTTGCCCAGTTCTTCGTACAGAGTTTCAACCTGCTCGATATGAGTTGCGTTGATAGTGATAGATACCGAGTGGTAGTTGCCTTTGCTGCTTGGTTTTACCGTTGGGTTGTAGTCACCTGGCGCATGGCGCTGTACCACTTCAACCACCTGATCAACCAGCTCAGGTAACGCCTGCCCCATTACTTTGTAGGTAAAAGGAGTAGGGAATTCAAGCAGTTCGTTAAGTTTGGTTTTCATGTCAGCTCCGGCGTAACGTAATTAAATAGCAACTCCCGCCAGAGGGCGGGAGTTTTTTACTGATGCTTAGTATATGGGGGCGGAAATTACACTTTCAAGTGTTCAATTTTTAGCCGAACCAGTGATGGAACATTAATTTAATGTAATCAATGATTTTGCCGAAGAAGTTACCTTCCGGAATTTCCTGTAACACCACCAGCGGGCGCTGTTCGATAGTTTTGCCATCAAGTTGGAAGTTGATGGTGCCAACGACCTGGTTCTTTTGCAGCGGCGCATGTAGTTCACTGCTGTTCAGCACGTAGCTGGCTTTCAGGTCTTTCATGCGGCCACGCGGAATGGTCAGGTAAACGTCTTTATCAACCCCTAACGAAGCGCGGTCAGTATTACCAAACCATACCGGTTCAGAGGCGAACTCTTTGCCAACTTTCAGCGGGTTAACCGTTTCGAAGAAACGGAAGCCCCAGGTCAGCAGTTTTTTACTTTCGGTTTCACGGCCTTTGAACGTGCGTCCACCCATGACTGCGGAGATCAGACGCATCTGACCTTCCGTTGCGGAGGCGACAAGGTTGTAGCCCGCCTTATCAGTATGGCCAGTTTTGATACCGTCGACATTCAGGCTGTTATCCCATAGCAGGCCGTTACGGTTGAGCTGGCGAATACCGTTAAAGGTAAACTCTTTCTCTTTATAGATAGCGTATTCGTTAGGGACATCACGAATCAGGGCCTGACCGATCAGCGCCATATCACGCGCGGAGCTGTACTGACCGTCAGCGTCCAGACCGTGTACAGTCTGGAAGTGGGTATTTTTCAGGCCCAGGGCGTTAACGTAACTGTTCATCAGACCAACGAAAGCATCCTGGCTACCGGCGGCGAAGTCAGCCATGGCAACACAAGCATCGTTACCAGATTGCAGGTTGATACCACGGATAAGCTGAGAAACCGGTACCTGCATGCCAGGTTTGAGGAACATCAGCGAAGAACCTCTGAACACCGGGTTACCGGTGGCCCAGGCGTCATTGCCGATGGTCACTAAATCAGATTCTTTGAATTTACCTGCTTTCATTGCCTGGCCGATAACGTAGCTGGTCATCATTTTGGTCAGACTTGCAGGGTCGCGACGGACATCCGCATTTTGCTCGGCGAGCACTTTGCCGGAGTTATAGTCGATCAGGATGTAAGACTCCGCGTCGATCTGCGGTACACCCGGGATCATGGTTTTGATATTCAGGTCATCGGCATGTGCAGCAGAGATAAAGGCTGTGCAAAGAGCCGTGGTGAGCGCCAGGCGCTTCATGATACGAGCGGAAAAAATGGTATTCATGGTCTGAACTACGACATCCGTGATGGAATTTAAAATAAGTGCCCTACTATAGCAAATGCACTACCGCCAGGCATCTGACTTTCCGCGTGACTTTGTTAACGTCATTTACAGAAATTGACATTTCAGATGCCTGCTTTACGTTATTGCGCGGTGGTAATAAATGACTGTAATTGGGCTTCGGTTTGTAAACGTTGCTGTAAGGCACTGGCTTCAGCTTTGTTGGCAAATGGACCAAGCTGAATACGCCAGACCGCGCCGTTTTGGGTCACGCGACCGGGTACGCCGAACTTTTGTCCCAGTTGCTGTTGATACTGTTGCGCGCGTGCCTGATCGCTAACGGCCCCCACTTGCACCATAAAGTTACCGCTGGCGCTTTGCGAAGCGGCTTGCGGTGTCACCATTGCAGGTGTTGTTGCAGGTGCCGAGACAACGGGCTGTGGTGCAGGCGTCGGTTCGCTGCCTTCCAGTACGCCGGGCGCCAGGGTGGTCGGTGCGCCGAGGAAGCCGCTGCTGGTTACCGGCGCGCCGGTCGGATCTTCGCTTTTCAGCGTCGAGTTGCTGACCGGGAGAATATCACCCTGCGGGACAGACATAGAGTTTGTTCCGCTGCCGCCGTTTAAATCGGGCGGTGCAGGCAGGGCGTAAGTCTGTTTGGCAATGGTAGTACAAGCCATGCCTGGGCCAGAAAATGAACCATCCTGGGCGACGATAATAGGATCGATACGAACTTTTGTATTGTTCGAGGTGTTAAGACGGTCAGCTGCCGCGCGTGAAAGTGAAATCACACGGTCGTTGCCGTAGGGACCGCGATCGTTAATGCGCACCACGATCATCCGCCCATTAGCCAGGTTGGTGATTCTGGCGTAGCTGGGGATGGGGAGCGTTGGATGCGCCGCCGTCAGCTGCGTTGGATCAAATGCTTCGCCAGATGCTGTCAGATTGCTGCCAGGTTCGGCATCATAAATGGCTGCAAGGCCCGCCTGGCTAAAGCGTGAAGGGTCCTGCACGATTTTGTAGCTTCTGCCGTCGCGCTGATAATCCTGATTTGCCGTCGCGTTCAGTGGTTCGAAACGTGGTTCCGCCCCGCTAATTTCAACTATAGGGCCGTTACATACCGCAGGCTGCGGCACACTTACCGTCTGTTGCTGACCATCATCGCTAGTACATGCCGCGAGCATTCCTGCCGCGATGCAGATCCCGAGCCACTGCTTACGCATTCGCACCTCTTACACGCTTTTCGACAACATTTTCCTGTGGGTGTGGATTGACATCACAATCCCAAACCCAGCCATCAGCACTATGAGCGCCGATCCTCCATAACTGACCAGCGGGAGTGGAACCCCTACAACCGGCAGAATACCGCTTACCATACCAATATTTACGAAGACATAAACGAATAATATCAGCATTAAGCCGCCAGCCATGACGCGACCAAAGGTAGTTTGTGCTCTGGCTGCAATCCACAGTCCGCGCATGATGAGCAGAATATAGAGAGCAAGCAGAATCAAAATACCCACTAATCCCAACTCTTCCGCCAGTACCGCGAAGATAAAATCGGTATGGCGTTCGGGCAGAAATTCAAGCTGTGACTGGGTACCGTGCAGCCAGCCTTTACCGCGTAATCCGCCGGAGCCAATAGCAATTTTAGACTGAATAATGTGATAGCCCGCGCCGAGTGGGTCTGATTCCGGGTCGAGTAGCATCATTACGCGCTGGCGCTGGTAATCATGCATCAGGAAGAACCACAAGATTGGGATAAATGCTGCCACCAGTACCACTGCAACGCCAATCAGGCGCCAGCTAAGTCCGGAGAGAAACAGTACAAACAGACCGGAAAGTGCAACGAGGATTGACGTCCCCAGGTCAGGCTGCGCTGCCACCAGCAACGTGGGCATAAAAATCAGCACCAGCGCGATGGCGGTATTTTTTAACGACGGCGGGCAAACGTCACGGTTGATAAAGCGAGCCACCATGAGCGGCACAGCTATTTTGGCGATTTCCGAGGGTTGGAAACGGACGATACCGAGATCCAGCCAACGTTGAGCGCCTTTGGAGATGGCCCCAAAGGCATCTACCGCTACCAGCAAAATAATACAGATGATATAGAGATAGGGCGCCCAGCCTTCATAAACGCGCGGCGGAATTTGGGCCATCACCACCATAATGACCAGCCCCATCGCGATCTGGCCGATTTTACGCTCCATCATGCCGATGTCCTGGCCGCTGGCGCTCCAGATTACCAGGGCGCTGTAGACCAGTAATGCCAGTAAGATCAGTAGCATTGTGGGATCAAGATGGACTTTATCCCAGAATGTTTTTTTATTCGGATTATCCGTCATGATTAATGGTCCTCCGCAGCAGTAACCGCCGGGTTTTCTGCAGGCAGATCGGTGTTGTTGTCACCAAGCATAATATGGTCGAGGATCTGGCGCATCAGCGTACCGACCGCCGGGCCAGCCCCGCCGTTTTCCAGAATCATAGCGACAGCGACTTGCGGATTGTTATACGGCGCAAACGCGGTCATCAGTTTGTGGTCGCGCAGACGCTCGGCAATTTTGTGCGCATTATAGGTTTCGTTCGCCTTCAGGCCGAAGACCTGTGCGGTACCGGATTTCGCCGCAATTTTGTAGGGCGCGCTGGCAAAGTATTTATGTGCCGTACCGTTAGGACGGTTAGCAACACCAAACATGCCGTCTTTCGCCAGTTCCCAGTAACCAGAATGAATATCGCCTACCGGCGGTTCATGCGGCTGTACCCACGGCACTTGTTTGCCATTTTCGGCGGTGCTCATCAGCAAATGCGGAACCTTCACAATACCGTCGTTAATCAGGATCATCAGTGCTTTGTTCATCTGGATAGGGGTCGCTGTCCAGTACCCCTGACCGATACCGACAGGAATGGTGTCACCCTGATACCACGGTTTTTTAAAGCGTTTCTGTTTCCATTCGCGGGTCGGCATATTACCGGAACGTTCTTCCGACAGGTCGATACCGGTGTAATGACCGTAGCCAAATTTACCCATCCATTCAGAAAGGCGGTCGATGCCCATATCGTAGGCAACCTGATAGAAGAAGGTATCTGCTGACTCTTCTAGCGATTTAGTGACATTCAGGCGACCGTGGCCCCATTTTTTCCAGTCACGATAACGCTTTTCAGACCCCGGTAACTGCCACCATCCAGGATCAAACAGGCTGGTATTACGGGTGATCACCCCTGCACTTAATGCCGAAACCGCCACATAAGGTTTAACCGTCGACGCTGGCGGATAAACCCCCTGCGTGGCACGGTTCACCAGTGGTGTGTTCGGGTCGTTCAGCAACGCGGAATAATCTTTGCTGGAGATACCGTCAACAAACAGGTTAGGGTCGTAACTTGGCGTGGAAACCAGCGCCAGCACGCCACCTGTACGCGGATCGGTGACTACAACAGCGGCACGACTGCCCGCCAGCAGTGTTTCAATATACTGCTGGAGCTTGAGATCAATTGTCAGGTAAATATCATGCCCGGCCTGCGGCGATACTTCTTTTAACTGGCGGATGACGCGACCGCGGTTGTTAACTTCAACTTCTTCATAACCCGTCTGGCCGTGCAGAACATCTTCGTAGTAACGTTCAATCCCCAGCTTGCCGATATCATGTGTTGCGGCATAGTTGGCCAGTTTGCCGTCATTATTTAGTCGCTCGACGTCTTTATCGTTAATTTTCGAGACATAACCGATAACGTGGGTCAACGCTGAACCATAGGGATAGTAACGACGTTTATAGCCTTTAACTTCCACACCTGGAAAACGGTACTGGTTAACGGCGAAACGCGCCACCTGAACTTCAGTCAGGTTGGTTTTCACCGGAATAGAGGTAAAACGGTGCGAACGTGCACGCTCCTTTCGAAACGCGGCGATATCGTCATCGGTCAGGTCAACCACGCTGCGCAGGGCGTCCAGAGTCTGCTGCACGTTATCGACTTTCTCCGGCATCATCTCTATCTGATAGATAGTTCGGTTGAGCGCCAGAGGGATACCGTTACGGTCGTAGATAATGCCGCGGCTGGGGGCGATAGGCACCAGCTTAATGCGGTTTTCATTAGAACGGGTCTGGTAATCGGTAAAGCGAACAATTTGTAGGTTATACAAGTTGGCGATGAGCACGCCGGTTAGCAGCAAAATCCCCAAAAAGGCGACCAGCGCCCGGCGCACAAACAGCGCGGACTCTGCCGAATAGTCGCGAAAAGAGTTCTGTAATTTCATCCGCTGCGTTTTCTACTTAAGGCTACCATATCACTCACGGTGATAAGGATGGTTGGTGGTAATGCTCCACGCCCGGTACAGACTCTCTGCGACCAGTACGCGAACCAGCGGATGGGGGAGGGTAAGCGCCGAAAGTGACCAGCTTTGTTCTGCCGCCGCTTTACAGGCAGGCGATAACCCTTCCGGCCCGCCAATCAGCAAGCTGACATCGCGGCCATCCAGCTTCCAGCGTTCCAGTTCAGCGGCTAACTGTGGCGTGTCCCAGGGCTTGCCTGGGATATCAAGGGTGACAATGCGGTTTTTACCTGCGGCAGCCAGCATTTGTTCACCCTCTTTGTCGAGTATGCGCTTGATATCCGCGTTCTTGCCGCGTTTTCCCGCCGGAATTTCAATCAGTTCAAAAGGCATATCTTTCGGAAAACGACGCAGGTACTCGGTAAAACCGGTTTGTACCCAGTCCGGCATTTTCGTTCCCACGGCGACAAGTTGCAGCTTCACGCATTAACTCCAGAGTTTTTCCAGCTCATACAGGCGACGGCTCTCTTCCTGCATAACATGGACAATCACATCACCTAGATCGACCACAATCCAGTCGGCGCCGTTTTCACCTTCAACGCCGAGAGGCAATAAACCCGCAGCGCGAGATTCCTGAACCACGTGGTCAGCAATGGACATAACATGGCGGCTGGATGTACCCGTACAGATGATCATACAGTCGGTGATACTGGATTTGCCCTGAACGTCTAAGGCGATGATGTCCTGACCTTTGAGGTCATCAATTTTGTCGATAACAAAATCCTGGAGTGCTTTACCCTGCAAGTTTTCCCCCTGGGTGAAATAAAAAAGATAAAAATGGTCTGTCAGTATACCTGAAGCAGAGGCGATTTCGGGACAAATGTCAGCAAATCGGCTCTTGAAAGTGGGCTATCATCCCACCCCGCGTCACAGATTGCATCGCCATTTTTGTAAAACAATTTCTACAAAGTCGTGTATGGCGGAAAAGTCAGGTTGCGGAGAATATCAGCCTGCCCGGGCCTGTCAATGTCCGTTGCGGCTTACCTGTAAAAAAACAGAAAAGTCATGCATCTTCGCACCAGATGGCACGGCTATTGAGGACACGTAGAGTTGCGAACTCGCCATTGATATCAATGGCGCTCCAGCAGCCCTGGTCTACACGAAAATGCCACATTGCCTCGGGAGGCATGCCGATTAAGCGGGCAATCAACAGGCTCAACACACCCTGGTGGCTAACGATCAATATGTTTTTGTGCTGCTGATACTCACCAAGTCCGGCAATAAACCTTTCTATCCGCTGTGAAAATGCCTGAAAGCCTTCACCGCGAGTAGGGATGGTATGCTGCCAGTCATTGCACCAGGCACTATAGTTTTCGGCATCTTCTTGCATCAGCTCGCGATGATGCCGCATTTCCCAGTCACCAAAAAACATTTCGTTGAGTTCAGGGATGATTTGCACAGGGAGTTGACGGTCGTCAAGAACCAGGCGCGCGGTGTGCTGCGCCCGTTCCAGTTCACTGCATAAAACCCTATCGAAGGGAACATCACGTAGCAGTGTATGCAAGCTTTTCGCCTGCGCGATACCGCGCTCCGTAAGTGGTGTAGGCGCATGACCGCTGTATAACCCGTCGACATTCGCTTGCGTTTCACCGTGACGAATTAACCACAGTCGCATCATTCCCTCCGTGACGGCAGATATCAGCGATACAAGCCTTGTTGGTTAATGTAAGTCAGTACCGATTCTGGTAACAATTCCTCACAAGATTCGCCGTTTTGCAAACGCTCGCGGATGATTGTCGCCGAGATGTTGAACCACGGCGTTTCGGCGAGATAAATTTTACCAGCAGGCTGAAGATGCAGATCTTCCGGATTATGCGTCAAATGATCTTCCAGCCACTGCTGGTACTGCGGTTGTGCCATTTCCAGCGGATAACCTGGACGTCGACAGACTATCAAATGTGCATTGTCGAGAATCGTTTCGTATTCATACCAGGTCGGAAAGTTCAGCAGCGAGTCCTGACCGATAATAAACGCCAGCGGCACATCTGGGCCTTGCTCCTGCCGCCACTCTTTTAACGTCTGCGACGTGTAAGAGGGGGCATTACGCTTTAACTCGCGTTCATCAAGGGTAAACAGCGACTTGTCGGCAATCGCCAGTTCAAGCATGTGTTTTCGCTGCACGCTGTTCGCTTCAGGCTGGGGGCGATGCGGAGGAACGTTGTTAGGGATAATCGTTACTCGCGTCAGACCAATCAGATTCGCCAGCGTTTCCACGGGTTTTAGATGGCCATAATGCACCGGGTCGAAGGTGCCGCCAAACAGAGCTTGTAAAGATTTCATATCAACCGTCGATAAATACGTCTGCCAGTGGTTTATGACACAAAAGAAGAGATAATCCCTCCAGTTCTGCCCACACGGACTGACCGTAATCTTGTTTGAGAGTAAGTTCCGTTCGTGTCAGGAGTTGTACAGCCTGACGTAACTGTGGCTGACTCAGGCGATTTAGCGCTTCGCTAATCATGTTACGACGGTTCTGCCATACCCGATGCTTGTCAAACAGCGCACGCAGTGGAGTATGAGCAGACTGACGCTTCAGATTAACCAGCAGCAACAGCTCACGTTGCAAAGTACGCAACAAAATCACCGGCTCACTGCCTTCCAGGCGCAACTGCTGAAGAATATGCAATGCACGCTTGCTTTTGCCACTCAACAAAGCGTCAACCCAATGAAAAGGGGTGAAATGTGCGGCATCATTCACCGCTTGCTCAACGCGCGGCAGTGTCAGTTTGCCGTCCGGCCAGAGTAGCGATAAACGCTCCAGTGCTTGTGCCAGCGCCAGCAGGTTTCCTTCATAACAGTAGCAGAGCACCTGATTCGCCGCGTCATCCAGTTCTAAATTGAGCTGTTTTGCTCGCGCGGCAACCCAGCGAGGAAGCTGGGCTTGTTCTGGGGTCTGGCAAGTAACCTGCACGCTACGGTTTGCAAGCGCGGTAAACCAGGCGGCATTTTCCTGCGCTTTGCTTAATTTATTACCGCGTACGATCAACAGCAGATCGTCATGCAGCAATCCGGTGAGCGTGAGGAGTTGTTCATTGATCGCCGCATTTGGCCCATTTTCAGGTAGCACTAACAACAAGGTTTGCCGACTGGCAAACAGGCTCATTGCCTGGCATAGCGAAAAGATCGCATTCCAGTCAGTGTTGGGATCAATGGAAAAAGTATGGTGTTCTTCAAACCCTTGTGCGGCGGCGACCTGACGAATGGCGTCCTGGCTTTCTTGCAACAACAGGGGATCGTTACCAAGTAAAAGATAGGCTGCGCGCAGCCCTTCAGTGAGCTGCGCGCGGAGCTGTTCCGGGTACAACCGAATCATCAGTTACCCAGCGTGGTGGAGACGCGTGCAGGCGTTGCTGTGGTATCCGTTGTTGTCGACGTTTCTTCGTCGGAACGGACGTCCGCAGCGCGAATGCTTGGCAGCTTACGAATAAGCTGTTCGGCGGCACGGTCGTACATCTCTTTAATGATCATGTCCTGCTCGTTATCTTTCGCTAACGCCATTTGCGGGTTATCGAAGAACGAACGGAAGACTTTGGCGCTAATCGGGTAGATATCACGGCCGGGGATCAACACGGTCGCATTAACCGTCATGATCATCTGATACTCTGCTGTTTGACCGTTACGGAATACCGATGCGGTATCTTTCGCAATGCTCACTTTACCCAAACGCAGGGATGGAACGTCCTTACGCGTGGTTTCTTTATCAAGCAACTCGACACCGTTCAGACGTAACTGGTTACGCACCGCACGGCTTAACGGCCCGTTCGGATCGCCTGAGTCCAGGATCATGACCTTCATAGTGGAAGGAACCTGCGTGGTATCACGCAGATGCCAGCCACACCCGGCGGTGATTAACACCGCCAGAGATAACAACAATGTTGCCAGATATCGCACGCTTCCTCCCGCGCTTAGCCAACGACCAGATTGAGGAGTTTACCTGGTACGTAAATCACTTTACGCACGGTAACGCCATCAAGATATTTTGCTACCAGATGTTCCTGGCCAGCACGTTCACGAACTTGTTCTTCCGTTGCATCCACCGGAACGGTGATTTTGGCACGGACTTTACCGTTAACCTGAACAACGACCAGCGTGGAGTCTTCCACCATCGCTTTTTCGTCAGCCACCGGCCACGGCGCGTTGTCGATATCGCCTTCGCCTTTCAGCTCCTGCCACAGCGTGAAACAGATGTGTGGGGTGAACGGGTTAAGCATACGAACTACCGCCAGCAGCGCTTCCTGCATCAGGGCGCGATCCTGCTCGCCATCGGTCGGTGCTTTCGCCAGTTTGTTCATCAGCTCCATAATCGCCGCAATTGCGGTGTTGAAGGTCTGACGACGACCGATATCATCGGTCACTTTAGCGATCGTTTTATGCACATCGCGACGCAGCGCTTTCTGATCTTCAGTCAGTGCATCGACGTTCAGTGCCGCAACATCACCTTTAGCAGTATGCTCGTACACCAGTTTCCAGACACGTTTCAGGAAGCGGTTAGCCCCTTCCACGCCAGACTCCTGCCATTCAAGAGTCATATCCGCCGGAGAAGCAAACATCATAAACAGACGAACGGTGTCCGCGCCGTAACGTTCAACCATCACCTGCGGGTCGATACCGTTGTTCTTCGACTTGGACATTTTGCTCATGCCGGTATAAACCAGTTCATGGCCTGCCGCGTCTTTCGCTTTCACGATACGGCCTTTTTCGTCACGTTCAACGATAGCATCAACCGGGGAAACCCAGTTACGTTCGCCGTTTTCGCCAACATAGTAGAAGGCATCTGCCAGCACCATACCCTGACACAGCAACTGTTTCGCTGGTTCGTCAGAGTTCACCATGCCTGCATCACGCATCAGTTTGTGGAAGAAGCGGAAGTAGAGCAGGTGCATGATGGCGTGTTCGATACCACCAATGTAGATATCCACCGGCAGCCAGTAGTTAGCCGCTTCGGAATCCAGCATACCTTCTTTGTACTGCGGGCAAGTGTAGCGCGCATAGTACCAGGAGGACTCCATAAAGGTGTCGAAAGTGTCGGTTTCACGCAGCGCTGGCATACCGTTAACGGTAGTTTTTGCCCACTCCGGATCTGCTTTAATCGGGCTGGTAATGCCGTCCATCACCACATCTTCCGGCAGGATCACCGGCAGCTGGTCGTCCGGGGTCGGCATTACAGTACCGTCTTCCAGCGTCACCATCGGAATCGGCGCGCCCCAGTAACGTTGACGGGAAACACCCCAGTCGCGCAGGCGGTAGTTTACTTTACGCTCGCCAACGCCCATCGCAGTCAGTTTATCGGCGATGGCGTTGAAGGCCGCTTCATGGTCAAGACCGTTGAACTCGCCAGAGTTGAACAGCACGCCTTTTTCAGTCAGTGCCTGCTGAGAAAGATCGGGTTCAGAACCATCAGCCGCCAGGATAACCGGTTTGATGTTCAAGCCGTATTTAGAGGCAAACTCGTAGTCGCGCTGGTCGTGACCCGGAACCGCCATAACTGCGCCCGTGCCGTATTCCATCAATACGAAGTTTGCTGCCCAAACGGGAATTTCTTCGCCCGTTAATGGGTGAACCGCTTTAAAGCCAGTATCGACGCCTTTTTTCTCCATCGTCGCCATTTCAGCTTCGGCAACTTTGGTGTTACGGCATTCGTCAATAAAGGCCGCCAGTTCTGGATTATTTTCCGCCGCTTTCTGCGCCAGCGGATGACCTGCCGCTACCGCCAGGTAGGTACAACCCATAAAGGTGTCCGGGCGGGTAGTGTAAACGGTCAGCGTGTTGTCATAGTCGTTAACGTTGAAGGTGATTTCTACGCCTTCGGAACGACCGATCCAGTTACGCTGCATGGTTTTAACGGTGTCTGGCCAGTGATCCAGTTTATCCAGATCGTTGAGCAGCTCGTCAGCGTAAGCGGTGATTTTGATAAACCACTGCGGGATCTCTTTACGTTCAACTTTGGTATCGCAGCGCCAGCAGCAGCCGTCGATAACCTGTTCGTTCGCCAGTACGGTCTGGTCGTTCGGGCACCAGTTGACCGCAGAGGTCTTCTTATACACCAAGCCTTTTTTATACAGCTCGGTGAAGAATTTCTGTTCCCAACGGTAGTATTCTGGCGTACAGGTTGCCAGCTCGCGGCTCCAGTCATAACCAAAGCCCAGCATTTTGAGCTGGTTTTTCATGTACGCGATGTTGTCGTACGTCCACGGTGCTGGCGCGGTGTTGTTTTTTACCGCCGCGCCTTCCGCAGGCAGACCAAACGCGTCCCAGCCGATCGGCTGCAGAACGTTTTTGCCCAGCATGCGCTGGTAGCGGGCGATCACGTCACCGATGGTGTAGTTGCGTACGTGGCCCATGTGTAGTCGACCAGAAGGATAGGGAAGCATAGACAGGCAGTAATACTTCTCTTTGCTCTCGTCTTCGGTTACTTCAAATGTGCGCTTCTCATCCCAATGAAGCTGTACTTTGGATTCTATCTCTTCCGGGCGGTATTGCTCTTGCATGGCAGCCAGTGGTCCTGTTTTCATTACGGCTACAAAAGTAGCGTTAGAGGTGGTTTTTCAGATCCGCATAGCATAGCCCAAACGTCCGCGTCAAAACAGCCTTTCGCGCACTCGACGTTGAAATCGCACAGCGGTAATCCTTGCACGAATTTACACACTCTGTGGGCAGTCTTGCAAAGTTGAGCGTAAATAACGTCTATTATTATAGCCAGTTAACGACACGGGAGATGAAATGATGAACAAGGTTGCTCAATATTACCGTGAACTGGTGGCGTCATTAAGCGAGCGACTGCGTAATGGCGAACGCGATATCGATGCACTGGTAGAACAGGCGCGTGAGCGTGTAATAAAAACAGGGGAGTTAACGCGGACCGAGGTCGATGAACTGACTCGGGCCGTCAGACGTGACCTGGAAGAGTTCGCCATGAGTTATGAAGAGAGCCTGAAGGAAGAATCCGACAGCGTTTTTATGCGGGTGATTAAAGAAAGCCTCTGGCAGGAACTGGCGGACATCACCGATAAAACGCAGCTTGAATGGCGTGAAGTTTTCCAGGATCTCAATCATCACGGGGTTTATCACAGCGGAGAAGTGGTAGGGCTGGGGAATCTGGTCTGCGAGAAATGTCACTTCCATCTCCCGATCTACACGCCGGAAGTGCTGACGCTATGCCCGAAGTGTGGTCATGATCAGTTCCAGAGACGTCCGTTCGAGCCGTAATAGTTTGATTTCGCACAGCAATAAAGAGAATTTGGGCCGAATGAAATTCCCCGGCCCTTGTTTTTTATCTCTACAGTAAATCTTCAATCTCACGGATTTCTTGACTGACATCCCTGGTACCGGATGACTGAACTTTACGATACAGGTCGAGAGCCTGTCGGAGATCAACAGGTCTTCCTTCTCCGTAGTGATACATAATGGCCAGGTTATACCAGGCAGTGGCGTGATCGCATTCAGCGGCTTTCGTAAACCATTCAAAGGCAGCGTTATAATCTTTCTCAACGCCTTGCCCATGTTTATACATATAGCCGATGTTAACGTAAGCGCCGATGCTTCCCTGAGCGGCAGCCTTCAGATACCAGTACATCGCTTGTTTATAGTCCTGGTCTACCCCTTCGCCAGCGTTATAAGCCCACGCAATTTGAAACTGGGCGTGCCGATTACCCTGCTGTGCGCTTTTCAAATACCAGAATGCGGCGAGAGTCTTGTTTTGAGCAACGCCTTCTCCATCTTTATAAAGATCGGCCAGATTGTCTTGCGCGTCACTATGGCCTTGCAATGCAGCTTGTTTGTACCAGAAAAATGCCAGCGCATAGTCTTGTGCGACTCCATTGCCATTTCTGTATATCCACCCAAGATTATTTTGCGCATAAGACATTCCGCTCTCCGCGGCTATCTGATACCAGGCAACCGCTTCTTTATCGTTGGGATCTTCTCCACGATCCAGTATCCAGCCAAGGACGTTGGAAGCGAAAGTATGTCCTTGTAGGGCAGCTTTTTTCAGCCAAAAGATGGCTTGCTCATTATTTTTATGACGACTTTTATCCTCGGAGTATTTCCGCCCTAAGGAATATTGTGCTTCACAATGGCCTTGCTCAGCGGCAAGCTTTAGCCAGTAAAAGGCCTTTTCGTCGTCCGGAGAGTCAATTGCGCTATCGCGATTGTAATAAAATCCAACAATATATTGAGCCTCACTATCGCCTTGTTCAGCACGTTCGATAATCTCATTTATTGATAAATTATCGCAGCAACTTGACGTAAAAATCATTATCATTTCCTTATGGTTGCAAATAAAGCATGTTATATTTTTATATGTTCCATTTTTGCGTAAGCCTTATTTTATGCGTATTATGTTGCGTCAGAAAAGTATAAATAAATGAGCCTCGCAATGTGGTTTGCATTCATTAAATGAATGTTTAAGGATAAATTATATGGACATGGAGTCGCAAAAAAAATTGTTTGCACTTTCCACTCCGATGGAAATACGCAATGAATGCTGTTTACCTTCGCATTCATCCCCCAAAATGTATTTAGGTACATGCTTTTTTGACCTTTCTTCCTCCTGGGGAATTGATGACCGTGATGACCTGCTGCGCACAATTCACCGAATGATCGATAACGGTCATGCTGCACGGTTGGCTGGGTTTTATCATCACTGGTTTCGTTATTCGCCATGTGAATGGCGTGACTATCTTGCTGAATTAAATGAGCAAGGTCAGGCTTACGCGCAATTTGTCGCCAGCACCGCTGAATGCTGTGGCGAAGGGGGGATCAAAGCCTGGGATTATGTCCGGATGGGTTTTTTAAGCCGAATGGGCGTACTTAATAACTGGTTGAGTGAAGAAGAAAGTCTATGGATCCAGTCGCGCATTCATCTACGGGCGCTACGTTATTATAGTAACTGGCGGCAATACTTTGCCGGTTATACCTTTGGTCGGCAATATTGGCAGTCTCCCGAGGATGATAATCTGCCTTTATTACATGAATTCTTAGCGCGTAAAGAATACGACGATTCCGGCAATGATATGTTTTATCAATTATTTGCCAGTGACGATGCATATTACGCGACCTTACCCTGGCAACCACTGGCTGACTACCCCGCATGCCCGGAAACGCTTAAGGATATGAGCGACCTATGAAAAATTGCTGGAAGATCCTCGAAATAGAGGAAACAACTGATGTCGATATTATCCGTCGCGCTTATCTGGCGCTGTTACCGTCCTTTCATCCAGAAACCGATCCACAGGGCTTTAAACAACTGCGTCAGGCGTATGAAGACGCGCTACGGGTTGCGCAGTCGCCTGCTAAATCTGTTTGGCAACCAGAAGAACATGAAGTTGCAGAACATGAAATTCTGCTCGCCTTTCGTGCGTTACTTGCCTCTGATAGCGACCGTTTTCTGCCCTCAGCCTGGCAGCGATTCATTCAGCAATTAAATTATTGCTCGATGGAAGAGATTGATGAATTACGCTGGTTGTTGTGCGCGATAGCTATGAACACTGCCCATTTATCCTTCGAGTGCGTGGTGTTATTAGCAGAAAGATTGCGGTGGTTGCAGGAGGAAAACACCGGGGAAATAGACGAAGAAGAACTGGAATCCTTTTTATATGCCATTGCGAAGGGGAATATTTTTAACTTCCAGACCATCCTGCATCTGTCCGTTGCCGTGCAAAATGACACCATTGATTTTTACCAAATGTTCGCTCGGATTTGGTCATCGCATCCAGAATGGCTGACACTGTATTTAGCGCAACATCGCGCAGTGATTATCCCCGATGATGCAAAACTGCACAGAAATTTACTGTGCGGGTATACCTTAAGCCGCCTGGGATTACCTGAACTCCTGGATTACGCTCGGTCGTGGCGGGAAGCTGAACCTGATAATGAAGATGCGCGTTATTATGAATACGCGCAACGCGTCTATTGTGGGGAAGGCGAAAACCTGCTGGCAGAACTTTGTGATTACTGGCGCGAGTCTCCCTCTACCCAGGCGGATGCTTTAATGTTGCAATGGTGCCGTGAGCATCGGGTCGATTATTACCCGTTAGTGGTGATGATGATTGAAGCTCGTGAACTGGTTAACGATCAGGGAAAACCGTTACTTTATGTTCCTGGCGACAGCGCCCGTACGCGCTTTCAATTATACGAAATACTCTGCCATGAAAAACTCTCTGCGCTGGGGCGTTCTCTGGTCGAGATGGTTTTGCACAAAGGGCGTAAGCCGCGAATCTCACTCACGCGTGATACAGAGCATCCCTTATGGCCATTATATTTAGTTGCGAAACAATTAGTACTGGCGAACCAGCCTTCAGAAGAATTATTAATGCCGATCGTCGCTCGTCTTGATGCAGAAGATCGTTGCCCACTGGAAGCATTAATTATTCGTCGATTATTAATTCAGTCGGCGAATTTTACCGAGAAGCAAACCGTCGAACCGGAGCCGCAACCGCAGCCAATGCCTGTTGATGATGGTGGGCCGGGCTGTCTGGGCATCATTAAAATTATTTTCTATATTTTTATTTTTGCTGGTTTGATAGGGAAAATACTCCATCTCTTCGGGTGACAGTCGACGTTAATGTGCGGGAAGCCCGGCAAGCAATCTTTCCGCATTTTTGTAATGTTGTTTGGCGGCCAGTTTTAACCATTTTTGAGATTCATAATGGTTAACATTAATACCAGTGCCATTTCTGTAGATCAAACCCAAAGTATATTGAGCATGAGCATACCCTTGTTCAGCTGCTTCCTTATACCAGAGAATTGCTTTACGGGTATCGGGTTTGACTCCCAGGCCTTTCAGGTAGATCCACCCCAGTTTGCTTTGTGCGCGCGGATTTTCCTGTTCTGCTGATTGCTCATACCAGTATCTCGCCTGTGTATAATCCAGTGGTTTACCGCCGCTACCATGAAGATAAAATTCGCCAAGGCGATATTGCGACGTTGAGTGACCATGAATCGCGGAAAGCTCCGTTGCTGCCGTGGTAAACGGAAGGCTGCCTGGTGATCTTAAATAATCAAAGACATAATTCACCATAGCTTTATCGCGCAAGGTCGTTTTCTTAGGTTGGCTAATACAAGTGATAGCCGCAACTATAAATATTGCGAATATAAAATATATTTTTTTGTTCATTTATCAATACTTCGATTTTCTTTTTATTTTGAAAGCGTCAAGTTTATACTCATCATTAATAAAAAAGTAGTCAGTTAATGTACTTAAAGGATTGTTAATAAATGGATAAGGAAGAACAACGCCTTCTATTTGCGCTTTCTACGCCAATGGAGATTCTTAATAAGGGATGCAAGCCTGCACATGACTCGCCAAAAATGTATACCGGAATAAAAGAGTTTGATCTGTCATCATCCTGGGGAATAAATAATCGTGATGATTTAATTCAGACTATTTACCAAATGACCGATGATGGTCACGCAAATGATTTAGCCGGGTTATATCTGGCATGGCATCGCTCTTCACCTGAAGAGTGGAAAGCATTAATTGCTGGTAGCTCTGACAGAGGTCTGATTTATACCCAATTTGTTGCACAAACTGCTATGTGCTGCGGGGAAGGGGGAATCAAAGCCTGGGATTATGTTCGAATGGGGTTTCTGTCACGGGTCGGTGTGCTCAACAAGTGGCTGACGGAAGAAGAGAGTTTATGGCTGCAATCGCGCGTCTATGAACGAGCACACCATTACTATCAGAGTTGGATGCACTATTTTTCCGCCTATTCGTTAGGACGTCTCTACTGGCAATCCGCTCAGTGCGAAGACAATGCTTCGCTACGCGAGGCGCTGACCTTGTACAAATATGATAGCGCCGGGAGTCGGATGTTCGAAGAACTGGTAGCGGGAAGCGATCGTTTCTATGCCACGCTTCCCTGGCAGCCATTAACTGCCCAACCTGAATGCCCGGTAACGCTTAAGGATGTGAGCGACCTATGAAAACATGTTGGCAAATCCTCGAAATCGAAAGCACAACACAAGTTGATATTATCCGTCAGGCTTATCTTGCTCGTTTACCGTTGTGTCATCCCGAAACCGATCCGCAGGGGTTTAAAGCGTTACGTCAGGCCTATGAAGAGGCGCTACGACTGGCGGTAAATCCTGTCGAGGAAGCAGATTATGAAGATAAAGATGCCGCCGCTGAACATGAAATACTACGTGCATTCAGGACATTACTGGATTCAGAAAGTGATCGTTTTCAGCCCTCCGCCTGGCAGAAATTTATTCAGCAATTAAATACCTGGAACATGGAGGATGTCGAACAATTACGCTGGCCGCTGTGTGCAATCGCTATAGAAGCGCGATATCTTTCATTAAATTGTGCTTCTTTGCTGGCAGAGCGTTTGAACTGGCATTCATTTAGTGACAGCGAAGGAATGGATGAAGAAGAGCGGGAGGCTTTTCTTGAGGCTATTCAGGCTGGTGATTGTTTCGATTTCCGTAGCCTTCTGGAATATCCCGTCGCGTTACAGAACCAGACTGTTGAATATTACTTCGCGCTGGAACGTTGCTGTCGTTACCATCTTGACTATGTCACTGCATTTTTGGCGATGGCAGGTCCGTGGTTAATTCCTGATGATGCGAAGTTGCATCGCAAACTACTGCGCTGGTACAGCTCGGTGCAAACAGGTATGGCGGAACTCATTCCTGTAGCCAAACAGTGGCAAATGGAAGAACCAGAAAGCGAAGATGCCCGATATTACTTGTGTGCTCAAAGGTTGTACTGCGGTGAGGGGGAAAGCCTGCTTGCCGATCTCTGCGTGTACTGGGAAAGTTACCCATCTACACAAGCCGATAATTTGTTATTGCAGTGGAGCAAACGTCATTGCCCGGATTATTTCGCGTTATTAGTGATGGTTATCGAAGCGCGAAGCATGATTGATGCGCAAGGTAAACCGTTGAAATATGTTCCTGGTGAGAGCGCCCGGACGCGGCTGTTATGGGCGGAAATTTTACATAGCGGAAAATTATCGCCGTTAGGTCAATCGTTTATCGAGTCGTTATTCTTCAAACGCAAAGCATGGGCGTGGTGGAAATCGAGAGTTGGTAGCGAGACAGGGCAAGATTCACCCTTACTGGATCTGTATCGGGTAGCGGAACAGGTAGTACTGGAAGCGTTTCCGAAACAAGAGATGCTGGCCCGTCTTAATACAAGGCTGGAAGGCGGAGACGCTCATCCATTAGAGGCCATTATCACCCGGATGCTGTTAACGAAAGTGAAACTCGAACCGGTGGATGAAGATGTCGATGAGCCTATACCTGAAAATCATGAAGAGATAAATGATGAGGATGAAAAACCACAGAGCATTACCAGCATTATTAAAATCAGCTTAATGGTGCTGGTGATAGGTTATGCTCTCGGCAAAATCGCGATGTTGCTCAGTTAGATGCGATGCTGACGCATCTTATCTTTCAATGTCGGATGCGATGCTAATGCATCTTATCCGACCTACGAGTAGGCCGGATAAGGCGTTCACGCCGCATCCGGCAGCCGTGTTTAAGGGATCTCAATGGCCAAATAATCGCTCGCCCGTCGACGAACTTCATCGACGCGGGCCATATCGTTTGACTGCAACGCCTCATCAAAATCGGTGATCACCCGGCCAATCTCTTCTCGCTCGTCACCTAGTGCACGCGCCCACAACTCTTCCAGTTTGGCTTTAAAGGTACGGTTGATGAGCATATCGCGCGGATAAATTTTCAATGCGGATAACCGCGCCCGACTCTCTTCAATCTGCTGAGCGCTCAATGTTACCGGACTGTGATTAATGACTCTGGACTTAACGCTGCCGTCTTCCAGAAGCACGTCAACTTCAAGCAACCCGTTGATATCATAACTAAAGCGAATATCAATCGACTGATAAGCCCCGGTTTTCTTCAACGGCACATCGAATGATTCCACCAGAATGTTATTTTTAACTTTGTGGTTTTCTCCCTGATAGACGTTAACCGTAATTGAATCCTGTTCCGGGTGCATGGTTGAGTAAGTTTCTACACGCGATACAGGCACAGTGGTGTTGCGTTCAATAATTGGCGAGAAAATGCCGGAAATGCCCTGGCGGTTAACTTCAACGCCCAACGAGTAGGGGCAAATATCGGTGAGGATCACTTCTTCAATGTCTTCGCTTCGTAAGCGGCAGGCGGCCTGGATCGCTGCGCCCAGCGCGACAATGGTGCTCGGGTCGTAACTTTGATACGGTAGTTTGCCAAACAGACGCACGGCGATTCGCTGCACCAGCGGCATTTGCGACGCACCGCCGACCAGTACCAGGCTGTCGATTTGACTCGGCTTCAGACGTGCATCGCGCAACGCCTGTTCAATCGGCACACGCAAGCGGTTGAGTAGCGGTAACCACAAATCTTCCAGTTCGTTCTCGTAAAATTCGCATTCACGTGTTTCTTCCTGGTACTGCCAGCGAATGTGCATTGGCGATTGATTGCTACATTTTGCCGCTTCCACACAGGCATACAAGGCTGCCAGTTCGCTCTCGTTAAGCGCGGTTTTGGCAACTTCCGCACGTTTTAAAACCTCATCGACCAGCATATGCGTAAAATCTTCGCCACCGAGGAAGTTATCGCCAGCGGAGGCGTGAACTTCAATCACCGGCGTGGCGTACTCGAGCACCGTGACGTCGAACGTGCCGCCACCGAGATCAAAAACCAGCGAGCGGGTATTTTGCTGCGTATGCAGGCCATACGCCATCGCGGCTGCCGTTGGCTCATTTATCAGGCGCACTGCATTTAGCCCGGCTAACTCTGCTGCTAAACGGGTATGCTTGCGTTGTTCATCACTGAAATAAGCCGGAACAGAGATCACCACATCTTTAATCGGACGTTGCAGAAATTCTTCGGCATCTTCTTTTAATGAGCGTAATACCAAAGAGGACAGTTCTGGCGCGTTAAATGTGTCGCTGCCTAACCGCCAGTTGGTATTACTGCCCATCGCGCGTTTAAATAATGCTGCGGTTTTATCAGGATGCGATGTGCGCCTGGACACTGCCGGTTTACCGACCAGAATATGGTTATTTTCATCCATGCTAATTATAGATGGTGTTAAATATTCACCGAATTTATTTGGAATTAATTGTGCGGCACCGTCTTTCCAGACAGCAATTAAACTATTGGTAGTCCCGAGATCGATACCAATGGCGAGTTCTGCATTATCCATTGCATTTATATCTTGAAAGAAAAAGAGATAACCAGATTAAGACCACCTTGGTAAAACGTGGTGATCTTAATCAATAAGGAGTATTAAGCGTAAAATTTCAGACGTTCAGCCAGTAAATCAACAAAGCCCTGACGATCAACATCGACCATTACAGTGGCATTCGGTTTATTACCGGTCAGATAGTAATAATCAACAACCGTCATCCCCTGGGTATATTTCCCCTGTGTTTCAACGCCGACCCAGCGCTCCACGGTGGTAAACAACTCGGGTTTCAATAGCCAGGCAATGGTGCATGGGTCATGCAACGGCGCGCCGACAAAGCCCCATTTTTCGTCTTTATGATATTCGAGGAAGAAATCCAGCAGTTCGGCAACTATGGTTGAAATTGGGTTACCAATCGCGCGGAAACGCTCGGTGTCTTCAACGTGGATTTGTGCTTTGTGAGTGACATCCAGACCGGCCATCACCACCGGAATTCCGGACTGAAAGACGATTTCTGCCGCTTCCGGGTCAACATAAATATTAAACTCGGCGGCTGGCGTCCAGTTACCAAGCCCCATTGCGCCACCCATAATCACGATACGGGCAATTTTGCTATGTAGTTCCGGATGGCTATTGAGCAGCAAGGCAACGTTAGTTTGCGGTCCGGTAGAAACAATCGTGACAGGTTCCGCACTTTCACGCAGCGTTTTCGCCATCAGCTCTACCGCCGTACAGTTTTGCGGTGCGAACGTCGGTTCCGGTAATGCCGGGCCATCGAGACCGCTTTCGCCGTGTACGTTGTCCGCGATAATCAACTCACGCATTAACGGTTTCACCGCACCGCTTGCTACCGGAATATCGGTGCGATTAAGCAAGGTCAGCATACGCAGAACATTGCGTAATGTTTTATCGGGTGTCTGGTTTCCGGCGGAAGATGTGATGGCTTTGACATCAAGCTCTGGTGAGGCGAGGGCGAGAACTATTGCGATAGCGTCGTCATGACCTGGGTCGCAATCTAACAGAATTGGCAGTGCCATTGTTGCTCCTTGTTGTGTGTTTCTTTGCGACAAGGGTAACGCCGGAATGTAACAGATACGAGGACCGAAACGATAAAGCGTGAGATGGCGCGCACCTGGGTATGCGCGCCGGGAGGATTAATGCAGGATTTTCGCGAGGAAGTCTTTTGCGCGGTCCGATTTCGGATCATCGAAGAAAGCGTCTTTCGGCGAGTCTTCGACGATTTTTCCCTCGTCCATAAAGATCACCCGATTCGCCACTTTGCGGGCAAAGCCCATTTCGTGGGTCACCACCATCATGGTCATCCCCTCGTTCGCCAGTTCGACCATCACGTCCAGCACTTCGTTGATCATCTCCGGATCCAGCGCCGATGTCGGTTCGTCGAACAGCATCGCAATAGGATCCATGCACAATGCGCGAGCGATCGCCACACGCTGCTGCTGACCGCCGGAAAGCTGCGCCGGAAACTTATTGGCATGTGCGGAAAGTCCCACGCGCTCCAGCAATTTCAATGCTTTTTCACGAGCCGGCGCTTTATCGCGTTTAAGCACTTTCACCTGCGCCAGGGTCAGGTTTTCGATAATCGACAGATGAGGGAACAGCTCGAAATGCTGGAATACCATCCCGACGCGGGAACGCAGCTTTGCCAGATCGGTTTTCTTGTCGTTAACCACGATACCATCGACGGTGATTTCACCTTGCTGCACCGGTTCGAGGCCGTTGACGGTTTTAATCAGCGTTGATTTGCCGGAACCAGACGGGCCGCAAACCACCACCACTTCGCCTTTTTTCACTTCGGTTGAGCAGTCGGTCAGCACCTGAAAGTGACCATACCATTTTGAAACATTTTTCAGGGTAATCATTATGCTGTCCTTCTTTTCAAGTAGCTGACCAACAACGACGCGCTAAGGCTAATAACGAAATAAACAAATCCGGCAAACAGGATCATCTCAACCTGCGTACCATCACGCTCACCAATGGTTGAGGCGGTACGGAAGAAATCGGCCAGAGATAACACATACACCAGTGAGGTATCCTGGAACAGTACGATGCCCTGAGTGAGCAGCAGCGGCACCATCGCGCGGAACGCCTGCGGCAGAATAATCAGTTTCATCGACTGCCAGTGAGTCATCCCCAACGCCAGCGCGGCGCTCGACTGACCACGAGAAATACTTTGAATACCGGCGCGGATAATCTCTGAATAGTAGGCCGCTTCAAACATCGAAAATGCCACCATCGCCGAAATTAAACGGATATCATTTTTTGGCGATAATCCCAGCACGTTTTGCAGAAAACCCGGCACAATCAGGTAAAACCACAGCAAAACCATAACTAAAGGAATCGAGCGGAATACGTTAACGTAGGCTTTGGCAAACCACGCTACAGGCGCAAAGCTGGACAAGCGCATCACCGCCAGCATGGTGCCCCACAAAATACCAATCACGACTGCCGTGACGGTGATTTTCAGGGTGATCACCAGCCCGTCGAGCAGATATGGCAGGGAAGGGACAATGGAACTCCAGTCAAACTCGTACATTATTTGCCTCCCATGTTGCCGGGCAGGCGAACTTTACGTTCAACCAGCGTCATCACCAGCATGATAACCGCGTTAATCAACACATACGCCAGCGTGATGGCGGTAAACGACTCCCAGGCGTGGGCCGAGTAATCAAGCAATTTACCGGCCTGCGCTGCCATATCCACCAGACCGATAGTCGAGGCGATGGCGGAGTTTTTCACCAGGTTCATCATCTCTGAGGTCATCGGCGGGACGATAACGCGATAAGCATTAGGCAGCAGTACGTAGCGGTAAGCCTGCGGTAGCGTCAGACCCATCGCCAGCGCGGCATTTTTTTGCCCACGCGGTAGCGACTGAATAGCGGCGCGTACCTGTTCGCAAACACGGGCGGCGGTAAACAGCCCCAGGCAGAGCATGGATGAAAGGAAAAACTGAATATTGGGATCCAGCTCGGCCTTAAACCACATGCCGATTTTCTCCGGCAGCAACTCCGGGATCACCAGATACCAGGTAAAGAATTGCACAATCAACGGCACGTTGCGGAACAGTTCTACATACAACGTACCCAGACCGGAGAGAAAACGGTTTGGAACGGTACGTAAAATGCCGAAAAATGAACCGACGAGGAAAGCGATAATCCAGGCGCAGATCGACAAAGCGATCGTGACCTGAAAACCACTCCAGATCCAACCAAGATAGGTGGTGTTGCCGAACGGGGCTTGTTGTAAAAAAATACCCCAGTTCCAGTCTATAGACATAAATCTACTCCAGAAAAAAGAGGGTAGCAGCGTTAACTGCTACCCTCGAAGATTGTTACCCAGCGTATTGCGGTTTTCAGGCCCGATGGGGAACGACCATCAGGCGTATAGTCTGTCCGTGCTACGTAACAATCGAGAGGGCTGGAATTTCCGCCCCTGGTTCTTGTAATTAGTTCAGTGCTTTGTCATTCGGTTCTTTGAACAGTGCTTTCATTTCGTTTGACAGTTCGAAATTCATGTTCAGGTTTTTCGGCGGAATGGGATTTTTGAACCACTTATCAAACCATTTTTCCGCTTCACCGGAGGTCTGCACCTGAGCGATGGTGTCATCCATCAGCTTTTTGAACTGCGGATCATCTTTACGCAACATACAACCGTAGGCTTCCTGAGACTGCGGCTTGCCAACGATTTCCCAGTTGTCTGGTTTCTTCGCTTTCGCACGTTCACCGGCCAGCAGAGCGTCATCCATCATAAAGGCAACGGCACGACCGCTTTCCAGGGTGCGGAAAGAGTCACCGTGATCTTTGGCGCTGATGATGCGCATATTCATTTTTTGCTCTTCATTCAGTTTGTTGAGCAAAACTTCAGAGGTAGTGCCGGAAGTGACGACCACTGCTTTGTCTTTAAGGTCGGCAAAATCTTTGATATCGCCGCCCTTTTTGGTCAGCAGGCGCGTACCGACCACGAAAATAGTGTCAGAGAAAGCCGCCTGTTTTTGGCGTTCGACGTTATTGGTGGTGGAACCACATTCAAAATCGAAAGTGCCGTTTTGCAGCAGTGGAATACGGTTTTGTGAGGTGATCGGAATCAGTTTCACCTGCAAGTCCGGTTTGTTGAGTTTCTTTTTCACTGCTTCAACAATGGCGTTGGAGTAATCCTGCGAGTAACCCACCACTTTTTGCTGATTGTCGTAATAAGAGAAAGGCACTGAAGATTCACGGTGACCGACGACAATCACACCGTTTTTGGCGATTTTGTCCAGAGTACTGCCCGCTGCCGGGGCGGCGTCATCTGCCTGTGCCAGTCCTGCGGAAAGCGCCAGGGCCAGGATTGCTGTGGCAGGTTTACGTAATTGCATATCCAACTCCTTTATCTTCTGCGTTAAAAACGCATGGATACCCGTTGTGAGTGTTTGTGTTGTTATCATCTGCAACTTTATTGTGCAGTGTTGTGCTTGTTAGGTAACATTTAGTTTGGCTAAATGTAAAGATATTGCTGTTTTATTGTTTGTTTTTGCGAGATGCGCCGCACCATTCCGAAGCAAAATTCTTAAACCGCACCTTTTTGGTGCTACCGCTGATTTGTGGTGGTGCAACCCGGTTGCGTCGCGGCTGATTTCATTGCTTACACAGTAAATAAAGCAACATACATGCCAAAAAATACTTAGGTGTGAATTAATTACGGTTGTAATTTTAGACTGAAAAAGTCATATTTCGGACAGTGTTAACTTTTCGGTATGGGACGTTTGCCGGGATGATAACTGCACACGGGAAAAATGCTTTTTACCTGTCTTTTCAAGGAAGAATCACCTTATGTCTGCATCTACGGTTAAGCCGTTAAATGTTCAATTACCCGCAATAACCCTTATCCTTTTTGCGCTCTGTGTTGGGATATTTTGTTACCTCACACAATGGATGAGTTATGAAGAAGTCGATCAATCCGCACTTATCCATCTCGGCGCAAACGTTGCTTCTCTCACGTTGTCGGGTGAACCCTGGCGCTTATTGAGCAGTGTCTTTCTGCACAGTAGTTTTCCCCATTTGCTGATGAATATGTTTGCACTCCTGGTGGTGGGGGCAGTGGCGGAACGGATACTGGGGAAATGGCGACTCCTGATTATCTGGTTATTCTCCGGCGTCTTTGGTGGACTCATCAGCGCCTGTTATGCGTTACGCGAAAGTGAGCAGATAGTCATCAGCGTTGGAGCATCCGGGGCAATTATGGGGATAGCTGGCGCTGCGATAGCAACACAGCTTACTTCAGGTGCGGGTACACACCATAAAAACCAGCGGCGAGTATTTTCTCTGTTGGGTATGGTGGCGCTGACACTGTTGTATGGTGCCCGGCAAACAGGAATAGATAATGCTTGTCATATTGGCGGCCTGATTGCGGGTGGCGCGTTGGGGTGGCTGAGTGCGCGTTTATCTGGGCAAAACCGGCTTGTTACGGAAGGCGGGATTATTGTTGCGGGCAGTCTTCTTCTTACCGGGGCTATCTGGCTTGCGCAGCAGCAGATTGATGAATCAGTTTTACAGGTCAGGCAAAGCCTGCGTGAAGCGTTTTATCCGCAGGAGATTGAACAAGAGCGACGGCAAAAAAAGCAACAGTTAACGGAGGAACGCAACGCCCTCAGGGAAACATTATCCGCTCCGGTAAGTCGTGAACAGGCCAGTGGTGATTTGCTCGCTGAGATTGCCGATATCCATGATATGGCGATCAGTCGGGATGGTAATACGTTGTATGCCGCAATTGAAAACACGAACAGTATTGTTGTTTTCGACCTCGGACAAAAGAAAATCCAGCATACCTTTACAGCGCCCATAGCGAAAGAAAAGTCAGTCAAACATTGTGGTGGCTGTAAAGATCAGGGCATCAGATCGCTGGTGTTAAGCCCTGATGAAAAGTTGCTGTATGCGACGTCATTTGAAGCGAATGCATTATCGGTCATTAACGTGGCGACGGGGGAGATTATTCAGTCGATTACCACTGGCGCACATCCTGACAGCCTAATCCTCTCGCGTGATGGCACAAAAGCCTGGGTGATGAATCGCACCAGTAATAGTGTGTCAGCCATTGATCTGGTGACTTATCAGCATGTGGCGGATATCCCGCTGGAGAAATACGACGGGACGGGGACAAGCGGTAAACCAGGCGCCTGGGTTATGGCACTTTCCCCGGATGAAAGAACATTACTGGTTCCGGGAGCAGGCAGAGGTAACATCGTGCGGATCAATACCATCACGCATCAGAAAGAAGACTTTCCCGCAGGTGATGCGCGTGGTGTCGTTTCTGCGATGGGATTCCGACCAAAAAATGGTGAGGTTATTTTTGCCGATAGCCAGGGGATTTCACGTATAAGCGCAGGGGATCAACAAGCCGGCATTATGACGCAATGGTGTAGCAGGAGCGTTTATTCCGTTGAGGGTATTAGCCCGGACGGTCAATATTTAGCGTTGGTGTCATATGGCCTGCAAGGTTATGTCATCATGCTTAATATTAATGCCGGGCAGATTATTGGCGTTTATCCTGCCAGCTACGTTAATCACCTTCGTTTTTCAGCGGATGGTAGAAAAATATTTGTTATGTCGAAGAACGGGTTAATCCAACTGAACAGGACGCGCTCGCTTGATCCGCAGGCAATTATTCGTCATCCCCAATATGGCAATGTGGCTTGTATCCCTGAACCGTAAGAAAAAGGGGCATTATAATCATGCCCCACAGCGTGTTGAGAAAGTACGCTTTACCCTATAAAATCACGTAAATTCAACATGTTGCAAAAATCGCGTAGGCCTGATAAGCGTAGCGCATCAGGCACATTAACGTTTACGTGCTCGCAGACTCATCAACACAGCGGCAAAACCAAACAGTGCCGTCAGCACCCACAGCGGCCAGTTGCCGGTACGTGCGTACGGTGTGAGTCCGGTGGTTGGCGTCACGTTAGTGGTCAACACCTCGCGGGTGAACTGCGGGATCATCGCCTGAATCTCACCCTGCGGACCAATCACCGCCGTAATGCCGTTGTTGGTGCTGCGCAACAGTGGGCGCGCCAGCTCCAGCGCACGCATTCGCGCCATCTGGAAGTGCTGCCATGGACCAATAGACTTACCAAACCACGCATCGTTGGAGATAGTCAGCAGATAGTCGGTATCCGGGCGGAAGTTATCGCGCACTTGCTCGCCAAGAATGATTTCGTAGCAAATGGCCGCAGTAAGCTCAATACCATTTACCGATAGCGGTGGCTGGATATATGGCCCACGGCTGAACGACGACATCGGCAGATCAAAGAACGGCGCTAACGGACGCAGAATCGACTCCAGCGGGACAAATTCGCCAAACGGCACCAGATGGTTTTTGTTATAGCGATCGGCTGATTCGTAGCTGTACGGTGCACCTTTACCCAGTGTGATGATGGTGTTGTAGGTATCGTAGCGGTTCTGCTTATTGAGGCGCGCGTCGACAATCCCGGTTACCAGCGAGCTACCTTTATCGCGCAACTCACCGTCCAGTGCTTTGAGGAACGGTTGCTGATTAATTTCCAGATCGGTTATCGCCGACTCCGGCCAGATAATCAGCGATGATTTGCCCATCAGCGGTGCCGTTGCGTTGTAGTAAATCTTCAGCGTATTAAGAAGCTGACTTTCATCCCACTTCAGCGATTGCGGAATATCGCCCTGAACCATCGAAACCTGAATGGTTTTCTCCGGTTGCGGGGTAAACCACTGGATGTAACGCAGCGGGAAGGGAAGGGCAAACAGTACGACGGCCACCACCAGCGGACGCCAGTTGCGTTTGACTAACGCCAGTGCCAGCAGGCCGCTAACCATCATCAGCAGGAAGTTAATGGCTTCCACGCCCATTATCGGTGCCAGCCCTTTTAACGGGCCATCAATCTGGCTATAGCCGAACTGTAACCACGGGAAGCCAGTCAGCACCCAACCGCGCAGAAACTCGGTCACTTGCCAGAGAGCAGGGGCGGCAATCGCCACGCGCAGCCAGGTGGTTTTCGGCCACAGACGCGACAGCACGCCAGCAAACAGTCCGGTATACAGCGACAAATACGCCGCCAGCAGTACCACCAGGAAGATGTTAACCGGGCCAGGCATTCCGCCAAAGGTCGCGATACTGACATAGACCCAGTTGATACCGCTGCCAAAGAGGCCAAATCCCCAGCAAAAGCCAATAGCGGCAGACTGGAGTGGACGGCGGTTAAAGGTCAACGCCTGAAGCCCCATCAGCGAAATA
Organism: Escherichia sp. E13S3; assembly: GCF_004212325.1. Classification (NCBI taxonomy): domain Bacteria; kingdom Pseudomonadati; phylum Pseudomonadota; class Gammaproteobacteria; order Enterobacterales; family Enterobacteriaceae; genus Escherichia; species Escherichia sp. E13S3. The sequence continues at coordinate 80,765 of NZ_RHJR01000010.1, forward strand.
ATCGCCGCAGGCCAGACGTCGTAAGGAGAGAAGGCCAGCGTTCCGCAGGCACCGAATAATAACGCCAGCAGCAGGCGAATGCGCTGGCGTTCAATTAATGAGGCAAAAGCCATGTAGTTATCTATCCAGTTTCGGTTTTATTCATCCAGCTTCGGCTGGGGTGAGTCATCCGGGATTTTGACATGAACCTGAATAATACGCCGACTATCGGCCATCGCCACTTTGAACTGGTAACCGTCGATGTCGATGGTTTCGCCACGCGCCGGAAGATGCCCAAATGCCTGCATCACCAGACCACCGATAGTGTCGACCTCTTCATCGCTAAAGTGGGTGCCGAACGCTTCGTTGAAGTCTTCAATGGAAGCCAGTGCGCGCACGGTCCAGGTATGACGACTCAGCTGACGGAAGTCGATATCATCTTCTTCGTCATACTCGTCTTCAATCTCACCAACAATCAGTTCCAGGATGTCTTCAATGGTCACCAGACCGGAAACCCCACCGAATTCGTCAATGACGATCGCCATGTGGTAACGCTGAGAGCGAAACTCTTTCAGCATCCGGTCTACGCGCTTACTTTCAGGAACGACAACCGCCTGACGTAACACTTTGTCCATGCTGAAGGCCTCAGCATCGCTGCGCATAAACGGCAGCAAGTCTTTCGCCATCAGAATCCCTTCAATGTGATCTTTGTCTTCGCTAATCACCGGGAAACGTGAGTGGGCGGACTCGATGATGACATCAAGGCATTCGTCCAGCGTCTGGTTGCGTTTCAGGGTAATCATCTGGGAGCGGGGGATCATGATGTCGCGAACGCGTTGGTCTGCGATGTCCATCACCCCTTCGAGCATATCGCGCGTATCTTCGTCGATAAGGTCGTTCTGCCCGGAATCACGGATCAGCGCCAGCAGTTCGTCACGGTTTTTCGGTTCACCGTGGAAAAGTTGGCTGAGTAACAGGGAGAAAAATCCCTTCTTGTTGCTTATCGTGTCACTACTGTGTGAATTGTCGTCGCTCATGGCGTCGTATGGGTTCTCATGTTAGTTAATCAAAACGCCGTCGTTAATCACCAACGGCGGGGACATCTGCCAGTCAAATGCCTGGCAAATTATTCTTTCTCGGCAATGTACGGATCCTCATAGCCCAGAGCAAGCATAATCTCTGTTTCGAGGGCTTCCATTTCTTCTGCTTCGTCATCTTCGATGTGATCGTAACCTAACAAATGCAGACTGCCGTGCACCACCATATGCGCCCAGTGCGCCTCCAGTGGTTTGCCTTGCTCCTGTGCTTCCTTCTCAACCACCTGACGGCAGATAACCAGATCGCCCAGTAGCGACATTTCCATGCCAGGCGGCACTTCAAACGGGAAGGAGAGCACGTTGGTCGGCTTATCCTTACCGCGATAGGTCAGATTCAGACTGTGGCTTTCGGCGGTATCGACCACGCGAATCGTCACTTCCGATTCTTCCTGAAACTGCGGGATCACCGCATTCAGCCATGTTTGAAACTGGCTCTCTTCCGGTAACCCGGAATTATCTTCACATGCCAGTTGTAAATCGAGGATCACCTGACTCATTTTTGTTCCTGTTCTTCGCGCTTGCGTTCTGCTGCCAGCGCAGCTTTACGTTTTTGTTCTGCTTCTTCCCAGGCTTCATAAGCGTTAACGATACGCGCCACCACCGGGTGACGAACCACGTCTTCGCTGTGGAAGAAGTTAAAGCTGATCTCTTCGACATCGGCCAGCACTTCGATGGCATGACGCAAACCAGACTTGGTATTACGCGGCAGGTCGATCTGTGTGACGTCGCCGGTGATAACCGCTTTTGAGTTAAAACCGATACGGGTCAGGAACATCTTCATCTGTTCGATGGTGGTGTTCTGGCTTTCATCAAGAATGATAAACGCGTCGTTCAGCGTACGACCACGCATATAGGCCAGCGGCGCGACTTCAATAACGTTGCGCTCAATCAGTTTCTCGACTTTCTCAAAACCCAGCATTTCAAACAGCGCGTCGTACAGCGGGCGCAGATACGGGTCTACTTTCTGGCTTAAATCACCCGGCAGGAAGCCCAGTTTCTCACCGGCTTCTACCGCCGGACGAGTCAGCAGAATACGGCGGATTTCCTGACGCTCCAGGGCATCAACTGCCGCAGCTACTGCCAGGTAGGTTTTACCCGTACCCGCCGGGCCAACGCCGAAGGTAATGTCATGGTCGAGAATATTGGCGATGTACTGCGCCTGGTTTGGCGTGCGCGGCTTAATTACGCCGCGTTTGGTTTTGATATTGACCGCTTTGCCGTACTCCGGCACGCTCTCCGCGCTTTGCTCCAGTACCCGCGCTTCTTTAATCGCAAGGTGGATCTGTTCCGGTTCGATATCCTGAATCTGACCGCGCATCGGGGCGGTATCGACATACAGGCTGCGAAGAATGTCTGCCGCGGCGGTGACGCAAATCGGGCGGCCGGTCAGTTTAAAGTGGTTATCGCGGCGATTGATTTCGATGCCGAGACGGCGTTCGAGTTGTTTGATGTTGTCATCAAACGGGCCGCAAAGGCTCAACAGACGCGCGTTGTCTGCTGGCTCCAGGGTGATTTCGCGAGTGTCTATGTTCAAACTGTTCCTCTTATCTGTATGCCGCCGGAAGCTGAACATTCACCGGCCTATAACGAAATTATTCACGCCACAGGAAAAAGGCGCAAGCATTGCGATAAAGATGGGGATAAAGAGAGAAAAAACAAGGCCCACCGGAACGGCGGGCCAGTGATTATTGACGAAGTGCGTGTTGTTCATGCCGGATGCGGCGTAAACGCCTTGTCCGGCCTACAAATTCATGCGAATTCAATATATTGCTGGAATCATGTAGGCCTGATAAGCGTAGTGCATCAGGCAATTTGCGTTTGTCGTCAGTCTCAAAACTTACCAGACCGGCGGGCCTGAGAATTACGGCTGATAATAACCCACGCCCAGGTCGTTTTCTTTGCGGGTACGGGCAATCACCGATTCCGGTGTTTCTGCCACGCGCAGACCCATTTCATCTTCAGTACGCACCACTTTACCGCGCAGAGAGTTCGGGTAGACGTCGGTAATTTCTACATCGACGAATTTACCGATCATATCCGGCGTGCCCTCGAAGTTGACCACGCGGTTATTTTCAGTACGACCGGAAAGCTCCATGATGCTCTTACGTGATGTACCTTCTACCAGAATACGCTGGGTGGTGCCGAGCATCCGGCGGCTCCATGCCATCGCTTGCTGATTGATACGTTCTTGTAGAATATACAGACGCTGCTTCTTCTCTTCTTCCGGAACATCATCAACCATATCGGCGGCTGGCGTACCCGGACGTGCAGAGAAGATAAAGCTGTAGCTCATGTCGAAATTGACGTCGGCAATCAGCTTCATCGTTTTCTCGAAGTCTTCGGTGGTTTCGCCAGGGAAGCCAACGATGAAGTCAGAACTGATCTGAATATCCGGACGCGCCGCACGCAGTTTACGGATGATCGCTTTGTACTCCAGCGCCGTATGAGTACGTCCCATCAGGTTCAGAATACGATCGGAACCGCTCTGTACCGGCAGGTGCAGGAAGCTCACCAGCTCCGGCGTGTCGCGATACACTTCGATGATATCGTCGGTGAATTCGATCGGATGGCTGGTGGTAAAGCGAATACGATCGATCCCGTCGATCGCAGCAACCAGACGCAGCAAATCGGCAAACGATCCGGTGGTGCCGTCGTAGTTTTCACCACGCCAGGCGTTCACGTTCTGACCGAGCAGGTTGACTTCACGCACGCCCTGAGCAGCAAGCTGGGCAATCTCAAACAGAATATCGTCGGACGGACGGCTTACCTCTTCACCACGGGTGTAAGGCACCACGCAGTAGGTGCAATATTTATTGCAGCCTTCCATGATGGAGACAAACGCGGTCGGCCCTTCGGCGCGCGGTTCCGGCAGACGGTCAAACTTCTCGATTTCCGGGAAGCTGATATCTACAACCGGGCTGCGGTCGCCGCGCACGGAGTTGATCATCTCCGGCAGACGGTGCAGCGTTTGCGGCCCAAAAATAATATCGACATAGTGGGCGCGCTGGCGAATGTGCTCGCCTTCTTGCGATGCCACGCAGCCACCGACGCCGATAATCAGGTCTGGATTCTTCTCTTTTAACAGTTTCCAGCGACCCAACTGATGGAAGACTTTTTCCTGAGCCTTCTCGCGGATTGAGCAGGTGTTCAGCAGCAGCACATCCGCTTCTTCCGCCACGTCGGTCAGTTGATAGCCGTGGGTGGCATCCAGCAGATCGGCCATCTTCGATGAATCGTACTCGTTCATCTGACAGCCCCAGGTTTTAATATGGAGTTTTTTGGTCATCGACTTGCTCTTGCGAAATAGTAGCCAGGAATGCAGGGCGCATAGTGTAATGCTTTGCTGCCGTTGTGACCAGTATGAGCGTTATCAGCCCTTGGGGGTAAAAATCCTGTAAACTTAAAGCATATTGCTAACAGGATGATTGACCATGACAAATCAACCAACGGAAATTGCCATTGTCGGCGGAGGAATGGTCGGCGGCGCACTGGCGCTGGGGCTGGCACAGCACGGATTTGCGGTAACGGTGATCGAGCACGCAGAACCTGCACCGTTTGTCGCTGACAGCCAACCGGACGTGCGTATTTCAGCGATCAGCGCCGCGTCGGTGTCTCTGCTTAAAGGTTTAGGCGTCTGGGATGCGGTACAGGCCATGCGTTGCCATCCTTATCGCAGACTGGAAACGTGGGAGTGGGAAACGGCGCATGTGGTGTTTGACGCAGCCGAATTAAAGCTGCCTCTGCTGGGCTATATGGTGGAAAACACTGTTCTGCAACAGGCGTTGTGGCAGGCGCTGGAAGCGCATCCGAAAGTAACGTTACGTGTGCCAACTTCGCTGATTGCGCTGCATCGCCATAATGATCTTCAGGAGCTGGAACTGAAGGGCGGTGAAACGATCCGCGCGAAGTTGGTGATTGGTGCCGACGGCGCAAATTCGCAGGTGCGGCAGATGGCGGGAATTGGCGTTCATGCCTGGCAGTATGCGCAGTCGTGTATGTTGATTAGCGTACAGTGTGAGAACGATCCCGGCGACAGCACCTGGCAGCAATTTACCCCGGACGGACCGCGTGCGTTTCTGCCATTGTTTGATAACTGGGCATCGCTGGTGTGGTATGACTCTCCGGCGCGCATTCGCCAGTTGCAGAATATGAATATGGCGCAGTTACAGGCGGAAATCGCGAAGCATTTCCCGTCGCGTCTTGGGTACGTGACGCCGCTTGCCGCAGGTGCTTTTCCGCTGACGCGTCGCCATGCGTTGCAGTATGTGCAGCCGGGGCTGGCGCTGGTGGGCGATGCCGCGCATACCATCCATCCGCTGGCGGGGCAGGGGGTGAATCTTGGTTATCGTGATGTTGATGCCCTGATTGATGTCCTGGTGAACGCCCGCAGCTATGGCGAAGCGTGGGCCAGTTATCCTGTGCTCAAGCGTTACCAGATGCGACGCATGGCGGATAACTTCATTATGCAGAGCGGTATGGATCTGTTTTATGCCGGATTCAGCAATAATCTGCCACCACTGCGTTTTGTGCGTAATCTCGGATTAATGGCGGCGGAGCGTGCTGGCGTGTTGAAACGTCAGGCGTTGAAATATGCATTAGGGTTGTAGCCTTATAACATTGCCGGATGCATGCCAACCGTAGGTCGGATAAGACGCGCCAGCGTCGCATCCGACATTGAAGGATAAGACGTGTCAGCATCATATTCGGCATTGAATATACGCAGAAAAGCAAAAAGCTCGCCGAAGCGAGCTTTTTTAATGTGGCTGGGGTACGAGGATTCGAACCTCGGAATGCCGGAATCAGAATCCGGTGCCTTACCGCTTGGCGATACCCCAACTGGGTGCACTTACAAAGTAAGCGTCTTGAATAAATTGGCTGGGGTACGAGGATTCGAACCTCGGAATGCCGGAATCAGAATCCGGTGCCTTACCGCTTGGCGATACCCCAACAAATTTGTTTTTGAATTTGCCGAATCTATTCGACAGATTCAGAATTTGGTGGCTACGACGGGATTCGAACCTGTGACCCCATCATTATGAGTGATGTGCTCTAACCAACTGAGCTACGTAGCCAGATTATTTCTTCGATGGCTGGGGTACCTGGA
>NZ_RHJR01000011.1:0-30665 GCF_004212325.1 Escherichia sp. E13S3
TGAAGGCGGCCGTACCGTTGGCGCGGGCGTTGTAGCAAAAGTTCTGAGCTAATTGCCGATAACATTTGACGCAATGCGCACTAAAAGGGCATCATTTGATGCCCTTTTTGCACGCTTTCGTACCAGAACCTGGCTCATCAGTGATTTTCTTTGTCATAATCATTGCTGAGACAGGCTCTGTTGAGGGCGTATAATCCGAAAAGCTAATACGCGTTTCGATTTGGTTTGCCTCGCGATCGCGGGGTGAAAATGTTTGTAGAATACTTCTGACAGGTTGGTTTATGAGTGCGAATACCGAAGCTCAAGGAAGCGGGCGCGGCCTGGAAGCGATGAAGTGGGTCGTTGTGGTGGCATTGCTCCTGGTGGCAATTGTCGGCAACTACCTTTATCGCGACATTATGCTGCCGCTGCGTGCGCTGGCCGTAGTAATTCTGATTGCTGCAGCGGGTGGTGTCGCGCTGTTAACGACAAAAGGGAAAGCAACCGTTGCTTTTGCCCGTGAAGCGCGTACCGAAGTCCGTAAGGTCATTTGGCCGACTCGCCAGGAAACATTGCACACCACGCTGATTGTGGCTGCGGTTACCGCAGTAATGTCACTGATCCTGTGGGGACTGGATGGTATTCTGGTTCGCCTGGTATCCTTTATCACTGGCCTGAGGTTCTGAGATGTCTGAAGCTCCTAAAAAGCGCTGGTACGTCGTTCAGGCGTTTTCCGGTTTTGAAGGCCGCGTAGCAACATCGCTGCGTGAGCATATCAAATTACACAACATGGAAGATTTGTTTGGTGAAGTCATGGTACCAACCGAAGAAGTGGTTGAAATCCGTGGCGGTCAGCGTCGCAAAAGCGAACGCAAATTCTTCCCAGGTTACGTCCTCGTTCAGATGGTGATGAACGACGCGAGCTGGCACCTGGTGCGCAGCGTACCGCGTGTGATGGGCTTCATCGGCGGTACTTCCGATCGTCCTGCGCCAATTAGCGATAAAGAAGTCGATGCGATTATGAACCGCCTGCAGCAGGTTGGTGATAAGCCGCGTCCGAAAACGCTGTTTGAACCGGGTGAAATGGTCCGTGTTAATGATGGTCCGTTCGCTGACTTCAACGGTGTTGTTGAAGAAGTGGATTACGAGAAATCTCGTCTGAAAGTGTCTGTTTCTATCTTCGGTCGTGCGACCCCGGTAGAACTTGACTTCAGCCAGGTTGAAAAAGCCTAACCCAGCGATCAAAAAAGCGACGATTTAATCGTTGCACAAGGCGCGAGATTGGAATACAATTTCGCGCCTTTTGTTTTTATGGGCCTTGCCCGTAAAACGATTTTTTATATCACGGGGAGCCTCTCAGAGGCGTTATTACCCAACTTGAGGAATTTATAATGGCTAAGAAAGTACAAGCCTATGTCAAGCTGCAGGTTGCAGCTGGTATGGCTAACCCGAGTCCGCCAGTAGGTCCGGCTCTGGGTCAGCAGGGCGTAAACATCATGGAATTCTGCAAAGCGTTCAACGCAAAAACTGATTCCATCGAAAAAGGTCTGCCGATTCCGGTAGTAATCACCGTTTACGCTGACCGTTCTTTCACTTTCGTTACCAAGACTCCGCCGGCAGCAGTTCTGCTGAAAAAAGCGGCTGGTATCAAGTCTGGTTCCGGTAAGCCGAACAAAGACAAAGTGGGTAAAATTTCCCGCGCTCAGTTGCAGGAAATCGCGCAGACCAAAGCTGCCGACATGACTGGTGCCGACATTGAAGCGATGACTCGCTCCATCGAAGGTACTGCACGTTCCATGGGCCTGGTAGTGGAGGACTAAGAAATGGCTAAACTGACCAAGCGCATGCGTGTTATCCGCGAGAAAGTTGATGCAACCAAACAGTACGACATCAACGAAGCTATCGCTCTGCTGAAAGAGCTGGCGACTGCTAAATTCGTAGAAAGCGTGGACGTTGCTGTTAACCTCGGCATCGACGCTCGTAAATCTGACCAGAACGTACGTGGTGCAACTGTACTGCCGCACGGTACTGGCCGTTCCGTTCGCGTAGCCGTATTTACCCAGGGTGCAAACGCTGAAGCTGCTAAAGCTGCAGGTGCTGAACTGGTAGGTATGGAAGATCTGGCTGACCAGATCAAGAAAGGCGAAATGAACTTTGACGTTGTTATTGCTTCTCCGGATGCAATGCGCGTTGTTGGCCAGCTGGGCCAGGTTCTGGGTCCGCGCGGCCTGATGCCAAACCCGAAAGTGGGTACTGTAACGCCGAACGTTGCTGAAGCGGTTAAAAACGCTAAAGCTGGCCAGGTTCGTTATCGTAACGACAAAAACGGCATCATCCACACCACCATCGGTAAAGTGGACTTTGACGCTGACAAACTGAAAGAAAACCTGGAAGCTCTGCTGGTTGCGCTGAAAAAAGCAAAACCGACTCAGGCGAAAGGCGTGTACATCAAGAAAGTTAGCATCTCCACCACCATGGGTGCAGGTGTTGCAGTTGACCAGGCTGGCCTGAGCGCTTCTGTAAACTAATGCCTTTACGTGGGCGGTGATTTTGTCTACAATCTTACCCCCACGTATGCTAACGAAAGTTAGCAGCTAAAAAGATTTGTTCGTTGGAGCCTGGCCTATCCAGGCCTCCGTCGAAGACCGCAGGAGTTTCGCAAGAAACTTAATCCCCTGCGTAGACGGTGACAGAACGCTAAGATTATTCTTTTATATTCTGGCTTGTTTCTGCTCACCGTAATTAAGACGCTCTCTCCGTTTGGAGGAGTGAAGTGAGTTCCAGAGATTTTCTCTGGCAAACATCCAGGAGCAAAGCTAATGGCTTTAAATCTTCAAGACAAACAAGCGATTGTTGCTGAAGTCAGCGAAGTAGCCAAAGGCGCGCTGTCTGCAGTAGTTGCGGATTCCCGTGGCGTAACTGTAGATAAAATGACTGAACTGCGTAAAGCAGGTCGCGAAGCTGGCGTATACATGCGTGTTGTTCGTAACACCCTGCTGCGCCGTGCTGTTGAAGGTACTCCGTTCGAGTGCCTGAAAGACGCGTTTGTTGGTCCGACCCTGATTGCATACTCTATGGAACACCCGGGCGCTGCTGCTCGTCTGTTCAAAGAGTTCGCGAAAGCGAATGCAAAATTTGAGGTCAAAGCCGCTGCCTTTGAAGGTGAGCTGATCCCGGCGTCTCAGATCGACCGCCTGGCAACTCTGCCGACCTACGAAGAAGCAATTGCACGCCTGATGGCAACCATGAAAGAAGCTTCGGCTGGCAAACTGGTTCGTACTCTGGCTGCTGTACGCGATGCGAAAGAAGCTGCTTAATCGCAGTTATCTTTTTAACGCATTCGCTTACGTATAAACTTATTCTGATATTCAGGAACAATTTAAATGTCTATCACTAAAGATCAAATCATTGAAGCAGTTGCAGCTATGTCTGTAATGGACGTTGTAGAACTGATCTCTGCAATGGAAGAAAAATTCGGTGTTTCCGCTGCTGCTGCTGTAGCTGTAGCTGCTGGCCCGGTTGAAGCTGCTGAAGAAAAAACTGAATTCGACGTAATTCTGAAAGCTGCTGGCGCTAACAAAGTTGCTGTTATCAAAGCAGTACGTGGCGCAACTGGCCTGGGTCTGAAAGAAGCTAAAGACCTGGTAGAATCTGCACCGGCTGCTCTGAAAGAAGGCGTGAGCAAAGACGACGCAGAAGCACTGAAAAAATCCCTGGAAGAAGCTGGCGCTGAAGTTGAAGTTAAATAAGCCAACCCTTCCGGTTGCAGCCTGAGAAATCAGGCTGATGGCTGGTGACTTTTTGGTCACCAGCCTTTTTGCGCTGTAAGGCGCCAGTAGCGTTTCACACTGTTTGACTACTGCTGTGCCTTTCAATGCTTGTTTCTATCGACGACTTAATATACTGCGACAGGACGTCCGTTCTGTGTAAATCGCAATGAAATGGTTTAAGCGTGATAGCAACAGGCATTGCGGAAAGTGTTCCATTTTCCGGTCAACAAAATAGTGTTGCACAAACTGTCCGCTCAATGGACAGATGGGTCGACTTGTCAGCGAGCTGAGGAACCCTATGGTTTACTCCTATACCGAGAAAAAACGTATTCGTAAGGATTTTGGTAAACGTCCACAAGTTCTGGATGTACCTTATCTCCTTTCTATCCAGCTTGACTCGTTTCAGAAATTTATCGAGCAAGATCCTGAAGGGCAGTATGGTCTGGAAGCTGCTTTCCGTTCCGTATTCCCGATTCAGAGCTACAGCGGTAATTCCGAGCTGCAATACGTCAGCTACCGCCTTGGCGAACCGGTGTTTGACGTCCAGGAATGTCAAATCCGTGGCGTGACCTATTCCGCACCGCTGCGCGTTAAACTGCGTCTGGTGATCTATGAGCGCGAAGCGCCGGAAGGCACCGTAAAAGACATTAAAGAACAAGAAGTCTACATGGGCGAAATTCCGCTCATGACAGACAACGGTACCTTTGTTATCAACGGTACTGAGCGTGTTATCGTTTCCCAGCTGCACCGTAGTCCGGGCGTCTTCTTTGACTCCGACAAAGGTAAAACCCACTCTTCGGGTAAAGTGCTGTATAACGCGCGCATCATCCCTTACCGTGGTTCCTGGCTGGACTTCGAATTCGATCCGAAGGACAACCTGTTCGTACGTATCGACCGTCGCCGCAAACTGCCTGCGACCATCATTCTGCGCGCCCTGAACTACACTACTGAACAGATCCTCGACCTGTTCTTTGAAAAAGTTATCTTTGAAATCCGTGATAACAAGCTGCAGATGGAACTGGTGCCGGAACGCCTGCGTGGTGAAACCGCATCTTTTGACATCGAAGCTAACGGTAAAGTGTACGTAGAAAAAGGCCGCCGTATTACTGCGCGCCACATTCGCCAGCTGGAAAAAGACGACGTCAAACTGATCGAAGTCCCGGTTGAGTACATCGCAGGTAAAGTGGTTGCTAAAGACTATATTGATGAGTCTACCGGCGAGCTGATCTGCGCAGCGAACATGGAGCTGAGCCTGGATCTTCTGGCTAAGCTGAGCCAGTCTGGTCACAAGCGTATCGAAACGCTGTTCACCAACGATCTGGATCACGGCCCATATATCTCTGAAACCTTACGTGTCGACCCAACTAACGACCGTCTGAGCGCACTGGTAGAAATCTACCGCATGATGCGCCCTGGCGAGCCGCCGACTCGTGAAGCAGCTGAAAGCCTGTTCGAGAACCTGTTCTTCTCCGAAGACCGCTATGACCTGTCTGCGGTTGGTCGTATGAAGTTCAACCGCTCTCTGCTGCGCGAAGAAATCGAAGGTTCCGGTATCCTGAGCAAAGACGACATCATTGATGTTATGAAAAAGCTCATCGATATCCGTAACGGTAAAGGTGAAGTCGATGATATCGACCACCTCGGCAACCGTCGTATCCGTTCCGTTGGCGAAATGGCGGAAAACCAGTTCCGCGTTGGCCTGGTACGTGTAGAACGTGCGGTGAAAGAGCGTCTGTCTCTGGGCGATCTGGATACCCTGATGCCTCAGGATATGATCAACGCCAAGCCGATTTCCGCAGCAGTGAAAGAGTTCTTCGGTTCCAGCCAGCTGTCTCAGTTTATGGACCAGAACAACCCGCTGTCTGAGATTACGCACAAACGTCGTATCTCCGCACTCGGCCCAGGCGGTCTGACCCGTGAACGTGCAGGCTTCGAAGTTCGAGACGTACACCCGACTCACTACGGTCGCGTATGTCCAATCGAAACCCCTGAAGGTCCGAACATCGGTCTGATCAACTCTCTGTCCGTGTACGCACAGACTAACGAATACGGCTTCCTTGAGACTCCGTATCGTAAAGTGACCGACGGTGTTGTAACTGACGAAATTCACTACCTGTCTGCTATCGAAGAAGGCAACTACGTTATCGCCCAGGCGAACTCCAACCTGGATGAAGAAGGCCACTTCGTAGAAGACCTGGTAACTTGCCGTAGCAAAGGCGAATCCAGCTTGTTCAGCCGCGACCAGGTTGACTACATGGACGTATCCACCCAGCAGGTGGTATCCGTCGGTGCGTCCCTGATCCCGTTCCTTGAACACGATGACGCCAACCGTGCATTGATGGGTGCGAACATGCAACGTCAGGCCGTTCCGACTCTGCGCGCTGATAAGCCGCTGGTTGGTACGGGTATGGAACGTGCTGTTGCCGTTGACTCCGGTGTAACTGCGGTTGCTAAACGTGGTGGTGTCGTTCAGTACGTGGATGCTTCCCGTATCGTTATCAAAGTTAACGAAGACGAGATGTATCCGGGTGAAGCAGGTATCGACATCTACAACCTGACCAAATACACCCGTTCTAACCAGAACACCTGTATCAACCAGATGCCGTGTGTGTCTCTGGGTGAACCGGTTGAACGTGGCGACGTGCTGGCAGACGGTCCGTCTACCGACCTCGGTGAACTGGCGCTTGGCCAGAACATGCGCGTAGCGTTCATGCCGTGGAATGGTTACAACTTCGAAGACTCCATCCTCGTATCCGAGCGTGTTGTTCAGGAAGACCGTTTCACCACCATCCACATTCAGGAACTGGCGTGTGTGTCCCGTGACACAAAGCTGGGGCCGGAAGAGATCACCGCTGACATCCCGAACGTGGGTGAAGCTGCGCTCTCCAAACTGGATGAATCCGGTATCGTTTACATTGGTGCGGAAGTGACCGGTGGCGACATTCTGGTTGGTAAGGTAACGCCGAAAGGTGAAACTCAGCTGACCCCAGAAGAAAAACTGCTGCGTGCGATCTTCGGTGAGAAAGCGTCTGATGTTAAAGACTCTTCTCTGCGCGTACCAAACGGTGTATCCGGTACGGTTATCGACGTTCAGGTCTTTACTCGCGATGGCGTAGAAAAAGACAAACGTGCGCTGGAAATCGAAGAAATGCAGCTCAAACAGGCGAAGAAAGACCTGTCTGAAGAACTGCAGATCCTCGAAGCGGGTCTGTTCAGCCGTATCCGTGCTGTGCTGGTAGCCGGTGGCGTTGAAGCTGAGAAGCTCGACAAACTGCCGCGCGATCGCTGGCTGGAGCTGGGCCTGACCGACGAAGAGAAACAAAATCAGCTGGAACAGCTGGCTGAGCAGTATGACGAACTGAAACACGAGTTCGAGAAGAAACTCGAAGCGAAACGCCGCAAAATCACCCAGGGCGACGATCTGGCACCGGGCGTGCTGAAGATTGTTAAGGTATATCTGGCGGTTAAACGCCGTATCCAGCCTGGTGACAAGATGGCAGGTCGTCACGGTAACAAGGGTGTAATTTCTAAGATCAACCCGATCGAAGATATGCCTTACGATGAAAACGGTACGCCGGTAGACATCGTACTGAACCCGCTGGGCGTACCGTCTCGTATGAACATCGGTCAGATCCTCGAAACCCACCTGGGTATGGCTGCGAAAGGTATCGGCGACAAGATCAACGCCATGCTGAAACAGCAGCAAGAAGTCGCGAAACTGCGCGAATTCATCCAGCGTGCGTACGATCTGGGCGCTGACGTTCGTCAGAAAGTTGACCTGAGTACCTTCAGCGATGAAGAAGTTATGCGTCTGGCTGAAAACCTGCGCAAAGGTATGCCAATCGCAACGCCGGTGTTCGACGGTGCGAAAGAAGCAGAAATTAAAGAGCTGCTGAAACTTGGCGACCTGCCGACTTCTGGTCAGATCCGCCTGTACGACGGCCGCACTGGTGAACAGTTCGAGCGTCCGGTAACCGTTGGTTACATGTACATGCTGAAACTGAACCACCTGGTCGACGACAAGATGCACGCGCGTTCCACCGGTTCTTACAGCCTGGTTACTCAGCAGCCGCTGGGTGGTAAGGCACAGTTCGGTGGTCAGCGTTTCGGGGAGATGGAAGTGTGGGCGCTGGAAGCATACGGCGCAGCATACACCCTGCAGGAAATGCTCACCGTTAAGTCTGATGACGTGAACGGTCGTACTAAGATGTATAAAAACATCGTGGACGGCAACCATCAGATGGAGCCGGGCATGCCAGAATCCTTCAACGTATTGTTGAAAGAGATTCGTTCGCTGGGTATCAACATCGAACTGGAAGACGAGTAATTCTCGCTCAAACAGGTCACTGCTGTCGGGGTAAAACCCGGCAGCGGATTGTGCTAACTCCGACGGGAGCAAATCCGTGAAAGATTTATTAAAGTTTCTGAAAGCGCAGACTAAAACCGAAGAGTTTGATGCGATCAAAATTGCTCTGGCTTCGCCAGACATGATCCGTTCATGGTCTTTCGGTGAAGTTAAAAAGCCGGAAACCATCAACTACCGTACGTTCAAACCAGAACGTGACGGCCTTTTCTGCGCCCGTATCTTTGGGCCGGTAAAAGATTACGAGTGCCTGTGCGGTAAGTACAAGCGCCTGAAACACCGTGGCGTCATCTGTGAGAAGTGCGGCGTTGAAGTGACCCAGACTAAAGTACGCCGTGAGCGTATGGGCCACATCGAACTGGCTTCCCCGACTGCGCACATCTGGTTCCTGAAATCGCTGCCGTCCCGTATCGGCCTGCTGCTCGATATGCCGCTGCGCGATATCGAACGTGTACTGTACTTCGAATCCTATGTGGTTATCGAAGGCGGTATGACCAACCTGGAACGTCAGCAGATCCTGACGGAAGAGCAGTATCTGGACGCGCTGGAAGAGTTCGGTGACGAATTCGACGCGAAAATGGGTGCGGAAGCAATCCAGGCTCTGCTGAAGAGCATGGATCTGGAGCAAGAGTGCGAACAGCTGCGTGAAGAGCTGAACGAAACCAACTCCGAAACCAAGCGTAAAAAGCTGACCAAGCGTATCAAACTGCTGGAAGCGTTCGTTCAGTCTGGTAACAAACCAGAGTGGATGATCCTGACCGTTCTGCCGGTACT
This sequence comes from Escherichia sp. E13S3, assembly GCF_004212325.1. NCBI lineage: Bacteria > Pseudomonadati > Pseudomonadota > Gammaproteobacteria > Enterobacterales > Enterobacteriaceae > Escherichia > Escherichia sp. E13S3. The sequence goes on from NZ_RHJR01000011.1 coordinate 8,887, forward strand.
GCCGCCAGATCTGCGTCCGCTGGTTCCGCTGGATGGTGGTCGTTTCGCGACTTCTGACCTGAACGATCTGTATCGTCGCGTCATTAACCGTAACAACCGTCTGAAACGTCTGCTGGATCTGGCTGCGCCGGATATCATCGTACGTAACGAAAAACGTATGCTGCAGGAAGCGGTAGACGCCCTGTTGGATAACGGTCGTCGCGGTCGTGCAATCACCGGTTCTAACAAGCGTCCTCTGAAATCTTTGGCCGACATGATCAAAGGTAAACAGGGTCGTTTCCGTCAGAACCTGCTCGGTAAGCGTGTTGACTACTCCGGTCGTTCTGTAATCACCGTAGGTCCATACCTGCGTCTGCATCAGTGCGGTCTGCCGAAGAAAATGGCGCTGGAGCTGTTCAAACCGTTCATCTACGGCAAGCTGGAACTGCGTGGTCTTGCTACCACCATTAAAGCTGCGAAGAAAATGGTTGAGCGCGAAGAAGCTGTCGTTTGGGATATCCTGGACGAAGTTATCCGCGAACACCCGGTACTGCTGAACCGTGCACCGACTCTGCACCGTCTGGGTATCCAGGCATTTGAACCGGTACTGATCGAAGGTAAAGCTATCCAGCTGCACCCGCTGGTTTGTGCGGCATATAACGCCGACTTCGATGGTGACCAGATGGCTGTTCACGTACCGCTGACGCTGGAAGCCCAGCTGGAAGCGCGTGCGCTGATGATGTCTACCAACAACATCCTGTCCCCGGCGAACGGCGAACCAATCATCGTTCCGTCTCAGGACGTTGTACTGGGTCTGTACTACATGACCCGTGACTGTGTTAACGCCAAAGGCGAAGGCATGGTGCTGACTGGCCCGAAAGAAGCAGAACGTCTGTATCGCTCTGGTCTGGCTTCTCTGCATGCGCGCGTTAAAGTGCGTATCACCGAGTATGAAAAAGATGCAAACGGTGAATTAGTAGCGAAAACCAGCCTGAAAGACACGACTGTTGGCCGTGCCATTCTGTGGATGATTGTACCGAAAGGTCTGCCTTACTCCATCGTCAACCAGGCGCTGGGTAAAAAAGCAATCTCCAAAATGCTGAACACCTGCTACCGCATTCTCGGTCTGAAACCGACCGTTATTTTTGCGGACCAGATCATGTACACCGGCTTTGCATATGCAGCGCGTTCTGGTGCATCTGTTGGTATCGATGACATGGTCATCCCGGAGAAGAAACACGAAATCATCTCCGAGGCAGAAGCAGAAGTTGCTGAAATTCAGGAGCAGTTCCAGTCTGGTCTGGTAACTGCGGGCGAACGCTACAACAAAGTTATCGATATCTGGGCTGCGGCGAACGATCGTGTATCCAAAGCGATGATGGATAACCTGCAAACTGAAACCGTGATTAACCGTGACGGTCAGGAAGAGAAGCAGGTTTCCTTCAACAGCATCTACATGATGGCCGACTCCGGTGCGCGTGGTTCTGCGGCACAGATTCGTCAGCTTGCTGGTATGCGTGGTCTGATGGCGAAGCCGGATGGCTCCATCATCGAAACGCCAATCACCGCGAACTTCCGTGAAGGTCTGAACGTACTCCAGTACTTCATCTCCACCCACGGTGCTCGTAAGGGTCTGGCGGATACCGCACTGAAAACTGCGAACTCCGGTTACCTGACTCGTCGTCTGGTTGACGTGGCGCAGGACCTGGTGGTTACCGAAGACGATTGTGGTACCCATGAAGGTATCATGATGACTCCGGTTATCGAAGGTGGTGACGTTAAAGAGCCGCTGCGCGATCGCGTACTGGGTCGTGTAACTGCTGAAGACGTTCTGAAGCCGGGTACTGCTGATATCCTCGTTCCGCGTAACACGCTGCTGCACGAACAGTGGTGTGACCTGCTGGAAGAGAACTCTGTCGACGCGGTAAAAGTACGTTCTGTTGTATCTTGTGACACCGACTTTGGTGTATGTGCGCACTGCTACGGTCGTGACCTGGCGCGTGGCCACATCATCAACAAAGGTGAAGCAATCGGTGTTATCGCGGCACAGTCCATCGGTGAACCGGGTACACAGCTGACCATGCGTACGTTCCACATCGGTGGTGCGGCATCTCGTGCAGCTGCTGAATCCAGCATCCAGGTGAAAAACAAAGGTAGCATCAAGCTCAGCAACGTGAAGTCGGTTGTGAACTCCAGCGGTAAACTGGTTATCACTTCCCGTAACACCGAACTGAAACTGATCGACGAATTCGGTCGTACCAAAGAAAGCTACAAAGTACCTTACGGTGCGGTACTGGCAAAAGGCGATGGCGAACAGGTTGCTGGCGGCGAAACCGTTGCAAACTGGGACCCGCACACCATGCCGGTTATCACCGAAGTAAGCGGTTTTGTACGCTTTACTGACATGATCGACGGCCAGACCATTACTCGTCAGACCGACGAACTGACCGGTCTGTCTTCGCTGGTGGTTCTGGATTCCGCAGAACGTACCGCAGGTGGTAAAGATCTGCGTCCGGCACTGAAAATCGTTGATGCTCAGGGTAACGACGTTCTGATCCCAGGTACCGATATGCCTGCGCAGTACTTCCTGCCGGGTAAAGCGATTGTTCAGCTGGAAGATGGCGTACAGATCAGCTCTGGTGACACCCTGGCGCGTATTCCGCAGGAATCCGGCGGTACCAAGGACATCACCGGTGGTCTGCCGCGCGTTGCGGACCTGTTCGAAGCACGTCGTCCGAAAGAGCCGGCAATCCTGGCTGAAATCAGCGGTATCGTTTCCTTCGGTAAAGAAACCAAAGGTAAACGTCGTCTGGTTATCACCCCGGTAGACGGTAGCGATCCGTACGAAGAGATGATTCCGAAATGGCGTCAGCTCAACGTGTTCGAAGGTGAACGTGTAGAACGTGGTGACGTAATTTCCGACGGTCCGGAAGCGCCGCACGACATTCTGCGTCTGCGTGGTGTTCATGCTGTGACTCGTTACATCGTTAACGAAGTACAGGACGTATACCGTCTGCAGGGCGTTAAGATTAACGATAAACACATCGAAGTTATCGTTCGTCAGATGCTGCGTAAAGCTACCATCGTTAACGCGGGCAGCTCCGACTTCCTGGAAGGCGAACAGGTTGAATACTCTCGCGTCAAGATCGCAAACCGCGAACTGGAAGCGAACGGCAAAGTGGGTGCAACTTACTCCCGCGATCTGCTGGGTATCACCAAAGCGTCTCTGGCAACCGAGTCCTTCATCTCCGCGGCATCGTTCCAGGAGACCACTCGCGTGCTGACCGAAGCAGCCGTTGCGGGCAAACGCGACGAACTGCGCGGCCTGAAAGAGAACGTTATCGTGGGTCGTCTGATCCCGGCGGGTACCGGTTACGCGTACCACCAGGATCGTATGCGTCGCCGTGCTGCGGGTGAAGCTCCGGCTGCACCGCAGGTGACTGCAGAAGACGCATCTGCCAGCCTGGCAGAACTGCTGAACGCAGGTCTGGGCGGTTCTGATAACGAGTAATCGTTAATCCGCAAATAACGTAAAAACCCGCTTCGGCGGGTTTTTTTATGGGTGTAGTTCAGGGGAAGAGCATTTGTCAGAATATTTAATGAATTTCTGGATACTCATAATCAATGTAGAGATGGCTAATATCCTGAAACTGACTGAACTAATTAAGTCAAACTCGGCAAGGATTCGATACTATTCCTGTGTAACTTTCTTAAGGAACGAGAATGAAACAGGAAGTGGAGAAGTGGCGACCTTTTGGACATCCGGATGGTGATATTCGTGATTTATCGTTTCTTGATGCTCATCAGGCTGTCTACGTTCAGCATCATGAGGGCAAAGAGCCTTTAGAGTATCGCTTTTGGGTTACCTACTCTCTTCACTGCTTCACAAAAGATTATGAACATCAGACGAACGAAGAAAAACAATCGTTAATGTACCACGCGCCTAAAGAATCTCGTCCCTTCTGCCAGCACCGTTATAACTTAGCGCGCATACACTTAAAAAGAACCATTTTGGCGCTGCCAGAAAGCAATGTTATTCATGCCGGGTATGGTAGCTATGCCGTGATTGAGGTGGACTTAGACGGAGGAGACAAGGCATTTTACTTTGTTGCGTTTAGGGCTTTCAGGGAAAAGAAAAAACTTCGTTTGCATATAACTAGCGCTTATCCCATTTCTGAAAAACAGAAAGGTAAGTCAGTGAAATTTTTCACCATTGCCTACAACTTATTGAGAAATAAGCAGCTTCCTCAGCCCTCAAAATAACAAAACCCACCTTAAGGTGGGTTTCGCCAGAGAATTATCTCTGGTATTCAGAACGCCATTACCGGACTTGGCCTTGACCTTGCGATAATCGCAGGTTGCGGGATGTCTGAATTTCTTCAGTCTGCTACATCCTGGAAGATGAGAACATGTGTTCTTATTTTCGTCTGTATGATAGTCGAGTATTTACTCTCTTACAATCAGATCTCTTTCATTGCTCAACAGGTGGTGGTTTCAGATGCATTACGGAATTTTTAAGAAAGGCAGGGCGAAACGAGGAAGAAGCTTTTCGCCCTGGACAACATTCCTGCTGACGGCACTACCATAAAAAAACACAACGCTTTCAACAACCTTGCGTTTTTCATCTTCCGTAGCGGCTCGGAATAAATTTACGTTGTTACATTCTGTCTCATGGCCTTTGCGAGGCGCGTCCCAGATAGCTGTCCCAGTCTTTCCATACCGGCTGCAAACCCTGAGCAGTTAACGCGGCAGCAACCGCTTCCGGTCTGCGATCGTCGTGCGGTGAGAACTGTTCCAGCTCGGGGTGATTGTCGGCATAGCCACCTGGCTGCGTTTTCGAGAAGGCGCTGACGTTATTGATTGCCAGCGGAATAACTCGATCGCGAAACCACGATGATTCCCGCGTGGAGAGTGACAGTTCAATCTCCGGTGCAAGCAGCCGGAAGGCGCAGATGGTTTGCACTAACTGGTGTTCATCCATAATCGACGCAGGCTCAATGCCGCCAGTACACGGGCGCAGGCGCGGGAAGGAGACAGAGTAACGGGTTTGCCAGTAATGCTGTTGCAGCCATAGCAAATGTTCGGCAACCATATAGCAGTCAACGCGCCAGCTGTCGGAAAGACCAATTAGCGCGCCGAGGCCAATCTTATCAATCCCCGCCCGACCCAGCCGATCCGGCGTTTCCAGCCGCCAGAAGAAGTCCTGTTTTTTGCCCTTCAAATGATGGCGGGCATAAGTCGCCTCGTGATATGTCTCTTGATAAACCATCACCCCATCCAGACCAAGCTGCTTTAACTCGGCGTATTCCGCTTCCGCCAGCGGCTGTACTTCCATCTGCAATGAAGAGAACTGTTCACGCAGGGCAGGGAGATGGCGGCGAAAGTAATCCATCCCCACTTTCGCCTGATGTTCACCAGTGACCAGCAACAGATGCTCAAAGCCCATTTCCCGTATAGCGGCGCTTTCCCTGGCGATATCCGCTTCATCCAGCGTTTTGCGCTTGATGCGGTTGCTCATGGAAAATCCGCAATACGTGCAGTCGTTAGCGCAAAGATTGGAAAGATAAAGCGGGACGTAGAAACTAACTGTGTTGCCAAATCGCTGACGGGTCAGGCGCTGCGCCCGTTGGGCCAGTGGTTCCAGATAGCCACTGGCGGCTGGCGATAACAGCGCCATCATATCGTCGCGGGTGAGTTGCGAGGCATTTAGCGCCCGCTCTACGTCAGCAGCCGTTTTGCCGTTGATACGCAGGCGGATGTCGTCCCAGTCCTGTTGTCGCCAGCGATCGCTGAAGGTTTTCATGCCGATGCCTCCAGAAATCCAGTCAGCGGGCTGGTGGCATGAGCAAAATGACTGCGGCTGCCCGGTCCGGACTGACGAGCCAGCAGGCCTGCTTCTACTGCCAGACGAAATGCCTTCGCCATGTTGACGGGATCGTCCGCGACGGCAATCGCCGTATTCACTAACACCGCGTCGGCCCCCATTTCCAGCGCCTGCGCGGCATGGCTGGGAACGCCGATGCCAGCATCAACGACCACCGGAACAGTGGCTTGCTGGATAATAATCTCCAGCATGGCGCGAGTTTCCAGTCCCTGATTCGAGCCAATCGGCGCGCCGAGCGGCATCACCGCTGCACAGCCGACTTCTTCCAGACGTTTACACAATACCGGATCGGCCCCGCAGTAAGGCAGCACGACAAATCCCTGTTGTACCAGCGTTTCGGCGGCTTTCAGGGTTTCGATGGGATCGGGCAATAGCCAGCGGGCGTCAGGATGAATCTCTAATTTTAGCCAGTTTGTGCCTAATGCTTCACGTGCCAGATGGGCGGCGAAAATGGCTTCTTCCGCGGTTTTCGCCCCGGAAGTATTCGGCAGCAGTGTCACACCCGCCGCGATAAGTGGATCGAGGATAGCGTCGTTGTGCTGGCGCAAGTCGACGCGTTTCATCGCCAGCGTCACCAGCTGGCTGCCAGACGCGCGAATCGCTTCCACCATCAGTTGTGAAGAGGCGAATTTCCCGGTGCCGGTAAACAGATGTGAATCAAACGTTTTATCCGCAATACGTAACATCTCAACCCCCTGCAATAATCTGAAAAAGCAGGATCTGGTCGCCATCCTGCACGATATGTTGCGCCCATTGCTCACGCGGGACGATGTGTTGATTAATCGCCAGTGCCGCGCCCGCTTGTTGTTGATTGAGTTGCTCCAGCAGCTCGTGAACTGTTTGTCCGGCGGCGCACTGCATCGGTTGATCGTTAAACAGGATCTGCATTGCTTCCTCCGCATACCGGGCAACCACTGGCGCGGCGCAACGCCAGGCTGCGCCACTGGCTCGACTTACCGTCGAACAGTCGGAGTTCTCCCGCAGGCGTCTCTATACCGCTTAATAACTTAATTGCTTCCAGTGCCTGCAAAGTTCCCATAGCTCCGACCACCGGGCCAACCACGCCCGCCGTGCGGCAGTTGCGTTCTGGCTCCTGGTTATCTGGCCACAGACAGCGGTAACAACCCTGCTCCCAGGGCGGCGTCAGTACCATCAACTGACCGCCAAATCCGACCGCACTGGCGGTGATAAGCGGCGTGTTGAGTGCCACGCAGGCGGCATTAATCTCCTGGCGAGTCGCCATATTGTCGGTACAGTCGAGCACCACATCGGCTTGTGCAACCGCATCTTTTAACGCCTCACCCGTTAACCGTTGTTGTAGTGCCATCAGTTGAATATCGGGATTCAACTGTGTCAGTCGCTGTTGGCTGACCTGCGATTTCGGGCGATCGATATCTTCAGTAGTAAAGAGGATTTGTCGTTGCAGATTGCTTAAATGCACATCGTCGTCATCTGCCAGTACCAGCGTCCCGACGCCAGCGCCTGCCAGGTACAGCGCAGCAGCTGTACCCAGCCCGCCCAGACCGATAATCAGCACCTGGCTATCGAGCAGTTTTTGCTGCCCGTCAAGAGCGATATCGTCGAGCAGGATTTGGCGGCTATAACGCATAAAGTCACGGTCATTCATCGCCAACTCCTGCAATTTCCAGCAACTGTGCCGTTGCCAAACGCCAGTCTGCCGCCTGGGTAATGGCGCTGACGACGGCGATACTGCCGACACCCGTCGCCATCACCGCAGGCGCGCGCGTCAGACTGATACCGCCAATCGCCACGGTGGGATAATCCGCCAGACGCTCAATGTGCCGTGCCAGTTGTTCCAGCCCCTGCGGTGCAGAAGGCATCTGTTTGGTTTGCGTCGGGAATACATGTCCCAGTGCGATATAAGAAGGATGTGCTGCTAGCGCGACGTCGATCTCCATATCGTCATGGGTCGAAACGCCCAGCCGCAGGCCTGCCGCGCGGATGGCGTGGAGATCGGTGGCTTGCAAATCTTCCTGCCCCAAATGGACGCCATACGCCTGATGCTTGATCGCCAGCCGCCAGTAATCGTTGATAAACAATCGCGCGTTATAGCGGCGGCCCAGCGCAATTGCCGCCACGACATCGGCTTCCACCTCTTCATCGCGTTGATCTTTGATGCGTAGCTGGAGAGTACGTACGCCTGCATCCAACAGACGTTCGATCCACTGTACGCTGTCCACCACCGGGTACAGTCCTAAACGAAAAGGTACAGGAGGAAAATCAGGCTGATACATCACGCTTCCTCCTTACGCAGGTAGATTTCTCCGCCTCTGGCGCGGAAGTTCTCCGACATATCCGCCATTCCCACTTCAATGGTTTGCGCGGCGGCGTAATCACGCACTTCCTGGCTGATTTTCATCGAGCAGAATTTCGGCCCACACATGGAGCAAAAATGGGCGACTTTGCCGGACTCTTGCGGCAGGGTTTCATCGTGATAAGCGCGGGCGGTAAACGGGTCGAGGGCCAGATTAAACTGGTCTTCCCAGCGAAATTCGAAGCGGGCTTTCGACATGGCGTTATCGCGAATTTGCGCGCCCGGATGCCCTTTCGCCAGGTCGGCGGCGTGGGCGGCAATCTTATAGGTGATAAGCCCCTGCTTAACATCTTCTTTATTAGGCAGACCCAGATGCTCTTTTGGCGTTACGTAACAGAGCATCGCGCAGCCAAACCAGCCAATCATCGCCGCACCAATCCCTGACGTGAAGTGGTCATAGCCCGGCGCGATATCGGTAGTTAGCGGCCCCAGAGTGTAAAACGGCGCTTCGTGGCAGTGCTCTAACTCCTCGGTCATATTGCGGCGAATCATCTGCATCGGCACATGCCCGGGGCCTTCAATCATCACCTGCACGTCATATTCCCAGGCGATTTTGGTCAGTTCGCCCAGCGTATGCAGCTCGGCAAACTGCGCTTCATCGTTGGCGTCCTGAATAGAACCGGGGCGCAGGCCGTCGCCCAGCGACAGCGAAACGTCATAAGCGGCACAGATTTCACAAATTTCGCGGAAGTGTTGATAGAGGAAATTTTCCTGATGATGGGAGAGACACCATTTCGCCATAATCGAACCGCCGCGAGAGACGATACCGGTCAGGCGTTTCGCGGTCATCGGCACGTAGCGCAGCAGCACCCCCGCATGGATAGTGAAGTAATCCACACCTTGCTCGGCCTGTTCCAGCAGCGTGTCGCGGAACGCTTCCCAGGTAAGATCTTCGGCGATCCCATTAACCTTCTCCAGCGCCTGGTAGATCGGCACAGTACCGATCGGCACCGGGCTGTTACGCAAAATCCACTCGCGGGTTTCGTGAATATAGCGACCGGTGGAGAGATCCATCACCGTATCCGCTCCCCAGCGCGTGGACCATACCAGCTTTTCCACTTCTTCTTCGATGGAAGAGGTGACCGCTGAGTTGCCGATATTGGCGTTAACTTTTACCAGGAAGTTACGGCCAATAATCATCGGCTCCGATTCCGGATGATTAATGTTGGCCGGGATAATCGCACGTCCGGCAGCAACTTCATCACGGACAAATTCCGCAGTGATATTTTCCGGCAGACGTGCGCCAAAGCTCATTCCCGGATGCTGGTGGCGTAAAACTTCGCTACGGATGCGCTCGCGGCCCATATTCTCGCGGATGGCGATGAATTCCATTTCCGGTGTGATGATGCCCTGGCGGGCGTAGTGCAGTTGGGTGACGCAGCGTCCTGCTTTGGCGCGTTTTGGCGTTAATACGCCGCTAAAACGCAGCTCGTCGAGGCCATCATCTGCCAGCCGCGCTTTAGTGTAATCGGAACTGCGCACGGTGAGTTCTTCGGTATCGCCGCGTGCGTCGATCCACGGCTGGCGCAGTTTTGCCAGCCCTTGCTGCACGTTAATGGCGATCTGCGGATCGCCATACGGGCCGGAGGTGTCGTAGACCGGAATCGCTTCGTTTTCTTCGTACTGCGGCTGTTCTTTGCTGCCGCCAATTAGTGTCGGGCTAAGCTGGATCTCACGCATCGGCACGCGCACGCTGGGGTGTGTGCCAGTGATATAAATGCGTTTTGAGTTGGGAAAGGCGGTGCCTTCCAGGGTGTCGATAAAATGTTGGGCCCGGGCGCGTTGTTCGCGGCGGGTCAGTTTTGTTGCAGACATAGCTCATTCCAAAAGTTAAGGACGTGGCTTGTCAGACGACGGATGAAGCAAGAGACGATCGCCGCAGGGGCGATGCGATAGCAGATTAACTCTTGTTCCCTTCGCAGGTATTAGCCTGATCAGGTTCCGCGGATCCCGAATAAACGGTCTCAGCCAGTTAAGGCACTCCGACAAGAAATTAGCCCCGCAAACGGGGCGTTGAATGTAAATTACGCGTTAACAGCGCAGAACTCAAGCAGGATGTTTGACGCGGGCGGCGTCAAGCACCAGCAGAATCAACTTATCTTCCAGCACAAATCGCGCTTCCAGTGCCTCGCCGATGTCAGATAAAACCTGTTGAAACTCAAGGTAATTATCATGATCGATGGCGGTTTCCAGGCTGGAATCGTAGTAATCCATAATCTGTTGCGTGTTGGCTTCGAGTTGCGGCCAAATCTTCGCGGCATGAGCGAGTTGCCCGTTGCCTTCCAGTTTATGAAGAATGCGTTCATAAATACTGAAATGTCCGGCAGACAGGTAGTCGACCAGACTCTGGCAAAAATCATCAAGGGCTTTTTCATTCAGCCTCATGTACGATTCTTTGCCAGGCTTAATGCCAACCAGATTGTAGTAAGCCACGAGCAGATGCTTACGTACATGTAGCCAGCGATCAACCAGTTTGTTACTTCCTCTGACGTGCTCCGTCAGGTTATCGAGCTGGTTAAGCATGATTGACTCCGCAAGTTTGTATTCAAAAACTGCTCAGTGAGAAATGTAAAAACCATGTTAAACATGCCAGTGATGCAAAGGTAGTGCAAGAGCTATGGATCGTATAATTGAAAAATTAGATCACGGCTGGTGGGTAGTCAGTCATGAACAAAAATTATGGTTGCCGAAGGGAGAATTACCATACGGCGAAGCGGCAAATTTCGATCTTGTGGGTCAGCGCGCACTACAAATCGGCGAATGGCAGGGAGAACCTGTTTGGCTAGTGCAACAGCAGCGTCGTCACGATATGGGCTCGGTGCGCCAGGTCATTGATCTGGATGTCGGGCTGTTTCAATTAGCCGGACGTGGTGTGCAACTGGCGGAGTTTTATCGCTCGCATAAATACTGCGGTTACTGCGGGCATGACATGTATCCGAGCAAAACCGAATGGGCGATGCTATGCAGCCACTGCCGTGAGCGTTACTACCCGCAAATCGCCCCCTGCATTATTGTTGCCATCCGTCGCGATGATTCAATCCTACTTGCTCAGCATACCCGGCATCGTAACGGTGTCCATACGGTACTCGCCGGATTCGTCGAAGTGGGCGAAACCCTCGAACAGGCAGTCGCGCGGGAAGTGATGGAAGAGAGTGGCATCAAAGTCAAAAACTTGCGTTACGTGACTTCCCAGCCGTGGCCGTTTCCTCAGTCTTTAATGACCGCGTTTATGGCGGAATATGACAGCGGCGACATCGTGATCGACCCGAAAGAATTGCTCGAGGCGAACTGGTATCGCTATGACGATTTGCCGTTACTTCCACCGCCCGGCACCGTGGCGCGCCGTCTGATAGAAGATACGGTGGCGATGTGTCGGGCAGAGTATGAGTGATGATACACTGACCGCCTGACGCACTAAGGAACAGCCAAAATGACCGAACTTAAAAACGATCGTTATCTGCGGGCGCTGCTGCGCCAGCCCGTTGATGTCACTCCAGTATGGATGATGCGCCAGGCGGGCCGCTATCTACCGGAATATAAAGCCACGCGCGCCCAGGCGGGCGATTTTATGTCGCTGTGCAAAAACGCCGAGCTGGCGTGCGAAGTGACTTTGCAACCGCTGCGTCGCTACCCGCTGGATGCGGCGATCCTCTTTTCCGATATCCTCACCGTGCCGGACGCGATGGGGTTAGGGCTCTATTTTGAAGCCGGAGAAGGTCCGCGTTTTACCTCGCCAGTCACCTGCAAATCCGACGTCGATAAACTGCCAATTCCGGACCCGGAAGATGAGCTGGGTTACGTGATGAACGCGGTGCGTACCATTCGTCGCGAACTGAAAGGCGAAGTGCCGCTGATTGGTTTTTCCGGCAGTCCGTGGACGCTGGCGACCTATATGGTGGAAGGCGGCAGCAGCAAAGCGTTCACCGTGATTAAAAAAATGATGTATGCCGATCCGCAGGCGCTGCACGCGCTACTCGATAAACTGGCGAAAAGCGTCACTCTGTACCTGAATGCGCAGATTAAAGCCGGTGCTCAGGCAGTGATGATTTTCGACACCTGGGGCGGCGTGCTAACCGGGCGCGATTATCAACAGTTCTCGCTCTATTACATGCATAAAATTGTTGATGGTTTACTGCGTGAAAACGACGGTCGCCGCGTACCGGTCACGCTGTTTACCAAAGGTGGCGGACAGTGGCTGGAAGCCATGGCAGAAACCGGTTGCGATGCGCTGGGCCTCGACTGGACAACGGACATCGCCGATGCACGCCGCCGCGTGGGTGATAAAGTCGCGCTGCAGGGCAATATGGACCCGTCAATGTTGTACGCGCCGCCTGCCCGTATTGAAGAAGAAGTGGCGACAATCCTTGCCGGTTTCGGTCACGGTGAAGGCCACGTCTTTAACCTCGGCCACGGTATCCATCAGGATGTGCCGCCAGAACATGCTGGCGTATTTGTGGAGGCAGTGCATCGCCTGTCTGCGCCTTATCATCAGTAAGGAGTGGTTATGGATCTCGCGTCATTACGCGCTCAACAACTTGAACTAGCTTCTTCTGTGATCCGCGAGGATCGACTCGATAAAGATCCGCCGGATCTGATCGCTGGAGCCGATGTCGGGTTTGAGCAGGGCGGAGAAGTGACGCGAGCGGCGATGGTGCTGCTGAAATACCCCTCGCTTGAGCTGGTGGAGTATAAAGTGGCCCGCATCGCTACTACCATGCCTTACATTCCAGGTTTTCTTTCCTTCCGCGAATATCCTGCGCTGCTGGCCGCGTGGGAGATGCTGTCGCAAAAGCCGGATTTAGTGTTTGTCGATGGTCACGGGATCTCGCATCCGCGCCGTCTTGGCGTCGCCAGCCATTTTGGCTTATTGGTGGATGTGCCGACCATTGGCGTAGCGAAAAAACGGCTCTGCGGTAAATTCGAAGCGCTCTCCAGCGAACCGGGCGCGCTGGCCCCTCTGATGGATAAAGGCGAGCAGCTGGCCTGGGTCTGGCGCAGCAAAGCGCGCTGTAACCCTCTGTTTATTTCTACCGGCCATCGGGTCAGTGTGGATAGCGCGCTGGCGTGGGTACAACGCTGCATGAAAGGCTATCGTCTGCCGGAGCCAACGCGCTGGGCGGACGCGGTGGCCTCGGAACGTCCGGCGTTCATGCGCTATACAGCAAATCAGCCCTAATTCAGGTAAACTGCGGATAATTTCCGTATTTGAGAACTCAACATGTTACAAAACCCGATTCATCTGCGTCTGGAGCGCCTGGAAAGCTGGCAGCATGTCACTTTCATGGCTTGCTTATGCGAACGCATGTACCCCAATTACGCCATGTTCTGCCAGCAAACTGGTTTTGGTGATGGGCAAATTTATCGGCGTATTCTCGATCTCATCTGGGAAACGCTGACCGTTAAAGACGCAAAAGTAAATTTCGACAGCCAACTGGAGAAATTTGAAGAAGCGATCCCGTCAGCCGACGATTTCGATCTGTACGGCGTTTATCCGGCAATTGATGCCTGCGTGGCGTTAAGTGAACTGGTTCATTCGCGTTTGAGTGGCGAAACGCTCGAACACGCGGTGGAAGTGAGTAAGACCTCTATTACCACCGTTGCGATGCTGGAAATGACTCAGGCTGGTCGCGAAATGAGCGATGAAGAGCTGAAAGAAAACCCAGCCGTTGAGCAAGAATGGGACATTCAGTGGGAAATATTCCGACTTTTAGCCGAGTGTGAAGAACGTGACATCGAGCTGATAAAAGGCCTTAGAGCCGACCTGCGTGAGGCGGGTGAGAGCAATATTGGTATAATTTTTCAGCAATAAGACCAGAAAACGTGAATTAACGCCTGATTTGTCGTACCTGGAGTCTTCCCTTTCGCCCCCCGTCTGGTCTACATTTGGGGGGCGAAAAAAAGTGGCTATCGGTGCGTGTATGCAGGAGAGTGCTATTCTGGCATTTCCGTCGCACTCGATGCTTAGCAAGCGATAAACACATTGTAAGGATAACTTATGAACAAGACTCAACTGATTGATGTAATTGCAGAGAAAGCAGAACTGTCCAAAACCCAGGCTAAAGCTGCTCTGGAGTCCACTCTGGCTGCAATTACTGAGTCTCTGAAAGAAGGCGATGCTGTACAACTGGTTGGTTTCGGTACCTTCAAAGTGAACCACCGCGCTGAGCGTACTGGCCGCAACCCGCAGACCGGTAAAGAAATCAAAATCGCCGCTGCGAACGTACCGGCATTTGTTTCTGGCAAGGCACTGAAAGACGCAGTTAAGTAAGATTGCGTGGCAGTGAACAGTTTTAACGAAGGGGTGGTTTCACCCCTTTTGTCTTTCTGGCGTCGCTCATTGATGCTGGCAGGCGCGCTGTTTCTTACTGCTTGTAGCCATAACTCCTCACTTCCTCCCTTTACCGCCAGTGGATTTGCTGAAGATCAGGGCGCGGTACGCATCTGGCGAAAAGACAGCGGCGATAATGTCCATCTGCTTGCTGTATTTAGCCCGTGGCGCAATGGCGATACCACGACGCGAGAGTATCGCTGGCAGGGCGATAACCTCACGCTTATCAATATCAATGTTTACAGCAAACCGCCGGTGAACATTCGCGCGCGTTTTGACGATCGCGGCGATCTGAGCTTTATGCAACGTGAATCCGACGGGGAAAAGCAGCAGCTTTCTAACGACCAAATTGATTTATATCGTTATCGTGCTGACCAAATCCGCCAGATTAGCGATGCCTTACGTCAGGGGAGAGTCGTGCTGCGTCAGGGGCGCTGGCATGCGATGGAACAGACCGTGACCACCTGCGAAGGGCAAACCATTAAACCTGATTTAGATTCGCAGGCGATAGCGCATATCGAGCGCCGCCAGAGCCGCTCTTCTGTTGATGTCAGCGTGGCATGGCTGGAAGCGCCCGAAGGTTCGCAATTACTGTTAGTGGCAAACTCTGATTTCTGTCGCTGGCAACCCAACGAGAAAACGTTCTGATTTACCAGTGGCCCATTCCCATATGACCGCCACCACCACCGCAGCCGCTGTAACCCATGCCCATTCCGGTACCGCGCGGAATACCCGCTTCAGCCATCGCAATATCCCGTTTCACCCGTAACTCATCTAACGACTGACGCAAAGCCTCCATCTCTTTGGCGACCGCGTTAATTTTGCTGCTATCCGGTGGGTTCGCGGCTAACAGGGCATTGTATTCATAACGCTTCGTCACCAGTTGCTGTTGCAGTGCGCTGCTTTGAGCGTAAAAGTCATTATGGATTTTCTGCCACGCTGTCTGTTGTTCGCTGGTCAAAGGCGCGGCATTTTGTTGCCACATCCCGTGTCCGCCGTGAGCAAATGCAGATGTCGATCCCATCGCCATTGCTGAAAGCGCCATCATCACCAGGGCAATTTTCGTGTTCCGTTTCATGGTTAATCCTCCAGTGGTTGTCTTACTTTGGGTATTGCATCTTTCGTGCCAACAACGAAACGCTGATATGACGGGTAATCTGGCATGATAAACGAGTAAAAATGACTCGCCTGCTGTGGGTGGCGAGTCATTTTTACTCATTGAAACTTAAGTCTTTGTGTTACAGCGCAGGGTAAGCGCTGCTAAAAGATGGCATGATTTCTGCTGTCAGAAAGGGATGGGCAGGCAAAGAAGAAGATGCGTTTTATGCAACGTTCAAAAGACACCTTAGCCAAATGGTTAAGCACGATCCTCCCCATTGTCATTGTTGGGCTGGTGGGATTGTTTGCGGTAACTGTGATTCGTGATTATGGGCGGGCAAGTGAGGCTGACCGTCAGGCATTACTGGAAAAAGGTAATGTGCTCATTCGCGCTCTGGAGTCAGGAAGCCGCGTAGGGATGGGGATGCGAATGCACCATGTGCAGCAACAGGCGCTTCTGGAAGAGATGGCAGGCCAGCCTGGGGTGTTGTGGTTTGCGGTCACCGATGCGCAGGGCATCATCATTCTTCACAGTAACCCCGAAATGGTCGGGCGTGCACTCTATTCTCCTGATGAAATGCAGCAGTTAAAGCCAGAGGAAAACTCCCGCTGGAGGCTGCTTGAGAAAGCGGAAACTGCGCCTGCGCTTGAGGTCTATCGTTTGTTCCAGCCAATGTCATCGCCCTGGCGGCATGGCATGCACAATATGCCGCGCTGTAACGGCAAAGCTGTGCCACAGGCAGAAGCACAACAGGCTATTTTCATCGCCGTTGACGCCAGCGATCTGGTTGCAACCCAGAGTGGGGAAAAGCGCAATACCCTGATTATCCTCTTCGCCCTGGCGACGGTCTTGCTGGCAAGCGTGTTGTCATTCTTCTGGTATCGCCGCTATCTGCGCTCGCGCCAGCTTCTACAGGATGAGATGAAGCGCAAAGAGAAGCTGGTGGCGCTGGGGCATCTGGCGGCAGGCGTTGCCCACGAAATCCGTAACCCACTTTCCTCGATTAAAGGGCTGGCGAAATACTTTGCCGAACGCGCGCCAGCAGGGGGAGAAGCGCATCAACTGGCGCAGGTGATGGCGAAAGAAGCCGACCGTTTAAACCGCGTGGTAAGCGAGCTGCTGGAACTGGTTAAACCAACGCATCTGGCTTTGCAGGCGGTGGATCTCAACACTCTGATTAACCACTCATTACAGCTGGTAAGCCAGGATGCAAACAGCCGGGAGATCCAGTTACGCTTTACCGCCAACGACACATTACCGCAAATTCAGGCCGATCCGGACCGATTGACCCAAGTCCTGTTGAATCTCTATCTCAATGCTATTCAGGCGATTGGTCAGCATGGCGTGATTAGCGTGACGGCCAGCGAAAGCGGCGCGGGCGTGAAAATCAGCGTTACCGACAGCGGTAAGGGAATTGCGGCGGATCAGCTTGAAGCTATCTTCACCCCGTACTTCACCACGAAGGCCGAAGGCACCGGGCTGGGGCTGGCGGTCGTGCATAATATTGTTGAACAACACGGTGGTACAATTCAGGTCGCAAGCCAGGAGGGAAAAGGCGCAACGTTCACCCTCTGGCTTCCGGTCACTATTACGCGTAAGGACCCACAAGGATGACGCACGATAATATCGATATTCTGGTGGTGGATGATGACATTAGCCACTGCACTATCTTGCAGGCATTGCTGCGCGGCTGGGGCTATAACGTATCGCTTGCAAACAGCGGGCGACAGGCACTGGAGCAGGTGCGGGAACAGGTGTTTGATCTTGTGCTTTGCGATGTGCGAATGGCAGAGATGGATGGCATCGCCACGCTCAAAGAGATCAAAGCGTTAAACCCGGCGATTCCGGTACTGATTATGACCGCGTACTCCAGCGTCGAGACGGCGGTAGAGGCACTGAAAACTGGGGCGCTGGATTATCTCATCAAGCCGCTGGATTTCGATAACCTGGAGGCGACGCTGGAAAAGGCGCTCGCGCATACGCACAGTATTGATGCTGAAACACCTGCGGTGACTGCCAGCCAGTTCGGTATGGTCGGTAAAAGCCCGGCGATGCAACACCTGCTCAGTGAAATCGCCCTCGTCGCGCCATCGGAAGCCACGGTGCTGATCCACGGTGATTCCGGCACCGGTAAAGAGCTGGTCGCCAGGGCGATTCACGCCAGTAGCGCACGGAGTGAAAAGCCGCTGGTAACGCTCAACTGCGCGGCACTCAACGAATCCTTGCTGGAATCTGAATTGTTCGGTCATGAAAAAGGGGCGTTTACCGGAGCCGACAAACGGCGAGAAGGGCGCTTTGTTGAGGCGGACGGCGGCACGCTGTTTCTCGATGAAATTGGCGATATATCGCCGATGATGCAGGTTCGTCTGCTGCGTGCGATTCAGGAGCGCGAAGTGCAACGTGTCGGCAGCAACCAGACTATCTCGGTTGATGTCCGGCTGATTGCGGCGACCCATCGCGATCTTGCCGCAGAGGTAAATGCCGGGCGTTTTCGCCTGGATCTCTACTATCGCCTGAACGTGGTGGCGATTGAAGTACCGTCGCTGCGTCAGCGGCGGGAAGATATCCCTCTGCTGGCTGGCCATTTTCTGCAGCGCTTTGCCGAGCGTAATCGCAAGGCGGTAAAAGGCTTTACGCCCCAGGCGATGGATCTGCTGATTCATTACGACTGGCCGGGAAATATTCGTGAACTGGAAAACGCGGTGGAACGGGCGGTGGTGCTACTGACCGGGGAATATATTTCCGAACGCGAGCTGCCTCTGGCGATTGCCGGTACGCCGATCCCGCTGGGGCAAAGTCAGGATATTCAGCCGCTGGTGGAAGTCGAAAAAGAAGTGATTCTGGCGGCACTGGAGAAAACGGGCGGCAACAAAACCGAAGCCGCCCGTCAGTTAGGGATCACGCGTAAAACGCTATTGGCAAAACTGTCGCGTTAGTTCTGCTCGCGTTCGATAGCGCGCCAGCCGATATCTTTCCGGCAGAAGCAGTCGTCCCAATGGATATCGGTCATTAAGGCATAAGCGCGTTTCTGCGCTTCTGCCACGGTATGACCCAGCGCGGTGACGCACAGTACGCGCCCGCCGCTGGTCACTACCTGCTCGTCATCCGCCAGTTTCGTACCCGCGTGGAACACTTTGCCGTCAGACACTTCTTCCAGCGGCAGGCCGTGGATCACATCGCCGGTGCGGTAATCGCCCGGATATCCACCCGCAGCCATCACCACGCCGAGAGCAGCACGTTCATCCCACTCGGATGTTTTCTCATCCAGCTTGCCTTCACAGGCCGCCAGGCAGAGTTCAACCAGATCGGACTTCATGCGCAGCATAATCGGCTGGGTTTCCGGATCGCCAAAGCGGCAGTTAAATTCAATAACCTTCGGATTGCCCTGTTTGTCGATCATCAGGCCCGCATAGAGAAAACCGGTGTAGGTGTTGCCTTCCGCCGCCATGCCTTTCACGGTTGGCCAGATGATACGTTCCATCGTGCGCTGATGAACTTCATCGGTTACTACCGGCGCAGGAGAGTAAGCGCCCATTCCGCCAGTGTTTGGCCCGGTATCTTTATCGCCTACGCGTTTGTGATCCTGGCTGGTGGCCATCGGTAGCACATGCTCGCCGTCCACCATCACGATAAAGCTCGCTTCTTCGCCATCGAGGAACTCTTCGATAACGATGCGATGACCCGCGTCGCCAAAAGCGTTGCCTGCCAGCATATCGTGAACAGCCGCTTCCGCTTCTTCCTGCGTCATCGCCACGATAACGCCTTTCCCGGCAGCCAGACCGTCAGCTTTAATGACGATTGGCGCGCCTTTCTCACGCAGATACGCCAGCGCAGGTTCTACCTCGGTGAAGTTCTGGTATTCCGCCGTAGGGATCTTATGGCGGGCCAGGAAATCTTTGGTAAACGCTTTCGAACCTTCCAGTTGCGCGGCATCTGCGGTTGGGCCGAAGATTTTCAGCCCGGCGGCGCGGAAGGTATCAACCACGCCTTTCACCAGCGGCGCTTCCGGGCCGACGATGGTCAGATCGATCTTTTCGTTTTGTGCGAAATCCAGCAGCGCCGGGATATCGGTCACGCCGATAGCAACGTTTTGCAGCGTGGGTTCCAGCGCAGTGCCTGCATTACCTGGAGCAACAAAAACAGTTTCAACCAGCGGCGACTGGGCCGCTTTCCAGGCCAGCGCGTGCTCGCGCCCGCCGTTACCAATCACTAATACTTTCATCTATTGCTCCATTAATGGCGGAAGTGGCGCATGTCGGTGAAGAGCATCGCAATACCGTGTTCATCGGCGGCGGCAATCACTTCGTCATCACGGATAGAACCGCCAGGCTGGATTACACAGGTCACGCCCGCAGCGGCGGCGGCATCAATACCGTCGCGGAACGGGAAGAACGCGTCAGAAGCCATCGAGGAACCTTTCACTTCCAGGCCTTCATCGGCAGCTTTAATACCGGCGATTTTCGCGGAGTACACGCGGCTCATCTGGCCCGCGCCAATACCGATGGTCATATTGTTTTTGGCATAGACGATAGCGTTGGATTTCACGAACTTCGCCACCTTCCAGCAGAACAGTGCATCACGCAGTTCCTGTTCAGTCGGCTGGCGTTTGGTGACGACGCGTAGTTCTTCCGCACCGACCATCCCCAGATCGCGATCCTGAACCAGCAGACCGCCGTTCACGCGTTTGAAATCGAGGCCTGGAATACGTTCGCCCCACTGACCGCAGGTCAGAACGCGTACGTTCTGCTTGGCGGCGGTGATTTTCAGGGCTTCTTCGCTGGCGGACGGCGCAATAATCACTTCAACAAACTGACGAGAAATGATGGCCTGCGCGGTTTCCGCATCCAGCTCGCGGTTAAAGGCAATGATGCCGCCGAATGCGGAGGTTGGGTCGGT
Source organism: Escherichia sp. E13S3 (assembly GCF_004212325.1). NCBI lineage: Bacteria > Pseudomonadati > Pseudomonadota > Gammaproteobacteria > Enterobacterales > Enterobacteriaceae > Escherichia > Escherichia sp. E13S3. The sequence continues at coordinate 29,408 of NZ_RHJR01000011.1, forward strand.
TTTGTACGCGCGATCGTAAGCATCAAGAATGGAATTGCCGATAGCCACGCCGCAAGGGTTGGCGTGCTTCACAATCACACATGCTGGCTCGGCGAACTCTTTCACGCACTCCAGCGCCGCATCGGTATCGGCGATGTTGTTATAAGAGAGGGCTTTACCCTGAACCTGGGTTGCGGTGGCAACAGAGGCTTCTTTTACGTTCTCTTCTATATAGAAGGCGGCCTGCTGGTGGCTGTTCTCGCCGTAGCGCATATCCTGCTTCTTAATGAAGTTCAGGTTCAGCGTGCGTGGGAAGCGACCGGCGGCTTCTTTGCTTTCACCGTGGTAAGCCGGAACCATGCTGCCGAAGTAGTTGGCAATCATGCTGTCGTAGGCGGCGGTGTGTTCGAAGGCTTTGATGGCGAGGTCGAAACGGGTTGCAAGCGTCAGCGATCCTTCGTTGGCATCCATCTCTTTAATAATGGCGTCGTAGTCGCTGCTCTTCACGACGATTGCGACATCTTTATGGTTCTTGGCGGCGGAGCGCACCATGGTTGGGCCACCGATATCGATGTTCTCAACCGCATCTTCCAGCGAGCAGCCTTCACGAGCAACGGTCTGGGCGAACGGATACAGGTTAACAACCACCATATCGATAGGCTGGATCTGATGTTCTTCCATAATGGCATCGTCCTGGCCGCGACGGCCCAGAATGCCACCATGTACTTTCGGATGCAGGGTCTTCACGCGTCCATCCATCATCTCCGGGAAACCGGTGTAATCGGAAACTTCGGTTACCGGCAGACCTTTTTCTGCTAACAGACGGGCAGTGCCCCCTGTAGACAGCAGCTCCACACCGCGTGCGGAAATTGCCTGGGCGAATTCGACGATACCGGCTTTGTCAGAAACACTGAGCAGAGCGCGGCGGACTGGACGACGTTGTTGCATGGTAAATCCCCTGGATTTGACTATTACAGAGAGCGTTAGCTGAATTTTTCGCGAAAAACTCAGCTAACGCCCCTAACGGGGCATCCTTATTTTTCGCCCGCATTGTAACGAAAACGTTTGCGCAACGCTCGCGAATTTTTCTCTTTCAATGGCGATCACAATTTTGACAGTGGTTACCGTGGGAAAAATACAGAAATTACATTGATGATTGTGGATAACTCTGTGCGTAAAAAGGTATAAAGCGGGGTTTTGCTGGGGAATGCAGCAGTCAGTCATTTTTTTGCAATTTTTCTATTGCGGCCTACGGAGAACTCCCTATAATGCGCCTCCA
>NZ_RHJR01000012.1:0-328496 GCF_004212325.1 Escherichia sp. E13S3
TCAGACTGAAAGTGAAGTATCTACTCCTGTTCATCCTTCAGTATCAATGGTCGGACTGGATGCTGGCGTGGCTAAACTTGCCACCCTGTCAGATGGCACAGTCTTTGAGCCTGTAAACAGTTTTCAGAAAAACCAGAAAAAGCTGGCGAGACTTCAGCGACAGTTAAGCCGCAAGGTCAAATTCAGCAACAACTGGCAGAAGCAGAAACGCAAAATACAGTGTCTGCATTCCCGTATCGCAAATATCCGCAGGGACTACCTTCACAAAGTCACAACGACCGTCAGCAAAAACCACGCAATGATAGCCATTGAGGATTTGAAGGTCAGCAACATGTCAAAGTCAGCAGCGGGTACGGTCAGCCAGCCGGGGCGCAGTGTCCGGGCAAAATCAGGTTTAAACCGTTCGATACTGGATCAGGGCTGGTATGAAATACGCCGCCAGCTTGAGTACAAAGAGCTCTGGCGTGGCGGTCAGGTGCTTGCGGTTCCGCCAGCGTACACAAGCCAGCGTTGCGCGTGCTGTGGTCATACAGCGAAAGAAAATCGCCTGTCACAAAGTAAATTCAGATGCCAGGTATGTGGATATACAGCGAACGCCGATGTAAACGGCGCTCGTAACATTTTAGCGGCGGGGCACGCCGTTCTTGCCTGTGGAGGGATGGTGCAGTCAGGCCGCCCGTTGAAGCAGGAACCCACCGAAATGATTCAGGCGACAGCCTGAACGTAGCAGGGATCCTCGTCATTCAGGGCGTGGAGGATGTCAAAACCTGGAATAGACGCCGCACAGGCTATTTTGTGCGATCGCGGACATGCATCACGTTCGCAAATCGCCGATCCCGTTAATTTCGTTGCTTATTGCGTTACGAGCTACGCTTTTAAAACACCCTTCATAGCGAGGCGATACCGTGAGCCGATTCATCCCCGTCGAATTACACCATGCCAGCCGTCTGTTAAATCATGGCCCTACTGTCCTGATCACCAGTTTAGATGAGCAATCCCAGCGGCGTAACATTATGGCGGCAGCCTGGTCAATGCCGGTGGAGTTTGAACCTCCACGCGTGGCGATTGTAGTAGATAAATCGACATGGACGAGGGAGTTGATTGAACGTAACGGTAAATTTGGCATCGTTATCCCGGGCGTTGCAGCGACTAACTGGACGTGGGCAGTGGGAAGTGTATCTGGGCGTGAAGAAGATAAATTTAATTGCTATGGCATTCCGGTGGTGAAAGGTCCGGTGCTTGGTTTGCCACTTGTTGAAGAGAAATGTCTGGCGTGGATGGAGTGCCGATTGCTACCAGCGACTTCCGCGCAAGAGAAATACGACACGCTGTTCGGCGAAGTGGTATCAGCAGCGGCAGACGCACGGGTATTTGTCGAAGGCCGCTGGCAGTTTGATGATGATAAGCTCAATACGTTGCATCATTTAGGCGCTGGCACGTTTGTTACCAGCGGCAAGCGTGTTACGGCTGGTTAAGCATTACATGCTGTAACCAGGTTTCTTTATCAAAGTCTCCATTTGGGGCGCGATTTCGGCGTCCCAGATAGCTTGCCATGATTCTGGTTGAATTTGCTGTAGCGCAATGCTTATCGAACTGTCTTTACTGTTCAGATGGCGAATAATAACGTCGGTAATATCTGCAGCAAGCGCTGCTTTTTGTTGTTCGTCCAGTTCACGCGGAAAACATTTAATGTCTATGTGCGGCATGATTGTGCTCCTTTTGAAAGATGTCAGTAAAATTAACACACGTTGTGAATGTCGTGTGTCCGGTAATGCGTTTTTACGGCAATAATGCCTACTTGAAATTGTACATATTTGTACTACACACTTTTAAATAAAGCGCCAATGAAAACGTTAACTTGCAGAATATATTCTTCGCCAACATGCCATTAAGAAAACATCAAGTTCCCGGCTTGCCAATTTGTTAACGCCCATTATAGTTATTCTTGCCCTCACTAAAAATTTTCATCCGTAATTACCCCCAATAAAAATCCATTCTGGAGACACTTAAGATGCAGCTTAATCATATTGTTAAAAGTCTGCTAATAACGGGATTATTCACCACCAGTTCCTTACCTCTCCTCGCGGCGGAAGCCCCTAAAAACGCCACCGCAGCCACGCAGCAAGCAAACAATTTACTCTATAACCAGTTGCCGTTTTCCGATAACACTGACTTTACTGATGCCCATAAAGGTTTTATTGCCCCTATTCCTCAGGACGTGATTAAGGGCGAACAAGGAAATGTTATATGGGATCCACAACAATACGCTTTTATCAAAGAAGGCGATAAAGCCCCTGATACGGTGAATCCAAGTTTATGGCGTCAGGCGCAACTGATAAATATCAGCGGATTATTTGAAGTGACTGAAGGTGTCTATCAGATTCGTAACCTTGATTTATCAAATATGACCATCATTGAAGGCAAAGAGGGTATTACCGTCGTTGATCCACTTGTTTCAGCAGAAACAGCCAAAGTTGGGATGGATCTCTATTACAAAAATCGCGGCCAGAAACCGGTAGTGGCGGTTATCTACACACACAGTCATGTCGATCACTACGGTGGTGTTCGCGGCGTAATTGATGAAGCTGACGTTAAATCAGGCAAAGTTAAAATCTACGCACCAGCCGGATTTTTGGAGGAGGCCGTTTCCGAAAATATTATGGCTGGCAATGTGATGAGCCGACGAGCCAGCTATATGTATGGCAACTTATTGAAACCTGATGTTAAAGGCCAGGTCGGCGCGGGACTGGGAACAACCACTTCAGCAGGAACGGTCACGTTGATTGCTCCTACTAACTACATCACCAAAACCGGGCAAAAAGAAACTATTGACGGGTTGACCTATGATTTTCTGATGGCGCCAGGTTCCGAAGCGCCTTCTGAAATGCTGTGGTTTATTGAAGAAAAGAAACTGATCGAAACAGCAGAAGATGTCACGCACACCCTTCACAACACTTATTCGCTGCGTGGTGCCAAAATTCGCCAACCGCTGCCGTGGTCAAAATATATTAACGAAGCACTCAATTTATGGGGTGATAAAGCCGAGATTATTCTCGCTCAACATCACTGGCCAACGTGGGGCAACGATAACGTGGTCAAACTGCTTAAAAGCCAGCGTGATTTGTATCGTTACATCAATGATCAAACTCTGCGTATGGCAAATCAGGGGATGACCCGTGATGAAATTGCCGCAAACTTTAAACTGCCCTCTTCACTGGCTAACACCTGGGCGAATCGCGGCTATTACGGTTCGGTGAGCCATGATGTGAAAGCAACTTATGTGCTTTATCTCGGCTGGTTTGATGGTAACCCCGCAACGCTTGATGAACTGCCGCCAGAAGAAGGCGCAAAGAAATTTGTCGAGTATATGGGCGGTGCTGATGCCATTTTACAAAAAGCCAAACAGGATTATGACCAGGGTAATTTCCGCTGGGTTGCTCAGGTTGTCAGTAAGGTGGTGTTTGCCGATCCAAACAACCAGGCAGCGAGAAATCTGGAAGCTGATGCGCTTGAGCAGTTAGGCTATCAGGCTGAATCTGGGCCGTGGCGTAATTTCTATCTCACTGGCGCACAGGAATTGCGTAACGGCGTACAAAAATTACCAACACCAAATACTGCCAGCCCTGACACTGTGCGTGCAATGACGCCAGAGATGTTCTTTGATTATCTTGCCGTCCATATTAATGGTGAGAAAGCGGCAGACGCCAAAGCCGTGTTGAATTTCGATTTTGGTGAAGATGGCGGCACCTATAAAGTGGAGCTTGAAAATGGTGTTCTCAATCATACCGCTGGTGTAGAGGCTTCGGATGCTGATGCCACTATCACTCTGTCTCGTGATGTATTGAACAAAATTGTATTGAAAGAAGAGACGCTGAAAGAAGCCACAGACAAAGGAGATGTCAAAATTACTGGCAATGCGGAAAAACTCAACGAGCTGTTAGGTTATATGGATAATTTTGAGTTTTGGTTCAATATAGTGACACCATAAATTCAGTATAAATCGGGCAGGTTTCCTGCCCTTTTCTGGTTATAAGAAATGGTTTCTGCTAAAAGAAAAAACGCTCATTGTTCGTGGAAAAATCGCCAGGATATGGTTATTCGCGGAATGTCGATTAGCCTGCCGTGGTTTGCCTTGATTAACATCTGTTTTTCATCGATGATTTTGCTGCGTGGTATTTTGTTTAATGAGGACATGACTTCAGGGTTTAATGAGAAAAACCTTGTACATACTATTGATATTTCATCTTTCGGCATTCTGCTGATTAGTGGCCTTTTATTGCTCATCTCCCGAAAAAAAGTGCTGTATATTCAGCAACTATTGGTCATTCTAAGCCTGTTATGGTCATGGTGTTGCTTTTATTTCATTGCACACTGGACGCTACCTTTTGCTTATCCTCTGTGTGTATTGTTAATGCTTAGTGCCGTTGTTGCGCTGTATTTTCACACGCCATCATTACTCGCATTCATCACTCCATTATGGTTTAGCATCCCGTTAGCCAGTCTTGTTCTCAATCAGCATGTGAATGTTCATTTCGCTGTTATCTGGAGCCTTTTTTCACTGGCGCTATATGGTGGGCGACTTATTTTATTACGTTGGTTTGAAGAAGCATGGCAACAAAACAAGTACAACAACCAGTTAATTAATCGCCTTGATGCATTAGCACATCGTGATCCTTTAACGGGAGTGGCAAACCGGCGGGCGCTGGATAGTATTTTACGCGATGCCGTAGAACAAGAGACGTCATTTTCCCTAATTATGCTGGATGTTGATTTTTTTAAACGCTACAACGACACCTACGGGCACCCAGCGGGCGATAAATGTTTGATACAAGTTGCCGACACCCTGCAACGAGCAATACGCCAGCCTGAAGATATAGTCGCTCGTTATGGTGGCGAAGAGTTTGCCATCCTACTTTTTAATGCAACATTGCCGGAAGCTGAGGCGGTAGCAGCCAGAGTGAAGCAAGAACTTAAATTGGCAGCTATCTCGCATCAGGCATCTGCTGTTAGTGCATTTGTTACGGTTAGTCAGGGGATTGCCTGTTCTGCTCCCGCAAAAACGGCTGAACAAATTGTTTCAGATGCCGACGCCGCGTTATACCGGGCGAAAGAAAATGGGCGAAATCGATGGGTGAAATAATTTCCACCTGTAGTTTCGGCAAATGAGCAACTGCACTGATATTCAGCGCATTATCCTGAAACCATTCATGCCCCACTCCATGTCCTCATAATGCATAGACAGCAGTCCACGAGGATTAGTAGCTCACCAAACACACACGATTTTGCGGCCGGTTTTTCACCAGTTGCAGTAATTCCCACTAAAGATGCAAGGGCATGTTTTGCATCGTTACACGATAACGGGTAGGATTCTGCGCCGACAGTTATACCCATAAAGAATAATGGTGAATCTTGTCATCGCCAGGATGAATAAACATTGTTCATGGCAACTTATATGACGTTTTCATTAAAGCAATCAGGGAGAGCAATGAGTAAACACGACACCGACACTTCAGATCAACACGCCGCGAAACGCCGCTGGCTTAATGCCCACGAAGAGGGGTATCACAAAGCGATGGGCAATCGTCAGGTGCAGATGATCGCCATTGGCGGCGCGATTGGTACTGGTTTGTTTTTAGGCGCGGGAGCCCGACTGCAAATGGCAGGGCCAGCGCTGGCACTGGTCTATTTAATCTGCGGCCTGTTTTCGTTTTTTATTCTGCGCGCGCTGGGTGAGTTGGTATTACATCGCCCTTCCAGTGGCAGCTTTGTCTCCTATGCCCGTGAGTTTTTAGGAGAGAAAGCCGCTTATGTTGCCGGTTGGATGTACTTCATCAACTGGGCGATGACGGGGATTGTCGATATCACCGCCGTCGCACTGTATATGCATTACTGGGGCGCATTTGGTGGCGTGCCGCAGTGGGTCTTTGCACTTGGCGCACTGACTATCGTTGGCACAATGAATATGATCGGTGTGAAATGGTTTGCGGAGATGGAGTTCTGGTTTGCGCTTATTAAAGTGCTCGCCATTGTGACCTTTTTGGTCGTGGGTACAGTGTTCCTCGGTAGCGGTCAGCCGCTGGATGGCAACACGACTGGCTTTCATTTGATTACCGATAACGGTGGTTTCTTCCCCCACGGTCTGCTGCCTGCTTTGGTGTTGATTCAGGGCGTAGTGTTTGCTTTTGCCTCCATTGAAATGGTGGGTACAGCGGCCGGAGAATGTAAAGATCCGCAGACCATGGTGCCTAAAGCGATTAACAGTGTGATTTGGCGTATTGGCCTGTTTTACGTCGGCTCCGTGGTGTTGCTGGTTATGTTATTGCCGTGGAGCGCGTATCAGGCGGGGCAAAGTCCGTTCGTGACGTTTTTCTCTAAACTGGGTGTGCCATATATCGGCAGCATTATGAACATTGTGGTGCTGACCGCTGCCCTCTCCAGCCTGAACTCTGGTCTGTACTGCACCGGGCGTATTCTGCGCTCGATGGCGATGGGCGGTTCCGCACCGAGTTTTATGGCGAAAATGAGCCGTCAGCATGTGCCGTATGCCGGGATTCTGGCGACGCTGGTCGTTTATGTTGTTGGCGTATTCCTCAACTATCTGGTGCCGTCTCGCGTATTTGAGATTGTCCTGAACTTCGCGTCGCTGGGAATTATCGCCTCGTGGGCGTTTATCATCGTGTGCCAGATGCGCCTGCGTAAAGCGATTAAAGAAGGCAAAGCAGCGGATGTCAGTTTTAAACTGCCTGGCGCGCCCTTCACTTCCTGGCTGACATTACTGTTTTTACTGAGTGTCCTGGTGCTGATGGCGTTCGATTACCCGAACGGGACTTATACCATCGCGGCGCTGCCGATTATCGGTATTTTGCTGGTTGTGGGTTGGTTTGGTGTGCGCAAACGCGTTGCCGAAATTCACAGCACTGCGCCAGTCATCGAGGAAGATGAAGAAAAACAGGAAATTGTGTTTAAGCCTGAAACGGCGAGTTAATTGCAAAAATTCCCAGTTTAAAGCCGGATGCGGCGTAAATGCCTCATCCGGCCAACAAACTATAAATAAATCAAATAATTATGCGTATTGTAGGCCTGATAAGACGCGACAGCGTTGCATCAGGCATTGTGCTCCGCTTGCCGGATGCGGCGCTAGCACCGCATCCGGCCTACGAAAGACAAACTCCCCTGTGTCGATTACAGCGCAATACGAATCACATCGTCCGGCTGGGTAGCTTCCTGCTGTTTAGTTGATTTTTGTTTAACACTGACATACAGCGTTTTGCCATCGGCAGACAGCGCCAGGCTGTTCGGATGAGTCGGCGTATCGAACGTTTTCACCACCTTATAGCTTTTCGCATCAATCACACTAACTTTACCCGCCTGACGATGCGTCACGTAGGCTTCATTACGCGCCGGGTTAAACAGCACAGCCAGTGATTCCGGTGCCGCAACCTTCGCCAGAATATTGCCATTACGGGTATCGACCACTAACACTTCTGCCGCTTTAGAGTCGGTGATAAATGCACGCTGCCTGGCGGTATCGAGGCTGATGTTGATAAAGAAGTGCTCTTTGCCGTCATCCAGCAGCTTTTTACGGCTGAGGATTTTATTGTCTGCGGTGTCGATGGTAATCAATTCGCCGTCAGCGTTAGTGGTGTAAAGACGTTTGCCTTTGCTATCCAGCGCTAAACCAGTGCTCATTTTACCGGTGTTCTGGATGGCGGTTTTCAGTTTGATATTCTCGCCATCAACGACCCAAATCACGCTCTCTTTGCCAATACCACTGATGTAAACCGTGTTCGTGGCATCGTCAGCTACCAGCTCACGCGGTTGCAGCGGGCGCACCTCTTCCGTGCGCTTACGATCATCCAGCACCAGACGCCCTTTCACTTCGCCCGTTTTGGCATCTATCGCCGTGACCGCGCTGTTTACGGTGTTACCAAACCACAACGTTTGAGTAGCGTTGTTAATGGTGGCGCCAAATGGCTTGAGATCGTTATGAATCGCCAGAGTCACTTCCAGAGTGACCGGATCGAGACGATAAACCACGCCGCCTTTATCCAGTTTGCGGCTTTGCGAAGTGGCGAGCCACAGCGCGTTTTCTTGCTGGCTATAAGCCATTTCGTAGGCACCTTTACCTACCGCTTTACGCAGCATTTCTTCTGCGGCCTGCGTACTGAATGATGAAGCAACAAGCAATGAACCTAACAGTAATGAACCACGCAGGCGCGATGAAAACAGATGACGTAAATGCATGACGACTCCCTTTGATGAACCGATATTTTTGCTGCTTCACAATGCTTCGCTAAGCGTAATCATCGTTACACTCTTGTTATAAATGGGAATGGTAATCATTATTTTCTCAAATGTGGAGTATTTCTTGCCGTTACGACTACAATTTTCTCAATTACTTAACGTATTATGCCGTTTTGTTTTCCATAAATTTACAATTTTATTACCATGACGACGTTTTCCCATTCTTAACCTGGCTTTTTTCATGAACATTGTTTTCGTTCGACAGACCGTTTTGCCCGCACTGATTGCCCTTTCCCCTTCCGCTTTTGCAACCAATGAACAAACCATGATTGTCAGTGCCGCGCCACAAGTGATTTCCGAGCTGGATACGCCAGCAGCCGTGAGCGTGGTGGATGGCGAGGAGATGCGCCTGGCAACACCGCGCATCAATCTGTCTGAATCACTGACCAGCGTGCCTGGTTTGCAGGTACAAAACCGGCAGAACTATGCGCAAGATTTACAGCTGTCGATTCGCGGATTTGGCTCCCGTTCCACTTACGGAATTCGCGGTATTCGCCTGTATGTGGACGGTATTCCCGCCACCATGCCCGACGGACAAGGGCAAACATCCAACATCGATTTAAGCAGTGTGCAAAATGTGGAAGTGCTGCGTGGCCCCTTCTCTGCCCTGTATGGCAACGCGTCTGGTGGGGTGATGAATGTCACTACTCAAACCGGACAGCAACCGCCAACCATTGAAGCCAGTAGTTACTATGGCAGTTTTGGCAGCTGGCGCTATGGGCTGAAAGCAACGGGCGCAACGGGCGACGGCACACAGCCTGGCGATGTCGATTACACCGTCTCAACCACGCGTTTTACGACCCACGGCTATCGTGACCATAGTGGTGCACAGAAAAATTTAGCCAATGCCAAACTGGGCGTACGCATTGATGACGCCAGCAAAGTAAGCCTGATTTTCAATAGCGTGGATATCAAAGCAGATGATCCTGGTGGATTAACCGAAGCAGAATGGAAGGCGAATCCGCAACAAGCGCCACGCGCTGAACAGTACGACACACGAAAAACCATCAAGCAAACTCAGGCTGGGTTGCGCTATGAACGTAGCCTGAGCGCGCAAGATGATATGAGTGTGATGATGTATGCCGGGGAGCGAGAAACGACCCAGTACCAGTCAATCCCGATGGCCCCCCAACTTAACCCGTCGCATGCGGGCGGCGTGATTACTCTGCAACGCCATTATCAGGGGATAGACAGCCGCTGGACACACCGTGGCGAGCTGGGCGTTCCGGTCACGTTCACTACCGGCCTGAACTACGAAAACATGAGCGAAAACCGCAAAGGCTACAATAACTTCCGACTGAATAGCGGCGTGCCGGAATACGGTCAAAAAGGTGAGTTGCGCCGCGACGAACGCAATCTGATGTGGAACGTCGATCCCTATTTACAGACGCAGTGGCAGCTGAGCGAAAAACTGTCGCTGGATGCTGGCGTGCGCTACAGCTCCGTATGGTTTGATTCCAATGATTATTACGTTACTCCGGGTAACGGCGATGACAGCGGTGATGCCAGTTATCACAAATGGCTACCAGCCGGATCGCTAAAATATGCAATGACCAATGCCTGGAATATCTATCTGGCAGCCGGGCGTGGTTTTGAAACGCCGACGATTAATGAGTTGTCTTATCGCGCTGATGGGCAAAGCGGTATGAACTTTGGTTTAAAACCTTCCACCAACGATACAATTGAGATCGGCAGTAAAACGCGTATTGGTGATGGGTTGCTTAGTCTCGCATTGTTCCAGACCGACACCGATGATGAAATTGTTGTCGATAGCAGCAGCGGTGGACGCACCACGTATAAAAATGCCGGAAAGACCCGTCGTCAAGGCGCTGAACTGGCATGGGATCAACGTTTCGCAGGAGATTTCCGCGTAAAAGCGTCCTGGACCTGGCTTGATGCCACATATCGCAGCAATGTGTGCAATGAACAGGATTGTAACGGTAACCGGATGCCAGGGATCGCCCGTAATATGGGCTTTGCGTCTTTGGAGTATGTGCCGGAAGAAGGCTGGTATGCAGGCACGGAAGCGCGTTATATGGGCGATATTATGGCAGATGATGAAAATACAGCCAAAGCGCCGTCTTATACTCTCGTCGGCTTATTCACCGGCTACAAATATAATTACCACAATTTAACTGTGGATTTATTTGGTCGTGTCGATAATTTATTCGATAAAGAATATGTCGGTTCGGTGATTGTTAATGAATCAAATGGTCGATATTACGAACCAGCTCCCGGGCGTAATTATGGTATTGGAGTAAATTTCGCCTGGCGGTTTGAATAACCACATTGATGCCCGGTATTTGCCGGGCATTTTTAATTTAACGGCTGTATTGCTGGCACAACATAGCAACGTTTTTTTGCATAATTTCAGCAAGACAATGTCTGCATCCCTCTTTGTCTTTTGCTTTTAACGCGGCGAATAGTACATGATAGCTTTCTATACGCTCACGTAATTCCGCTGGATTAATCGCTTCATAAAGATAATGTAAACCAGGTCCCATCCTGACCCATAATTGCTCAATCATTTCACACAGGATGGGCATATTTGAGCGATAATAAATCGCTAAGCGGAATAGTCTGTTTGCATTAATGAGTTGTTCCATATCGCCATTTTCTTGCGCCTGCTGTAATTTCTCGAGCAATTCCTGTAGTTCCGCTATGTCTTGCGAGGAAATGTTTTCAACAGCCTGGGCAACTGCCATTAATTCCAGTTCGTAGCGGATCCGATTGATTTCGTCTAATTGACTTTGCCTCACTTCCGGTACTGTAAATGCTTGTGCAGGTGCGACAGAGAGCGCATTAACCGAAACCAGTCGTAATAGTGCTTCACGTACAGGTGTAATACTCATGCCTAATTGCTCCGCCAGATTTTTAGTGATCAAGCGTGCGCCAGGTTTCAGTGCGCCAATACTAAGCTGATGTTTTAGGTCGTTCTCAACCTGCATAGTCAAACTGATATGCGGTATTTTTTCCGTTCCAGGCATGTTATTTCCTTCACGTGTATTCGTTCCAACTCTGCCGGTATAGCAGAAGTCGTTTACCTGGTGTATGAAGCTGAATAATCATTATCCACTCATCTTTATTGTTATTAGCCGTCGAACAGTGATGTGGTTAGTTAATTAAAGCTGGAAATAAGATTTTTGCCTGGATTTTTGTGGCGGCTTTACGCCGCCGTCGTATCTTTAGTCATCACCCGCGACGCGAATAACAACTTTACCGAAGTTTTTGCCGTTCAGCAGGCCAATAAACGTCTGTGGGGCGTTCTCCAAACCGTTGGTAACTTGTTCACGATAGTGAATTTTTCCCTCTTTTACCCACTGCCCCATCTCTTGCTGAAACTCATGGATGCGGTGTCCATAATCCTGACTAATAATAAACCCTTGCAAGCGAATGCGTTTTTTCAGCACTGTTGCCATCAACAGGGGTAAACGATCCGGACCGGACGGTAGTTCTGTGGCGTTATAGCCGCTCACTAAGCCGCAGACGGGAATACGCGCGGATGTATTAAGTAAAGGTAGCACTGCATCAAACACCTTCCCGCCAACGTTTTCATAATAGATATCAATCCCTTTCGGACACGCTTTCGCCAGCTGCCCGGCAAAATCATCCGCGTGGTGGTCAAGGCAAACATCGAAGCCCAGCACCTCGGTAGCATGGCGGCATTTTTCCGCGCCACCGGCCACCCCAACTACCCTACAACCTTTAAGTTTTCCGATTTGCCCCACCGTCGCACCCACTGGTCCTGTCGCTGCAGCAACCACCAACGTTTCGCCCTCTTTGGGCTGACCGATATCCAGCAGGCCCATATAAGCGGTAAAGCCAGGCATCCCCAGCACACCCAGTGACCACGAAGGATTTTCTGGATGATCGCCAAGTTTCACCAGTTCATCGCCACTGGATATGTCATAGTCCTGCCATCCACTGTAGCCCAGCACCCAGTCGCCAGGCTGGTAATCAGGATGATTCGACTCCACGACACGGCTCACCGTACCGCCGACCATCACCCCGCCAATATCAACGGGCGGTGAATAAGATGGCTCATCGCTCATACGTCCACGCATATACGGGTCCAGTGACAGATAAACTGTACGCAATAACACCTGTCCTTCACCCGGTGTGGCGACATCATCTTCTTCAAGACGGAAATTCTCCGGAACCGGCGCGCCATGCGGACGCGAGGCCAGAACCCAACGGCGGTTACGCTGCTTTTGTTGCCCCATAATGCTCTCCTGTGCTTTTGGCATGAATCCATCAATAGTAGCAGGCTCACGGGATTGGTTTTGTTTGCAGCCGTCACATCCCCTCTGCGACACGTGATAATTTCATCAAGGAATCCGTTGCTTCGGGCTGTTTTCGATAGTATTGATAACATCATCATCAATATTTAATCGAGGCCAGATATGTCCATCCGTTTTGCCTGCAAAGCCGATTGTGCTGCTATTGCGGAAATTTATAACCACGCCGTGTTGTATACGGCGGCTATCTGGAATGACCAAACAGTGGATGCAGATAACCGCATTGCCTGGTTTGAAGCGCGGACTTTAGCAGGTTATCCGGTGCTGGTGAGCGAGGAAAACGGCGTAGTGACTGGATATGCCTCGTTTGGCGACTGGCGTAGTTTCGACGGTTTTCGCCATACCGTGGAACATTCGGTTTATGTCCATCCCGATCATCAGGGCAAAGGTCTTGGGCGTAAATTGTTAAGCCGATTGATTGATGAAGCGCGGGATTGCGGGAAGCATGTCATGGTCGCCGGGATCGAATCGCAAAATCAGGCCTCGCTGCATCTCCACCAGTCGCTGGGATTTGTCGTCACCGCACAAATGCCGCAGGTAGGCACTAAATTTGGTCGTTGGTTGGATCTGACATTTATGCAGTTGCAACTCGACGAGCGCACTGAACCGGACGCGATTGGATGAATCAGTCGCTCACCCTTGCCTTTTTGATTGCCGCCGGAATTGGCCTGGTGGTGCAAAACACGCTGATGGTGCGCATCACCCAGACGTCCTCAACCATTCTCATCGCCATGCTGCTGAACTCCCTGGTGGGGATTGTGCTATTCGTCTCCATTTTATGGTTTAAACAAGGGATGGCAGGGTTTGGCGAACTGGTTTCCAGCGTCCGTTGGTGGACACTAATTCCTGGCTTGCTGGGATCATTTTTTGTCTTTGCCAGTATCAGCGGATATCAAAACGTTGGCGCGGCAACGACCATTGCAGTACTGATCGCCAGTCAGTTGATTGGAGGGCTGGTGCTGGATATTTTGCGTAGCCATGGCGTGCCATTACGGGCGTTGATCGGCCCAATTTGTGGCGCAATTTTACTTGTAGTTGGCGCCTGGTTGGTGGCCAGACGCTCGTTTTAATCACAGGATAGTGCCGCCTTTGGTTAACTGTTCGTGGCGAGCTTCCATATCTTCTTTATGCTTACGCCCGTGATGAGCGATTGCTGTACGCAAACGTTGCTGCTGAGTGTAACGTTCCTCCCGGCTTAACTCTGCATCATCGCTCAGGGCGATTAATAATTCGTTCATATGGGCAATGACGCTCTCATCAATCGCTGCATCCACGCGTGCGATGACCTCTTCCAGATGCGACATACTTTCTCCTTAGCCACTTGTGAAAATTATCGATTCTCCCAAATGATATAAGTCTGCGTTGTGCCGTCAAGCTAGTGCTCAAGATTTAAAACAGCGAAAACAGCAGCGCCACTGGAAAACTCATCGGCCAGGTCACCGCCACCAGGAAGGCGCTCAGAAAACGAATGTGCTTCTTCTCGTGGGAAAGAAACCAGGTAATAACAAACGCGATAGCTGCCATAACAGCATAAAAAACAAGCAGGTATTGATAAAGAGACATGTACGGGCGTCCAGCCAGAGGAATAAAACGCGCGCAAATATGCGTTATTTTTTGATGTACATCAAGTTTTACAACCCATTTGAGATATTTCCATAACCCGGGAGCTGCCCTTGTCCATCTTCAGAATGAGTATTATTGCGGATTTACTTAACCCGTACTATACACATAGGGGCTATGACGAAAGGTGGCAAAATATGAATGTTTCCAGTAGAACTGTAGTGCTTATAAATCTCTTTGCTGCTGTTGGATTGTTTGCTCTTATCTCTATGAGATTTGGTTGGTTTATTTGATGTAGCGATATTGCACGCAGTACACACTGTCAGAGAGATATCAACTCTCTGACAGTGCGTTAGATCTTCTCACACTCTCCCTGGCTACAATATTATCCTTAATGTTTAACCATTACGTGGCGGACAACGGTGTAATCCTCCAGCCCATAAAGTGACATATCCTTGCCGTAACCTGAAAGTTTCTGACCACCGTGCGGCATTTCACTTACCAGCATGAAATGGGTATTGACCCACGTGCAGCCATATTGCAGACGTGCACTAACGCGATGCGCCCGACCTACATCTTTCGTCCACACTGAAGAGGCTAAACCATACTGGCTGTCATTTGCCCAGTTCACTACCTGTTCTTCATTATCGAAGACAGTCACGCTCACCACTGGACCAAATACCTCTCTTTGAACGATAGCATCTTCTTGCAACGCACCTGCCAGCAGCGTCGGCGCATAGTAATAACCGTTACCTTTTCGTTTCTCCCCGCCGGTGATCACTTTAATGTGTCCCGTCGCTTTCGCCTCTTCCACTGCTTTGCTGACGCGGTCGAGATGAGCCTGGGAACTCAACGGCCCCAGTTCTGTTGATTCGTCATCCGGCGCGCCCGATTTCAAGGTTGCGACAGCGGCGCCGAGTTTTTCCACCAGCGCATCGTAAATGCCTTTTTGCGCGTAGATTCGACAAGCTGCGGTGCAATCCTGCCCTGCGTTGTAATAACCAAACGTGCGTACACCTTCGACCACAGCTTCAATATCAGCATCATCAAAAACAATGACAGGCGCTTTGCCGCCTAACTCCATGTGGGTACGCTTAATGGATGGCGCGGTATGGCTGATGATGTACTCACCGGTGGCGATGGACCCCGTCAGCGAAACCATGCGCACTTTTTGATGCCCGGTCAGCGGATCGCCCACGGTCTGGCCCCGGCCAAACAGTACGTTGATCACGCCCGGCGGGAAGATATCTTTCGCTAGCTCTGCAAGTTTTAGTGCGGTCAGCGGCGTGATTTCTGATGGTTTAAGTACCACGCAGTTCCCCGCCGCCAGTGCCGGAGCCAGTTTCCATGCTGCCATCATCAATGGGTAGTTCCAGGGTGCAATAGAAGCCACAACGCCCAACGGATCGCGGCGGATCATAGAAGTATGTCCCTCGAGATATTCACCTGCCGCCAGACCATTCAGACAGCGCGCCGCACCGGCGAAAAAGCGAAAAACATCGACAATCGCTGGAATTTCATCATTGAACGCACTATGCAGCGGTTTGCCACAGTTACGGGACTCCAGTTCGGCAAACACCTGACCATTTTCTTCGATAACATCAGCCAGTTTAAGCAGGCATTCTGCGCGCACCTTCGGCGTGGTTTGCCCCCATTCGGCAAATGCTGCATCTGCCGCGCGAACAGCAGCATCGACCTGCTCTGTGGATGCCTCGGCAATCTCCAGTAAAACGTCCCCCGTTGCCGGATTATAGACAGGCTGTTTTTCCCCTTCGCCGCTAACCAGTTCTCCGTTAATCAGTAACTTATGTTGCATAGCATATTCCTGTATCAGTGGTTATTGACCATTGTCGCCTTCGCGGGTTAGCCACCAGGCTCCCAGGATCGGCAAGGTTGTTACCAACATAACCAGCAGTGCCACCACGTTGGTTACCGGTACATCACGTGGTCGCCCAAGCTGATTGAGCAACCACAACGGTAACGTTCGTTCATGACCTGCCGTAAAGGTCGTAACGATGATTTCATCGAACGACAAGGCAAACGCCAGCATCCCTCCTGCCAGTAGCGCCGAACTAAGATTCGGCAACACCACATAACGAAAGGTTTGCCAGCCATTGGCCCCAAGATCCATTGACGCCTCAACCAGACTCCACGAGGTGCGGCGAAAACGGGCGATGACATTGTTAAACACCACCACAACACAAAAAGTCGCATGACCGACGACGATGGTGAAAAAGCCAGGCTCCAGATTGATGGTTTTAAACGCGGTTAATAGCGCCAGACCCGTGACAATGCCCGGCAGCGCAATGGGCAGCAGCAGTAACAGCGAAATGGCGTTTTTGCCGAAAAAGTCTCGTCGCCACAGCGCGGCAGCTGCCAGCGTCCCTAACACCAGCGCAATTAATGTCGCCAGCGCCGCCACTTTAAGTGACAGTGTCACGGCATCAAGAATATCACTACGTTGTGCTGCCACGTTAAACCAGCGCAGCGTCAGACCTTGCGGTGGAAAACTAAACGCCGCATCTTCAGTGTTAAACGCATAGGCTGCGATAATCAGGATGGGAAAATGTAGGAAAACCACGCCGCCCCAGGCCGCCAGTTTGAGGAAAAACGGTGCGCGTTCAGAGTGCATCGAACGCTCCCAGACGTTTCACGAACGCCAGATAGAGTGCGATAAGGACTATCGGCACCAGAGTAAAAGCCGCAGCCATCGGCATATTGCCAATCGCCCCCTGCTGGGAGTAGACCATATTGCCGATAAAATACCCTGGCGGGCCAACCAGCTGCGGGACGATAAAGTCGCCCAGTGTGAGTGAGAAGGTAAAGATAGAGCCAGCGGCAATACCCGGGATCGCCAGCGGCAGCACCACATAGCGAAAGGTTTGCCGTGGACGCGCGCCAAGATCGGCCGACGCCTGCAACAATGACGGCGGCAAACGCTCAAGCGCCGCCTGCACGGGCAGGATCATGAACGGCAGCCAGATATAGAGAAACACCAGAAAGCGCCCCAGCCCGGAAGTTGACAGCGTATTACCACCCACTGCCGGTAGTGTGAGAAATGCCGTGAGTAGTGGCTCCAGCCCCAGATGTTGTAAAAACCACTGCGCCACACCGTCTTTAGCCAGCAATAAGGTCCAGGCATAGGCTTTAACAATGTAGCTTGCCCACATGGGCAACATCACCGCAATGTAAAAGAACGCTTTCATTTTGCCGCTGGTATAGCGCGCCATATACCACGCCATCGGAAAGGCCAGAATAGCACTGGCGATAGTGACTGCCACAGCCATTGTCAGTGTGCGGAGAATGATGTCGTAATTCGCCGGATTAAACAGCGCACGGATATTCGCCAGCGTCAGTTCCGGCGTTACCGACATGGTGAAATCGTCAAAGGTATAAAAGCCCTGCCATAACAGCGTCAGCAGCGAGCCGAAATAGACGATACCAAACCACATTAGCGGGCCAAACAGCAGCAAAAACAGCCCCAGCCCCGGATTACGCCAGAAGAAACCGGACACCTTACCCAGACCAGGACGTGAAGGTGATTGCAAGACGTTCATCACCATTCACCTCTCCTCAACCAGTGGCACCATCACATCACGCGCCCAGGAAACCATCACCTGTTGACCCGCCGTGAGCGTGTTGGGTAAGTCTTCGCCCGTTACATTTGCCTGGCTAACCAGCAGTTTTTCACCGCTGTTAAGTTTCAGTTCAAAACGTGTGGTTGCCCCCTGATATTGCACCGCCTGAATCGTGCCATTGGCCTGCACTTCACCAGGTGTATTCAGGCGAATATGTTCCGGCCGCAGGGCAAAACTGCCCATCATGCCGCAAAGATTCTCGGCCATTAGCGGATCAAAAACGTTGGATGTCCCGACGAATCCCGCAACAAACGGCGTGCGCGGGCGCATATAGAGATCGCGCGGGGAATCGACCTGCTCAATGCGTCCATTATTGAAAACCGCCACACGATCGGACATCGACAACGCTTCGCCCTGATCGTGGGTAACGAAAATAAAAGTGATACCGAGAGACTGTTGCAGCTTTTTCAGCTCAAGCTGCATTTGCTCACGCAATTTGAGATCCAGCGCGCCGAGCGGTTCATCCAGCAACAACACGCGCGGTTCGTTCACCAGTGCTCTGGCGATGGCGACTCGCTGGCGCTGACCACCAGAAAGCTGTGACGGTTTACGTTGCTGTACAAACCCCAACGCCACTTTCTCCAGCGCCTCTTGCGCCATTGCGTAGCGCTGCTTTTTATCCACGCCTTTAACCATCAGCCCGTAGGCCACATTCTCGAGAATCGACATATGGGGAAACAGCGCGTAGTCCTGGAAGACGGTATTCACGTCCCGCTCCCACGGCGGTAGATTACTGGCCGGTTTGCCGAAGATAGCAATCGCCCCGCCGGAAAGCTGTTCGAAGCCAGCAATCAGGCGCAGGCAGGTGGTTTTGCCGGAGCCGGACGGCCCCAGCATAGAGAAGAACTCACCATCTTTTATCGCAATACTGACGCCATCTACCGCGCGCACGTCGCCGTACAACCGCGAGACGTTGTCAAACTCCACTGCGTACGTCATATAACACCCCAGCGAAGTTAGCGACCGCCCATAATGGCAATGTAATCCTGCGTCCAGCGACTGTAGGGAACAAACTTGCCCCCTTCGGCTATAGGCGTTTTCCAGAAGGCAATTTTATCGAAATAGTTAAAGCCGTTGGTTTCACAGCCTTTATCGCCCAGCAACGGACTGGCTTTGCAGCCTTCCGGTACTACCGGCAGCGAACCAAACCAGGCCGCCACATCGCCCTGCACTTTTGGCGTTAATGACCAGTTCATCCATTTGTAGGCGCAAACCGGATGTTTCGCTTCGCTATGTAGCATGGTGGTGTCTGCCCAGCCGGTAACACCCTCTTTCGGGAAGACGGTGGCGATCGGTTGGCCTTCGCCTTTCAATGCGTTGGCCTGATACGGCCAGGCACTGGAAGCGACCACTCCCTCGTTCTTGAAATCGCTCATTTGCACGCTGGTGTCATGCCAGTAGCGATGGATCAAGCCATGTTGATCGCGCAGCACTTTCAGTACCGCCTGATATTGTTGTTCGGTGAGTTGGTATGGATCGGAGATACCCAACTGCGGCTGAGTCGCTTTGACGAACAGCGCAGCATCCGCAATGTAGATAGGGCCGTCATAAGCCTGTACGCGGCCTTTATTACTCTGACCGTCCGGTAGATTCTGCTCAACAAAAACCACTTGCCAGCTATCTGGTGGTGTCGGGAAGGTTTTGGTGTTGTACATCAACAGGTTCGGACCCCATTGATATGGCGTGCCATAGACTTTGCCGCCCACGTTAAACCAGTCGCCTTTAACCACGCGCGGATCGAGCGTTTTCCAGTTGGGAATCAATGCAGTATTAATCGGCTGCACGCGTTTACCCATAATCAAACGCAGCGAGGCATCGCCGGACGCCGTGACCAGATCGTAACCTCCTTTGGTCATCAGGCTGACCATTTCATCGGAAGTCGCCGCAGTTTTCACATTGACCGCGCAACCTGTTTCTTTTTCAAATTGCGTCACCCAGTCGTATTGTTTATCGGTTTGTCCGCGTTCGATGTATCCCGGCCAGGCGATAATATCCAGTCGTCCTTCCGGTTTATCTAAATTGGTAGGCTGTTCGGCGGCGTGGGCGGTCATTAATGTCATGGTAAGCGCACACAGGCTGCTGCGGGCAAATGTCTTGCTCATAAAGTCTTACTCCTGTTGTAATTAATTGTTCAGCCGCCGTGCCGTAAAAATATCTCCTTGTTTAACCATAGTCGGCGGCTTGCAGGCGCACCCTCGCCCCCGAGAAAATTTAATCAGGATGTGAGCTAACGCGCATTATGGCGTTTGTGAGGCTATCTTCTGGAGTATAGACAATGGGTTAGGAAATATAGCTTCTATTCGAAATTCATATTACCCAACCTGAGAGAAATTAAATGAGGATCTATTTCAGGTATTCTTTAATAAGGTGACCTAATTGTTTAACCGCTTGTTCTTCGCGCTCGCCCCACTGCCATGCAGTATTAAAACGGAAAAAACGTGACCAACTTTCGCCAGTAGAAAACATTTTACCCGGCGCAATACTGATGTGATGCGCCAATGCCTGAACGCTTAATTCACCCGCATCTAACGGTTCGGGAAGCTCCAGCCAGAGAAAATAACCGCTGTCATTGTGATGAATTTTGACTTCCGCAGGCAGATAACGCAGCAGCGCCTGCCAGGCACGTTGTTTACGTTCCGCAAGCTGGCGACGTAGACGACGAAGATGGGCATCGTAACGACGAGTAGAAAGGTAATCCACCAGTGCAAGCTGCATTGGTGAACTTGTGGAAAGCGTGCTCATCAACTGCAATCGCTGGATTTTGCGTGCATGTTTTCCGGCGGCGACCCAACCAATGCGAAAACCTGGCACCAGACATTTAGAAAATGATGAGCAAAGCAGTACACCATCGTGACGATCCCACGCTTTCGCGGGTAGCGGTTTTTCCCGACCAAAGTAAAGCTCACTGTAAACGTCATCTTCAATTAACATCACGTTGTACTGATTGAGCAACGCTACCAGCCGCGCTTTTTTCTGTGGCGTTAAGGTAAATCCGAGTGGATTCTGGCTATTAGTCATCAGCCAGCAGGCTTTGACCGGATACTCCTGTAACGCCAGTTCCAGCGCCTGAAGATCGATCCCTTCTTTAACGTCCGTCGCCACCGATAACGCTTTCAACCGTAGCCGCTCCAGCGCCTGCAACGCGCCGTAGAAACAAGGATTCTCGACAATCACCCAATCGCCCGGTTCGGTTACCGCTTGCAAACTGAGGTTTAATGCCTCTAACGCCCCGGCGGTAATGACAATTTCATCAGGAGAAATAGTGATGCCTTGTAAGGCATAGCGACGAGCAATAGCCTGACGCAGTTCTGCATTCCCTGGCGGCAAGTTTTCAATCACGCTCATCGCCGTGGCGGTTTTACTCACCTGCGCCAGTGAGCGGTTCAGTTGCTGTAGCGGAAACAGGTGCGGATCGGGAAAGGCTGAAGCAAACGGTACTACCGACGGATCGCGACTGGCCTGCAACATGTCAAAAATATAGGTGTTAATATCGACCGTTTCATCACGCGTTACCGGAATAGCAGGTGCCTGCGGTGATTTCACCGTGCGCGGCGCAACGTAATAACCTGACTGCGGCCGCGCAATAATATATCCCTGACTTTCGAGCAACTGATAAGCATGACCGACAGTCATAAAGCTCATGCCAGAAAGCGCAACCTGTTCACGTAGAGAAGGCAGGCGATCGCCAGGTTGCCAGATGCCTGACGCAATTTGCTCACGTAATAGTTCTGCGAGCTGCTGGTATTTTTTCATTAATTGGATCGTTATTATGTGCAGGTGATCCGGCAGTCTATATCAGTTGTTAAAAATGACAACTTTACGTTAACTGTAATTAAACCATCACCAGCGATAACTCTTTGCCCAGGGCTTTAGCCGCAAGCTGGACGGCGTCGATTTTTGTCGCATGATGCAAATCAAACAAGCGAGTGATCTCCTGCCTGGGTTTACCAATCCGCCTCGCCAGCTCTTGCTGGGTGATATCTGAATGTAAAAAAGCATTTAACAGCAATATCTTAGAAGCGACACTTAAAGGCACTTCAATAAAGTGATCGTTGTTATTTAATGGCGAAGGCAACGGGATTAGCTCGTTATCTTCAAAATAAAAATCAAATGCGGTGAGTAAGGCATCTTTTGCTGCTTCCATCGCTTCAGCAACAGTTTCTCCCTGCGTTAACGCTTCAGGGATATCTACAAAAGAAACCACATAACCGCTTTCCAGCGCAGGTGTAAGAGTGACGGGATAACGCATAATTTTGACTGTCTCTCGCATGTCATTAACCTTCTGATGGCGATTAATTCAAACCGAGTTGTTTCAGGATTGCTTTACGCAATGGTTCTTTTATCTCGTCACTGGGGGGACGCGGCATGACACTACGTCGCCCCTGAAACCTGAGTTTCAAATGGTGGCTGCCATTCGCCACATCGACGCCCTGAGATTCGAGCCAACGTCTGAACTCGCTTTGTTTCACATCGCCTCCCTGCCGCTGAGTATATCAACAAAGTAAACATTAATGTTTACATCCTTTTTTAATTTGCTCGAAAATAGCACTAATTCGCCGCAACGGTGGAAAGCAGTGCCAAATCAGGAAGGCAGGTTCCAGAAATTCTTTGCGCTAATTTGCAAAACAGAATAATAACTCAAAGAAACTATCGGCATCATAGCGGCAAAGTGTAATAAACGGGTGGCGGGATGTTTACGAAAGCGTTATCGGTTGTCTTATTAACGTGTGCGCTGTTCTCAGGACAGCTGATGGCAGGACACAAAGGACATGAATTTTTGTGGGTGAAGAATGTGGATCATCAACTACGTCATGAAGCGGACAGCGATGAATTGCGTGCTGTGGCGGAAGAGTCGGCGGAAGGTTTGCGCGAGCATTATTACTGGCAAAAATCACGCAAACCAGAAACGGGACAACGTTGAGTCGTTTGTTGCCGGATGCGGCATGAACGCCTTATCCGGCAACAATATCATGCAGATTCAATGAGTTGTGAATACCCCTGAAAGCTTGCGTTTTATCCTTTCCGCTTCGGCAATGTTTTCAGCAGATCATCCGGGCTTACAGATGCGACAACGCTTCCCGGTAACGGCATTTTCAGAATGTGATTTTTGATTTTACCGATGACGTGCATCTCACACGGGCGGCAATCAAACTTCAGCGTTAGTACTTCATCACCGTTAACCAGTTGCATCGGCGTTGCCTTCCAGCTTTTAATATTACCTTTCGCCTGTTTCGGACACAGATTGAAAGCAAAGCGCAGGCAGTGTTTGGTGATCATCACCGGGACTTCACCCTTCTCTTCATGCGCTTCATACGCCGCATCAATCAGTTGTACGCCATAGCGATGATAGAACTCGCGTGCTTTATGGTTGTAGACGTTAGCAAGGAAGCTCAAATGCGTTTGCGGATAAACCGGCGCAGGTTCAGCAACCGGTTTACGACTGCCGCGCTGGTAGCTGGCAAGACGTGCAGCATCCAGCATTTCGACGGCTTCACGGCGGAACTGATTTAACAGACTGTTTGGCACAAACAGCGCCCCCGGCAAATTAATTTGCACATCGCGGGCGTAATAGATGGTTTGCCCCAGTTTTGCCAGGCCATCTTTCAGGTTATTCAGCGCTTTTTCGGCGTTATTCGCTTCGTCGAACTGCCCATCCAGGGTATGAGTGATGCTCACGCCCTCTTCGCTGGTTAACGTCAGAATGAGTTGTTCTTGCCAGCCACCCAGTTCAATGTCTACCGCTACCCGACGCTCGCTGGAGGTTTTCGTCAGTGCCTGTTGCCAGTTATGGTCAAGGTTACGGTTAAGCGGATGATGTGGGCGAATTTTATGCAAATCTGCTGGCATTTCATTTGGCCAGACGCGGTAGTGATTTTCTCCGGTTTTCTCTACCGTATTGGCACGAAAGCCAACCACTTCACGTTTAATCATTACGTTCAGGCCATCGCCATTTGCCAGTGGCTCGGTGACGGCAACATCGAGATGATCTTTCGCCACTTTCAATACTTCACCCACCGGCAGGCCGATAAATTTCGGCGAATCGAACGCGCCAATATCGCCTTTACGGGCATTCACAAAATAATCTGTGCTACCACGGTGGAAAGTCTTTTCCGTCGATGGCACAAAGAAATGTTCAGTACGACCTGATGAAGCACGAGCCAGATCGCCGCGCTCTTCAATAATGGCATCCAGCATCTGGCGATAATGGGCGGTGATATTCTTCACGTAGCTCATATCTTTGTAACGCCCTTCAATCTTGAAAGAACGCACGCCCGCATCGATCAACGCGCCCAGGTTGGCAGTCTGATCGTTATCTTTCATCGACAGCAGATGTTTTTCATAGGAAACCACCCGCCCCTGATCGTCTTTCAACGTGTATGGCAAACGGCACGCCTGGGAGCAATCACCACGGTTGGCGCTACGTCCCGTTTGTGCATGAGAAATGTAGCACTGACCGGAATATGCCACACACAATGCGCCATGAATAAAGAACTCAATAGTCGCGTCCGTGGCCTGATGAATCGCACGAATCTGCTCCAGGTTAAGTTCACGCGCCAGCACAATCTGGGTAAAGCCAACGTCAGAGAGGAACTTCGCTTTCTCTACAGTACGAATATCACACTGCGTACTTGCGTGCAGTTCAATCGGCGGAATATCAAGTTCCAGAATCCCCATGTCCTGAACAATCAGCGCATCTACGCCTGTCTGGTAAAGATCGGTAATCAGTCGTTGCGCCGGTTCCAGTTCGTCGTCATGCAAAATGGTGTTAAGCGTGACGAAAATTTTTGCACCATAACGGTGGGCAAATGGCACCAGTTCGGCGATATCTTTCAGACTATTACTGGCGTTATGACGGGCACCAAAACCAGGGCCGCCGATATAAACAGCATCGGCACCGTGCAAAATAGCTTCGCGGGCAATGGCAGCATCGCGTGCCGGGCTTAACAGTTCAAGACGATGAGAAGATACGGTCACTTTCTTATCCAGTAGCTGAAAAAAGGCGGTTATTTTAGCCACAAGCGCGACGTTGCGAAATAGTTTTCCTGTTCAACTACGCGGGTAATGGATAATGGAATGAAAATGCACGGTTTGCTCGCCACGGTTGCAATAGGCATGGGCAACATCTGCGGCAAAGCGTTCACCTTCTCCACTTTTAAGGCTTCGCCACTCACCACCAACGCACAGGTCAAGCTGCCCATCAATGACGACAACATGCTCGATAACACCCTTTTCGTGCGGCGTCGATTCGCTTATTGCACCGGGAGCCATCAGGATCGAGAAATGTTCAAAGCAGAGTTGCGGATCATAAGGAAATAAAGAAGTGATCACCATGGCCTGCTGTTGTGGATCATAAACGGATGGCGTAGCGGTCTGCGGCGGCGAAATAAACGTCGAAAACGGTACGTTCATTCCGGTAGCTATTTTCCATAATGTTGCGACCGTCGGGCTGGATTCATTACGTTCAATCTGCCCTAACATCGCTTTTGAAACGCCCGTCACTTCTGCCAGTCGCGAAAGACTCCAGCCCCGCTGCTGACGAAGATGTTTAAGCGTAGTGGATAAAAAGCGAGCGAGATTTTCCATGCGACTCCTCCTGCAAAACGGGAGTTTATCACTTGTGCGTTATAACGGACAAATGCTACGGTGCCTGTCCGCTATAACGCACGAGGTAACTATGCGTCTGTTTTCCATTCCTCCTCCCACACTGCTTGCAGGGTTTCTTGCGGTCCTGATTGGCTATGCCAGCTCTGCGGCAATAATCTGGCAAGCGGCGATCGTCGCTGGAGCCACCACAGAGCAAATTTCCGGATGGATGACGGCGCTGGGACTGGCGATGGGCGTCAGTACTCTTGCCCTGACATTATGGTATCGCGTGCCTGTTCTTACCGCATGGTCAACACCCGGTGCTGCGTTGCTGGTCACCGGGTTACAGGGACTAACGCTAAACGAGGCCATCGGCGTTTTTATTGTCACGAATGCGCTAATTGTTCTCTGTGGTGTGACAGGATTATTCGCCCGTCTGATGCGTATTATTCCGCACTCGCTGGCAGCGGCAATGCTGGCCGGAATTTTGTTACGCTTTGGTTTACAGGCGTTTGCCAGCCTGGATGGTCAGTTTATGTTATGCGGTAGTATGTTGCTGGCGTGGCTGGCGACAAAGGCTTTTGCGCCGCGTTATGCGGTAATTGCGGCGATGATTGTTGGGATCGTGGTCGTTATCGCACAAGGTGACGTTGTCACAAAAGATATCGTTTTCAAACCCGTTCTCCCCGCTTATCTCGCCCCTGAATTTTCGTTTGCTCACAGTTTGAGCGTTGCACTCCCCCTTTTTCTGGTGACGATGGCATCGCAAAATGCGCCAGGGATTGCGGCGATGAAAGCCGCCGGGTATTCAGCTCCTGTTTCGCCATTGATTGTATTTACTGGATTACTGGCGCTTCTGTTTTCTCCTTTCGGCGTCTATTCCGTAGGTATTGCGGCTATCACTGCGGCTATTTGCCAGAGCCCGGAGGCGCACCCGGACAAAGATCAGCGTTGGCTGGCTGCCGCTGCGGCTGGCGTTTTTTATTTACTGGCGGGTCTGTTTGGCAGTGCCATTACCGGGATGATGGCTGCCCTGCCTGTAAGTTGGATCCAGATGCTGGCTGGTCTGGCGCTGTTAAGTACCATCGGAGGCAGTTTGTATCAGGCTTTGCATAATGAGCGTGAGCGCGATGCTGCTGTGGTGGCTTTTTTGGTAACGGCAAGTGGGCTGACGCTGGTCGGTATTGGCTCGGCGTTTTGGGGATTAATTGCCGGTGGTGTCTGTTATGTAGTATTGAATTTGATCGCTGACAGAAGCCGATAATCAGAAGCGCCATCTTGCGATGGCGCGACTGGCATTACTTTTTGTTAACGTCAAACATGGTCGCGTCGGTCGCCATGTCATCAATAACTTGCTTAATATTTTCGAAAGCCATTGGGGTGCTTTCGTTGTTCAGGTCCTTACCTTCGCCCTGACGAACCACTTTGATAACCGGTTTGTTGGTAGCCGCATCAATCAGCTCACCTTCAAAGTACAGGCGGGTATCCATGGTACGGTGACCCGTCGCCATTTGCGTCCCCGCTACCACTAATGCGACAGGAACAACTTCATAGAACTGTAACCCTTCGTTGCTGGTATCTACACCAGTAATAGCACCACGGAAAATCAGACTACGATGCCCAGCGGTAGTAACCAGTGGTTTACGCTGTGAGATGGCTTCTTTCATTTCAGTATTGGTATAGCTCAAAATTCTATCCAGAACTTTTTGCCCTACCTGAGTAGAAGGTTTAGGCACCGGATAATAGGTGATTGGGTTCCAGACGATGCTGTCATATTTACTTTGATCAAAATTTGGATCAACCCAGCGTAATACCGGTTTGCCCGTTGCTGAAGTTGTTTCTTGAAGGTTGGAGTAATTGTTTAAAAAACCAGAATATTTATCTGGCTGGGTGATTTTAGAGGCACAACCTGACAGAGCCAACAAGCCGCATAAAGCCGCAACTTTCGCAATTGATGTGGTACGCATGAATAGTTTCCTGAGATGATTATATTACTTTTTAAGTTATAGCAAAAAGTACCGCTTCGTGTTGTGGCAAAAAAAGTGTTGGTGAAAATAAATTTTCCAGCCCCTTTTCTGACAATATAGTCAATGACGAAAAGGGGGCAGAGTCAATCATCAGTTGTTAAATTTCAGGCAGTTAAGCCAATAAAAAACTTCAACCACTGTGATATATTTCACATCACCTCGATAAAAAATATGTTTACCGAAAAAAACAGTTAAACATCTCACGTGGGCATTTTCATGCGCCTTGCCCTGTTAGCTTATTTTTTACGTGCCAGCATCGTGGCGAAACGTAGTTTAATGCGATTGCCGTTAGCGTCGGTGCGGTGGAGTTCACCCACGTCTTCATTGTATTTCAGCATCTCCCAGCCTTCGTAATATTGACGTAACTCCCCTTCTTTAAAGGCAAAGGGGAACCCGACGGTACATGGAAAATCAGCGGTGTCCATTGCTGCCACAATCAAGTTATAACCACCGGGTTTGGTGCAACGCTGCATATTGGCAATCAATCCAGGAATGGTTTTCGCCTCCAGGAACATCAGTACCACGGTAGAAAGAATAAAATCGTATTGTCCATCAAACGTCAGGCTATTTAGATCAACAACCTGGGTGCGCAAATTTTCCAGTTTTTCAATGGATTTGATGCGTTCGACGTTGGCAATACTCATGGCATTTTTATCCCATGCGTCGACATCATAACCATTGGCTGCCAGGTAAAGGCTGTTACGGCCATTACCACAGCCCAGATCCAGCGTTTTACCCGGCTTAACCACTTTCACCGCTTCCAGAACTTCAGAGTGTGTGCGGGTTAATTCATATTTATCAGTGAAGTAGTTTTCATCACGAATGATCATTCTTTGTCCTCAGCTTTCATTAAAACGGCGCGCTCGGTTCTGATTAACAATTTTCCCTGCATCAGAAGCGCGAAAGTACGGATGAGCAGTAATGCGATAATAAAATTGGTAAAAATAAATAACGGCACAGCCAGGGTATGGAAAAAGCCATTGTCGTTACCGCTTCCTAAATGCAAACCAGTGGTTGCCAGTGCAGATACGCCGAACGAGAAACTCCAGAATGAGGCATTAAACGGCTGGGAGAGATACCACGGCATCAGGCGTAACATAAAAAGAAGTTGCAGCAGACCGTAACCGAAAAGCATTTTCGCCAGCGTATCGCCCTCGCCACCGTTGACGCTCAACCAGGCACTACAGGCCACCAGCGCCGGTGCAAGCTGAATACCCAACGATGTACGCAGTGCCGTGGGCAATTCTCCCGAGCTGCGCAGACGCTGAAGGATCACCGGCTCAAGACTTAACCAGGAGAAAACACCAGCCCCTAAAAATACCAGACCGGCATCGGTGTAGCCCAATGCTCCACAGGCCATTGCACTGATGAAGTTGTTGGCAACAGTAGGTAAATAAAGTCCGGGTGTCGTAGCTTCCTCAGGATGGGAACCGCGCCATAAACCGGCTGTTTGCCAGGCGGCATAAGCCAGTTGTACCACCACACCAATACTGAACAGGCCCACCGCCAGCGGACGAAACCAGGGGACAAAACCAATTGCCACCAGCATCGTTGTTGCCGGAAACAAACTCACAAAACTGCTCATCACAGGATGACGCACTTCCGCCAGCACGCTGTGAGGAAAACGTACCAGTCGGGTGATAAATGCCGTAGTCAGTAATCCCCAAATGATCATCGCCAGAATCACCAGCCCATCGCCCAACCAGTGACTGACCTGCCAAACCTGGCTGGCATAGCGCCAGGCAAATCCCATCCCTATCGTCCCCAACACAATGCCAAAGTAACCTGCCGGTAAATTGAGCACTTTATCGCTCTGCATCTTCTTACTCATTTTGTTTAATTTATAAAGTATATTTGAAATGCATTTTATGGAAATTTGCTAAACATAGCCAGAGTCACAGAATTTGCTACGGTTATAGTAGGTCACCTGCGGGAAAACACTATGCGCAAATATCGTCTTAGTGAAGAACAACGAGCTTTTAGTTATCAGGAAGATAGCGATAAAAAGAGTGTTTTATTGCGGCAGATTATTGCCATCGCTGATTTTAATGACGTAATAGCCGGAACGCCTGGCGGTTGGATTGATAATGAAACCGTATTGGCCCAGGACGGAAATTGTTGGATCTATGACCAGAATGCCATCGCGTTTGCCGGAACAGTGATATCCGGTAATACACGCATCACCGGAAGCAGCGAGCTATGGGGCGATGTTTGCGCGAAGGATAACGTCTGGATCGATAATAGCAAAATCAGTCAGGGTGCCCTGATAAGTGACAACGTCACAATCAATGATTCATTAATATGCGGAAATTGCAGGATTTCTGGTCATGTCTGCATTGATCAGAACTCAATGGTTGTCGCTGCGCAAGGTTTAACGCCCGACCACCATCTTCAGTTGCAAATTTATGATCGCGCAAGAGTCAGCGCCTCGCGCATTGTTCATCAGGCGCAAATATATGGTGATGCCATTGTGAAATTTGCGTTCATTGAGCATCGCGCCGAAGTTTTTGATTTTGCAAGTATTGAAGGTAATGAAGAGAACAACGTCTGGCTGTGTGACTGCGCGAAAGTCTACGGACACGCACGTGTGATCGCCGGAACAGAAGAAGATGCCATTCCCACGCTTCATTACAGTTCGCAGGTAGCGGAACATGCCTCGGTGGAAGGCAATTGTGTGTTAAAACATCATGTTCTGGTGGGTGGTCATGCAATCGTAGGTGGTGGCCCGATTTTACTCGACAATCACGTCACCATACAGGGGAACAGCCGCATTACAGGTGCGGTGATGATTGAAAACCATGTGGAGTTAACCGACCACGCCGTCGTTGCAGCCTTTGATGGCGACACGGTTCATGTCCGTGGTCCAAAAGTCATTAACGGTGAAGAACGCATAACCAGAACACCGCTGGCGGGACTATTGTGAATCAATGATGCGCGCGTATATATTTACATCATCATAAGTGTCGTTGAGAAATTCAGCCTGTTTCAGACATCCTTCAAGCGTGAAGCCATTACGCAGCGCCACCTGATTGCTTTGTAAGTTAGCTACCCGGCATTTGATGACGAAGCGTCTAATTTCTCCACGCTTTGCGTAATGGTGAATAAATGCCTGCAAAGCTTGCGAAATAATCCCCTGCCCCTGATGGGATTCATCCAGCCAGTAACCGATTTCTGCGGCTTTGTTCTGCGGTTCAATACGGTTAAAAGACAGGACGCCAACAAGTTCATCTTCACTAAAGATCATGAACATTTTGGCATATCCACGCTGATGCAACATCATATTACCCTGCACCGTTTTTCGCGTGTCATCTTCGGTATTAACAGACTGTGGCCAGTTTAGCGAATTCTGTAACCAGCTTTTATTTTTACAGATTAAGTGATGAAGCGGCGTGATGTGATTTTCTGCAACGGAACGTAATTCAATTGAGTTACTAACTTTTATCGTCTCGGTCATGTCACCTCCGGTCAATCTGCGCGGCAATTTAAAAAGCCGCCTGGCAGGCGGCTTAAGAAAGTTTACACCTCTTTGACGCTCTCCTGTTGCAGGATTTTGAGCATCTCATCTTTCAACTGGAGCTTCTGTTTTTTCATGCGAACCACTTCCGCATTGTATCCACGACCATCAGATCCTTCCATTCTGGCAATCTCATGATCAAGTTTGTTGTGCTTATCGAACAAGGACATAAAGCGAGGATTTTCGTTTTTCAGGCGGGATATTAAATCTCGGTATTCTGGAAACATACGCACTCCCTGTTAGTGGCTGACAAAGTGTACATGAAATACACATCATCAGATTACTCAGATAGTTTGGGGAAAAATGCGAGCGGGATCGAGTTTACCAGACGGCACCTTCCGTCAGAAGGTGCCGAAAAAAATGACGATCAATTCATCACGCGATCGTCAACGTATTTGCGCTTATCCGGAGCTGGTGGAAAATACTGATACAGCCATGTTTCACTGATGGCATCGCCCTGACAGCGGAGATACATCCGCATATCAACCGGATCAGTAGAGTCCGAAGTCGGATACCAGTCAAATTGAATACGGTAACCATCAATCGGTTCAATGTAGAGAATTTCGATTTGCTTCGCTTCACCGCTGGAGAGCGTAATAACAGGTTCAATCCCCTTAGGCGCAGCCGCTTTCAGGTCACCACCAACAAAATCGACGGCAAAACGACGCGCCCATTTTTCTGGATAATGCTCACCCGGCGCCCAACCTTCCGGAAAACCTCCCATGCCGGTACGCGTCGCCATAACACGAGCCAATGGACATTGAACAGGGGGATGTGCGCTCCAGTACAGACGATACTGGAATGCAAACTCGTCCCCTGCTTTTACTGCTTTTTCTGGCTGCCAGAAGCAGACAATGTTATCCAGCGTTTCACCCGTTGTTGGGATTTCCATCAGGCCGATGGTGCCTTTGCCCCATTTATTACGAGGCTCTACCCACAAACTTGGTCGTTTGTTGTACCAGCCCATGATGTCTTGATAATGGGAGAAATCACGATCCAGTTGCAATAAACCAAAGCCTTTCGGGTTATTGTCGGTGTAGGCATTGAACTGCAATTTCTGCGGATTATTTAGCGGACGGCAGATCCACTCACCGTTGCCCCGCCACATGGAAAGACGGTCGGAATCATGGATTTGCGGATGAATAGTATCGCACATACGACGTTCGTTAGTGCCGCAACTAAACATACTGGTCATCGGCGCAATACCCAATTGCTTGATCTCTTTACGCGCATACAGATGGTTTTCAACATCCATAATCACCTGACTCTTTTCACACTGGATGGTGAACTTGTAGGCACCGGTAATACTGGGGCTATCGAGTAAGGCATAAACGGTAAAGGTGGTTGCGCCTGGTTTTACGGTATCAAACCAGAAAGCGGTAAAGTCGGGGAACTCTTCTTTGCTGTCGGTATAAGTGTCGATCGCCAGGCCGCGGGCCGACAAACCGTATTGATACGTGTCATCAACGGCGCGGAAATAACTCGCTCCGAGGAATGATACTACATCACGCCGCGCCAGTTCGGGGGCTTTAAACACGCGAAAACCGGCAAAGCCGAGATCGCTTTGCCCTTCTAATTGTTTGGTATCAACACCCGCATCGTTGTATTTGAACAACTCCGGGCGAAAGTGAATTTCACGCGCCAGATGTGTTGCTGGATCAACAGAAAACATACGAACGCGGCGACGGAATCCCATCCCCATATGGAAGAACTGAGCGTCAAGCTGGCGGTTCTCGACGTTATGCCAGAGCGATTTTTCGGCGTCGTATTGAATACTGTTATAAGCCTGCGGCGTCATTGTCGCCAGAGTGTCAGGTAACGGACGCGGGGCACCACGCCACGCTGTTTGCGCTAAGTCGTGCGCCATTGACTGTAGAATGGAGAAGTCAAAACGCTGGGTTTGCCCGTCGGCAATATCAGAATCTGCCGCGAATGCCGCCTGAGAAAAAAGAGAAGCAATGCCGCTGGTACCGCACACGGCGGCCATAGCCATTGAACCTTTAATAAATCGTCTACGATCCATACCTGAAAGTGAGTCCTTCTGGTGTTGTGAATGGTCCCGCGCTGGTCGTTTTCAGCGGCAAGAAAGTGCTTATTTATGACCGCTCACTCTAGACAATATTTATTAATAATCCAATTGTTGAACTCAGAGAATATGCATAAATCGGCAATTTTTTTATGTCGATGGGAAGAGCCTGATTCATTTGTAAAATCAGGCAAATTTTTGCAAAGCAGGATGGCCCGATTTTAAAGCAATCCACAGCGGCGTTTACTGCGTTCTTCCGCTTCCTTGTATAACTGAAATTCATCAAAAACCTGGCAGCCCAGCGCCTGCTCGAATGCCTCACGACTGGCATTACCATGACTGCGCGTCTGCGTTTCGTTACCGAGATTGGACTGGAAGATCCCCGCCGCACTCACCGGCAAAAAATCCTCATAGGTAATAGGTTGTGCGGCAACCCAGCCACGTTCGATCAAAGGTTGCGGATCGTCCCCAGGATGTATCGCCTGACGATGCGCTTCACCCGATGGTGTCAGTCGATAACGGAACCATGCCAGCCCTTGCTGGCGCATCAAAAATTCGCTGTCCGGGAAAGCGCGAAAGGTTTCCTGCAAATGCAGTTGATGAGTGAGATTATCCTGTCCAGTTCCGGCATTACGCAGAAGTTCATCATACAGTCGCCGCCCTTTCGGCGTTAACGCCACTCCGCGCTGTTCTATCTCACCAAATCGCGCGGTATGCCTCCCCTGCTGTTGCCCCACAAACAGAACCGTTTCTTCCAGTGCCTTAAAGCTGGTTTGACGCAATAAAATCGGCACCTCGCGGCGCGGCGGCCCTTCGATGAGAATTTTTGGTTCGATACCGCACTCGGGCATCATCGACTGCACCCGATCAATGTCCAGCGTGCGTGGCGTCAGGTGATTGATATGACAGCCCGGAAAACAGACTACATCAGCGATCAGCCGATGCTCGTTATGCAATGCGTGATAGGTTTCTTCATCTACCGTTGCTGACTGATGCCAACGAAATGTCTCCAGGGCCTCCCGCACAAACTCCCGCGCTTGCGCTTCGCTAAAACCGCCCTCCCGATCATATTCATCTAACAGTTGCCGACAACGTGGGGTAAAGATATCGCGCTGGCGTAAAATCTCCGCCGCCTTTTGGCGCAATGTTTTGTTTTCGATAAGCTCAAGGCGGAGCAATGAGGTAAAAACGCGGAAAGGATTACGCGCAAGCGAGGCATCATCGATGGGCCGAAATGCCGTAGAATGTACCGGCACGCCAGCCTGCGAGAGATCGTAATAACTCACCGGATACATTCCCATAATGGCGAATATCCGCCTTAATGTGGCAAGTTCCTGCGCGGTTCCCACACGTATCGCCCCATGACGTTCAACGTTAAGCCTCGCCAGTTCATCCGCATTCACCATTTTTTCATGCAGTTGGGGATTATTTTCCAGCACAGCCAGATTCACGTCAGCGACCAGTTCCAGCAACGTACCGTACTGTGGAACTTCTTGTTGATACATGGCTGACATTGCCTGCGAAAACTGTTCCCGAATCTCATCCGCTGTGATGCTGTTCGCCATAATGCCTACCCCCAGTGGTCAATTATCTCGAGTGTAGGTAACCGCATTCACTCTGGTGGGAAGAATTTACAAACTGTGATCTCGCCGCGAAATCATCAATATTATCGATTTCGATGTAACATAATCACTTTAAATGTTAATAATATTTTGCAATCAAGTTATCATAATCAAACAACATCACTTGTCAGCGGCACCGCTTCGTTTTTAACATCGCTTATGGAAAAAAATAGTCTGTTTAGTCAGCGCATCCGTTTGCGCCACCTTCATACATTCGTAGCTGTCGCACAACAAGGAACTTTGGGGCGCGCGGCTGAAACCCTTAACCTGAGTCAACCGGCACTCTCTAAGACATTGAATGAGCTGGAACAATTGACGGGGGCTCGCCTGTTCGACCGAGGACGTCAAGGCGCACAGCTCACCTTACCTGGCGAGCAATTTTTAACTCACGCAGTCAGAGTTCTTGACGCCATCAACACCGCAGGACAATCACTTAATCGTAAAGAAGGTCTTAACAATGATGTCGTCAGAGTGGGCGCGCTACCTACCGCGGCACTAGGGATATTACCTTCGGTTATAGGTCAGTTTCATCAGCAACAAAAAGAAACCACACTGCAAGTTGCCACCATGAGTAACACGATGATCCTGGCGGGATTAAAAACAGGGGAAATCGATATTGGTGTTGGTCGGATGTCAGATCCTGAACTGATGACCGGACTTAATTACGAGCTGCTGTTTCTCGAATCACTTAAGTTAGTTGTTAGGCCTAATCACCCCCTGCTTCAGGAGAACGTAACGTTAAGTCGGGTACTGGAATGGCCTGTTGTCGTATCACCAGAAGGCACCGCGCCACGGCAGCATTCAGAGGCATTAGTAAAAAGCCAGGGATGTAAAATTCCTTCAGGCTGTATTGAAACGTTGTCTGCATCACTTTCACGTCAGCTTACGGTTGAATACGACTATGTGTGGTTTGTTCCTTCTGGCGCTGTGAAAGACGACCTGCGTCATGCCACACTGGTGGCCCTGCCTGTTCCGGGGCATGGCGCAGGCGAACCTATTGGAATACTGACCCGCGTAGATGCAACACTCTCTTCCGGTTGTCAGTTGATGATTAACGCCATTCGAAAATCAATGCCGTTCTGAAAAGTAAGGGATCTTACGATCCCTTTTTTATCACACCGTTGCCAAACTCACTGAATTCCCTGTTCCTTGTTGATCCGCCTGAACTGGTTGTTTCTTCAGACGGAACACATCCACGGCTTCAGTTAACCGCGCCGCCTGTTCTTCAAGAGATACCGCCGCAGCTGAAGCCTCTTCCACCAGAGAAGCGTTCTGTTGCGTCACTCTATCCATTTCAGAAATCGCCTGGCTAACTTGTGTGATACCTCTGCTTTGTTCATCTGAGGCAGCAGCTATTTCTTGCATGATATGTGTGACGCTCGCCACGGCATCAACAATAGCGCTCATGGTTTTCCCTGCCGTTGCCACTTCATCGGCCCCCTGACCAATTAACCTGACGGACTCACTGATCAAGCCTTCAATCTCTTTCGCCGCCTGGGCGCTACGGCTTGCAAGTGTACGCACTTCGCTGGCGACAACGGCAAATCCCCGCCCTTGCTCACCGGCTCGTGCGGCTTCAACAGCGGCGTTGAGCGCCAGGATATTGGTCTGGAAGGCAATACTATTGATAACAGCCGTGATTTCAGAAATTTTCTTTGAGCTACTGGAGATATTCCCCATTGTCCGCACTATACCGGAAACTGTTTGTCCGCCATCACCGGCTTTACTTGAGGCCTCTTGCGCCAGTTTGCTGGCATGATGTGCGTTATCAGAATTTTGTTTCACTGTTGCGGTGAGTTGCTCCATGCTGGCGGCGGTTTGTTCAATTGCCGCCGCTTGTTCTTCGGTGCGTGAGGAAAGGTCAGCATTACCGGCAGAAATCTCACTGGTGCCACGATAGATCTCTTCAGCCCCCTGACGCACCGTTCCCACCGTCAGCGCCAGCGAATGCTGCATTTGCTGTAGATGGCGACTTAAGCGGCCAATTTCACTGCGGCCAGTGGGTTCGTCAACCAGAGTCAGATCGCCACTGGCAATTTTTTCAATCCGTTGGGCAGCATGTTGCAGTGGACGAATGACAATCCGGCGTAACACCATAAAGGTTATCAGCGTCATTACCAGCGCAAGTATAAATGCGCCAATCATAAACATCCCTCCCAGACGAGTACGCTGATGCGCCTGTTCCGCTAGCTGGTTAGCTCTGGCGCTACGTATCTCAATGGCTTTGCTTAACTGCTGGTTATAGGCATTATCAAGCGTTCTGATCTGCTCACTTTCATGATTGATAATGGCTTCAAACATGCCATTTTTGGCATATTTCAACATGGGTTGCAGGCCGGAAATATAAGCCAGGAAACGCTGATTTAATTCCCCGTCCAGCGCATCGTCAGCGGGAGTTTTCACCAGACGAGTACGGTAAACGTTATAGCCTTGTTGCGATTGCTTTATTTGCAATTCCGCTTGCGCAATATTTCGCTTCATCTCTTCCATTTCAGCGATACGACTTGCTGCCCCGGCCTGAATCATATTGATCCGGGCTGAACGCAATAAATCAGAGCTGTTTGCTAAACCCGTGCGTATCTGGATCTCGTCGCTGACGTCGCGCTGATCGCGGTCTGCCTGCCAGAGAAAATACCCCGACAGGGATGAACTCAAGGCAAACAGAAACAGGATGCCGCCAAGAATGCAGGCAAATAATGGAACCAGCCTGATGTGATGTAAAAAGCCTAAGCGGTGTGAGGATGTTGTATTCATGACCGTTGTCTCTCTTCCTGGTTACTCCCGATAGAGAGTCATCGGCAATCGATGGTAATTGCTTACTGGCAAAAACCTGTTCATATCACATTTTTACAACAATTTTTGCGATGAGAGATTATTACCATCGGAATAAAGAGACTTACGAGTAGTTATACCTTGTAAGGCGTATTACGAAAAATTCTGGAAAATGCCACGCAATTTCGTGAAGTGATTATTTCGCTGGTAAGGGTAATTACATAGGATGTTTGCGGGCGCCTGAGACTTTCTGTTTTCAGGCTTACCGGGAATCAGAAAGACGAAGGCCCCGACCGATATTTCTATCAACCGAGGCCAACGAATGAACCACACAATTCGGATGTTAGCCTCTTACCCGCCATCCGGCAAGGAGAAAAGGCTATGAAGCGCAACCCCCTGGTGGTGTGTCTGCTCATTATCTGTATCACGATTCTGGCATTCACCCTCCTGACCCGACAAACGCTCTACGAACTGCGATTCCGGGACGGTGATAAGGAGGTGGCGGCTCTCATGGCCTGTCAGTCCAGGTAAGGGCCTGCGCGGGGAGCATTCCCCGCGCATCTGGTTGACGAGTTCATTTTCTCATGGCGCCCCTTATTCATGCCTCAACTGGAAGCTCGCTCGCATAGAGTCTTGCCGCGAGTGTTCTCTGATAACGATTTACCGGAAGCCTCCACGCAATTTCGTGAAGTGATTATTTCGCTGGTAAGGGTAATTGCATAGGATGTTTGCGGGCGCCTGAGACTTTCTGGTTTCAGGCTTACCGGGAATCAGAAAGACGAAGGCCCCGACCGATATTTCTATCAACCGAGGCCGACGAATGAACCTAGCAATTCAGATGTTAGCCTCTTACCTGCCATCCGGCAAGGAGAAAGGCTATGAAGCGCAACCCCCTGGTGGTGTGTCTGCTCATTATCTGTATCACGATTCTGGCATTCACCCTCCTGACCCGACAAACGCTCTACGAACTGCGATTCCGGGACGGTAATAAGGAGGTGGCGGCTCTCATGGCCTGTCAGTCCAGGTAAGGGCCTGCGCGGGGAGCATTCCCCGCGTATCTGGTTGACGAGTTCATTTTCTCATGGCGCCCCATTTAATTAGTGCATGTTTTTTTCGATGCGCTGATAGAACCATCATTACAGACAAATTTGCCGCCAGCTGGACAGTGAGAGATACCCCCTTTCGCACCAGAACAGGGTTTGCGCCCGGCATCAACATAAAAAGACATCAGTAATCCCATCAGTAAAATAAAGAGCAACTTTTTCATACAACCTTCATGACTTGCCGAATCTTATGTTCGGTATAAAAGTTATACGCTGTGCAGTCTTTATTTCACTTAGGGAGATCAAGGATTGGGGAAATTGAATTTCAATCTTAACAGTAGATATGTTGATTAAATATCAACCCGTTGAACATATAAACTCGGATTATGGTTTTATTTATCATACAAATAAATATAATAGGCGCTTCCGATGTAGGCCCGTATTCTTCGCCTGTACCACGGGTCTGGTTTAGTACAGGCGCTTTCTTCTAATACCCTCAGGAGCGCTTACGCGGCATCATGCGCAGAAGCGTGTTGTCTTTCCAGAAATAGTGGTGCGCCAGAGCTGCAGCCGCATGAAGCCCGATAACGAAATATCCCAGATTGGCCAACGTTTCATGCCACCACTTTAATCTATCCACCAGGTCAAAATTAGCCTCTGACGCGTAAGGCATCGTCAGACCAAACGCAAACCACGGATTACCCCGGTTATACATCATCACCAAACCAATCACTGGCAATACAATAAACAGGAGATAGATCACCAAATGTCCCAAATGAGCGAGTCCCGTCATCATGGGCCTGGGTTTCGGTACAATGGGCGGCGTTGGGTATTTCAATCTGAGTAACAGACGAATCACCATCAGCACGAGAATTGAGATGCCACATGAAACGTGGATCATGTTGATCACCGGACGATCGCTACGCGGGAAAAAACCACGAAACTCCATTGCACAATAGGCTGCAATAACCAGCAAAAAGACCAGCCAGTGAATGCCAATTTGTAACCTTGAATATCTAATTCCCATAACATTTCCTGCTTTAACACAATTTGCCGTTAACATAACGAGCTTTTCTTAAAATTTCATTAAATATTGTTCACCCGTTTTCAGTACGTTACGTTTCATGGCAAAAATCTAGATTGCCCATCCTGTCATCCTGGTCTAAGCCTGGAAAGGACTAATTTTTACCCACAAGTTCTTGACTGGAGAAAACCATGAGCAAAGTTGGCATTAACGGTTTTGGTCGTATCGGCCGACTGGTATTACGTCGGCTACTTGAGATTAAAAGTAACATTGACGTTGTCGCCATTAATGATCTTACGTCTCCGAAAATTCTCGCCTACCTACTAAAGCACGATTCAAACTACGGTCCTTTCCCCTGGAGCGTCGATTTCACAGAGGATTCACTTATTGTTGATGGAAAAAGTATTGCGGTTTACGCCGAAAAAGACGCGAAAAATATCCCCTGGAAAGTAAAAGGGGCTGAAATTGTCATTGAATGTACCGGTTTTTATACTTCCGCAGAAAAATCCCAGGCGCATCTGGACGCTGGCGCGAAGAAGGTGTTGATTTCCGCCCCGGCAGGAGAAATGAAAACCATCGTTTATAACGTCAATGATGGAACTCTGGATGGCAACGACACCATTATTTCCGTGGCGTCATGCACCACTAACTGTCTTGCGCCTATGGCCAAAGCATTGCATGACAGTTTTGGGATAGAAGTTGGCACAATGACAACGATCCATGCCTATACCGGCACCCAGTCTCTGGTGGATGGTCCGCGTGGTAAAGATTTACGTGCATCGCGGGCGGCGGCGGAAAATATCATCCCCCACACTACCGGTGCGGCAAAAGCCATTGGTCTGGTGATCCCGGAACTTAGCGGCAAACTTAAAGGTCATGCGCAACGCGTGCCGGTGAAAACCGGTTCAGTGACCGAGCTGGTGTCTATCCTGGGGAAAAAAGTGACTGCTGAAGAGGTGAATAACGCACTTAAAAAAGCAACGACCAATAACGAGTCATTTGGTTATACTGACGAAGAAATTGTCTCTTCCGATATCATTGGCAGCCATTTTGGTTCGGTGTTTGATGCGACCCAAACGGAAATCACCGCAGTGGGCGATTTACAACTGGTGAAG
This sequence comes from Escherichia sp. E13S3, assembly GCF_004212325.1. Classification (NCBI taxonomy): domain Bacteria; kingdom Pseudomonadati; phylum Pseudomonadota; class Gammaproteobacteria; order Enterobacterales; family Enterobacteriaceae; genus Escherichia; species Escherichia sp. E13S3. The sequence goes on from NZ_RHJR01000012.1 coordinate 40,528, forward strand.
ACCGTCGCCTGGTACGATAACGAGTATGGTTTTGTCACTCAACTCATTCGTACTCTGGAAAAATTCGCCAAACTCTGACCCGCGCTGGCGGAGGAAAAACCTCCGCCTCTTTCATATCTTACGACTGCAAATAGACCACCTGAGTCTGTAGATACTCATGCAAACCATGTTTGCCATCTGCGCCGCCAATACCCGACTTACGCCATCCAGCATGGAAACCTTGCATAGCTTCGAAGTTTTCTCGGTTGATGTAGGTTTCGCCAAACTTGAGTCCTTTGATGGCTTTCATCGCCACGTTAAGATTCTCGGTATATATCGATGACGTCAGGCCATAATCGCTGTCGTTGGCCATGGAGATAGCCTGTTCCAGCGTGTCAAAAGCGACTACTGGCAGCACTGGCCCAAAGGTTTCTTCGTGCATAATGGACATTTCCTGGCGGACATCCAAAAGCAACGTTGGCGGATAATAATAACCTTTCCCTTCTACAGCCTTACCACCCAACGCGATTCTCGCGCCCTCTTCTACTGCTCGCGCTACCTTTTGTTCCACCCTTTCCAGAGCCGCAGCGTTAATCAGCGGCCCCATTGCAATGTCGTTACGTTCGGCGGGGTTACCAAATTGAACCACCTGCATTGCCTCGCCCAGTCGATTAACAAAGCGATCGTAAATACCTTTCTGCACATAGATACGTTCCGCGCAGTTGCACACCTGCCCGGTATTTATCACGCGTGAATCAACAATGGCTTTGACGGCCAATTCAAGATCGGCGTCATCCATCACGATAGCAGGGGCTTTGCCCCCCAGCTCCAGACACACTTTGGTGATATTTTTCGCCGCGGTCGCCATGATTTTTTCTCCGGCAGCGACGCTGCCTGTCATGCTGACCATAGCGACTTTTGGATTACCCGCCAACTCCTGACCAACCGTTTCACCGCGTCCTAACACAAGGTTAAACACGCCGCGTGGTAGGCCGATTTCGTCGACGATTTTAGCAAATGCGATCGCATTGTTTGGCGTAAATTCGCTCGGTTTGATGACGATGGTATTGCCTGTGAGAAGAGCTGGCGCCATTTTGCGAGCGATCAGGAAAAACGGGAAGTTCCACGGTAGGATACCGGTCGTTACGCCTAAAGCACGTTTAAACAGCAGGATGTTTTCCCCAGGACGATCACTTTGAATAATCTCGCCCTCGTAGCGACGAGCCCATTCCGCCATGTAATCGATATAGTCAGCAGTAAAAGCGACTTCGACTTCGGCCAGCTGTTGAATTTTTCCGCCTTCCTCGACGATCAATGAGCTAATTTCACTGGCCCGTTCGCGGATCCCCGCAGAGATTTTCCGTAACCAGTTCGCTCGTTCAATCGCGGGTAATGCTTCCCATTCTGGCTGTGCACGATCTGCTGCATCGATTGCTTTGCGAGCATCTTCAGCCTGACCATCAGGAATGCGGGAAATCACTGCCTCTGTTGCGGGGTTAACCACATCAATCCATGCGTCGCCGCGCCAAGTGACAAACTGTCCATCGATATACATAGGATGTTGAACGGGTACAGACATGGGCTACTCCTGCGATTGATATGTTTATATTTTGTAATTCACATGTTAATTAACATCAATCACAGCAGAGAAGGCATCGTGGATGTGCAATTTTGTGAAAGGCTTCATAAAAAGAGATACGACGGGAATAAAGAGAGGAAGAAAAAGATCAGATTATTACCCGTTTGCAATCATTTGTTCACAAACGGGCAATTATTAGCGCAGTGAGCGACTCTCCATTGCCTCAATAAGCACTGCGTCATGCTGTAATAGCTGCCATGCCTGCGTAACTTCTGACGGAAAATCGACGTGAACGATAAAATCGCGTCCGCGCGGTCCATAGCCATCGCTGTCATCGCGCAAGCGTGGCAGCTCGCCAGTAAGTAGGGACAAATATCGCTCAACTGGCCATAGTCCTGTCAGCGGATTAGCAAACGTCACGCTGCCTGCATCATTTCCCAACTGTGGTACGAATCCCGGATAACTTAGCCAGCGAGGTGCATCAGGATTATCTCCTGTAATACGACGGAACGTCGCCATGGTTCGGCGTTGCATAGTGGGATCCTGGACGACAATCGTGGTATGGACTCGCTCTGCTAACTGATTCAATAATGCGATACTGAAACGGGCATTTTCTCCACAGTTAGTTGACTGGTCTTCAATCCAGATTTTTTCCTGCGGAATGTGCCAGAACTGATGAGCGATATCCGCCAGGATGGTAGCTTCTGCCCTGCCAGTGGTGCGGATAGTGTTGTAGTGCGGATGCTGTGCAATGGCGCTATACAAAAAAGTTGTCGAGTGACCAATACCACCACTAATCAGTAAAGGAATTTGCTGATCTCTTGCAATCTTACAAGCGGCATCGATAGTGGGAATGACAGCATTGCCTGCAAGGATCACGCAATCTGCCTGATACGGCACCTCACCGGAGAAATCATCCTGCGCCAGCCATCGACCGATAACGTTTATAGCATCAATGGTTGACGCTGAAAGCGTCGGAAACGGGTTAATATTCATGGTCCCTCCTTATCGTTCCCTTAAGAATACTGCGTGAGATAATAAAGAGAAGCGGAGCACTCTGAAAGGAGGAAGCCGTATTCCCTTAACCACCTCTCCGCAAGCCTGACATATCTTTTACGGAATAGCTGTAGATAAACATTATTCATCTTGCAGCAGAGAATTGTATTTTTCTGAATTCCCCAATTTTTTGCCCTTACCGTTTTTAGAATTAATAAAAAACCCGGCGCTAAATGCTTACCGGGTTTTAGATTTATCAGGCAAATAGCAGCGTTAACCGCTAATCTGCTCCATCGCCTGCAAAATACGCTTATCTGAAATCGGATACGGCGTACCGAGCTGTTGGGCGAAATAGCTCACGCGCAGTTCTTCTATCATCCAGCGGATCTCTTTCACGTCTTCATCCTCACGACGTGCAGGCGGCAGTTTGTTGAGCCATTGCTGCCACGCCTGCTGGACGTTTTCGACTTTCAGCATCTGTGCACGGTCGCGATGTGGATCAATCGCCAATTTTTCCAGTCGTTTTTCTATCGCCTGCAAATAACGCAGCGTGTCGCCCAGGCGTTTGAAGCCGTTACCTGTGACAAAACCGCGATAAACCAGCCCGCCCATCTGCGCTTTGATATCCGACAGTCCCAGCGCCATCGTCATATCCACCCGCCCTTTCAGGCGTTTGTTGATATTGAACACCGCAGTGAGGATTTGCTCGACCTGCTTCGCAATATCCACCACCGTGTCGTTCAGTTCAGCGCGCACTTTTTCATGCAGCGCAGCAAAGCCTTCTTCCGTCCAGACCGGACCACCATTGGCGTCGATCAGTTGATCCACACCGCAGGAGATACAGTCGTCAATCAGCTCCAGCACTTTGCCATACGGGTTAAAGTACAGTCCCAGCTTGGCTTTGTTCGGTAACTTTTCATGTAAATACTTGATTGGCGATGGAATATTCAGCAGCAGTAGACGGCGAAGACCGTTCCACATTGCCTGCTTTTGCTCCAGCGGGTTATCAAACAGTTTGATCGCCACACTGTCGCGCTCATCCACCAGCGCCGGCCACGCCTTCACTTTGTAGTTGCCACGCTTCTGTTCGTAGCTTTCCGGCAGCTGACCAAAACTCCAGATATGTAAGCCGCTCTGCTCGATACCGTCATCCGCCACCGCAGACAGCGTTTCCTGCACTTTGCCTTTCAGCGCATCTTTCAGATCTTGTAATGAGCGCCCTTCTTTTAGCTTCTTGTTTTTGTCATCCACCACGCGGAAGGTGATTTTCAGGTGATCGGGCACTTGATCCCAGTGCCAGTCTTCGCGGTCAACGGTAACGCCGGTCATCCGCCGTAACTCGCGCTCAAGGCTGTCGAGCAACGGTAACTCCAGCGGTGTGACGCGGCCTAAAAACGCTTCGGCGTAGTTTGGCGCGGGTACAAAATTACGGCGTACCGGTTTTGGCAACGATTTAATCAGAGCAATCACCAGTTCGCGGCGCAGACCGGGGATCTGCCACTCGAACCCGCTTTCCTCAACCTGGTTAAGTAACGGCAGCGGAATATGTACGGTCACACCGTCAGCATCCGCGCCGGGCTCAAACTGATAGCTTAAACGCAGCTTGAGATTGCCCTGATGCCAGAAGTTCGGGTAATCCAGCTTGCTGATTTTTTCCGCACCTTCTTTGATCAACATACTTTTTTCAAAGTTGAGCAAATCAGGCGTTTCGCGGCTGACTTTTTTCCACCAGCTGTCGAAGTGGCGTGCAGAGATCACATCATGGCTGATGCGCTGGTCGTAGAACTCAAACAGCGTTTCGTCATCAACCAGAATATCGCGGCGACGGGTTTTGTGTTCCAGCTCTTCTACTTCCGCCCGCAGTTTCAGGTTTTCACGGAAGAATGCGTGACGCGTCTGCCAGTCACCTTCCACCAGCGCGTGGCGAATAAAAAGCTCACGACATAACGCCGGATCAATCTGGCTGTAGTTGACCTTGCGCGCGGCAACAATCGGCAAACCATAAACAGTAACTTTTTCCGTTGCCATCACCGCGCCCTGCGCCCGTTCCCAGTGCGGTTCGCTGTAGGTGCGTTTAATCAAATGCTGAGCGACAGGTTCCACCCATTCCGGATCGATGCGTGCCGCAATGCGCCCCCACAGGCGGCTGGTTTCTACCAGTTCCGCCACCATCACCCATTTCGGCGGCTTTTTGAATAAACCGGAACCGGGGAAGATGGAGAAACGCGCGTTACGTGCGCCGGTATATTCTTGTTTATCGGCATCTTTCATGCCGATATGGGAAAGCAAACCGGTCAGTAAGGCGATGTGAATTTCGCGATACTCCGCCGGTTCGCTGTTAACCGGAATGCCTAGTTCTTTCACTACCTGGCGCAGCTGAGTGTAGATATCCTGCCATTCGCGCACGCGCAGATAGTTGAGATAATCGGTACGACACAGGCGACGGAAGGCGTTTGAAGAAAGCGCCTTTTGCTGCTCGCCAAGATAATTCCACAGATTCACAAACGCCAGGAAGTCAGACTCTTTGTCGTGGAAGCGACGATGTTTTTCGTCCGATGCCTGCTGTTTGTCCATCGGACGTTCGCGCGGATCCTGAATGGAGAGCGCGGACGTGATAATCATCGCCTCACGCACGCAGCCATGTTTTTGCGCTTCCAGCACCATACGCGCCAGACGTGGGTCGACAGGCAACTGCGAGAGCTGGCGACCGAGCGGCGTCAGTTTATAGGCGCTGGCCTGTTCATCAGTGGTGATCGCGCCCAGCTCTTCAAGCAGACGCACGCCATCCTGGATATTGCGTTTATCCGGTGCTTCGACAAACGGGAATGCGGCGATATCGCCCAACCCCAGCGCGGTCATCTGCAAAATAACCGAGGCCAGGTTGGTACGCAGAATCTCCGGATCGGTAAATTCCGGGCGCGAGAGGAAATCGTCTTCGGAATAGAGACGAATACAGATCCCTTCTGACACACGACCACAGCGGCCTTTACGCTGATTGGCTGAAGCCTGCGAAATGGGCTCAATCGGCAATCGCTGCACTTTGGTGCGATAGCTGTAGCGGCTGATACGCGCCGTACCTGGGTCGATAACGTATTTAATCCCCGGTACGGTCAGCGACGTTTCCGCGACGTTGGTCGCCAGCACAATGCGTCGCCCGCTGTGCGACTGGAACACGCGGTTCTGTTCGCTGTTGGAAAGCCGTGCATAAAGCGGCAAGATTTCGGTATGGCGTAAGTTCAGCTTGTTCAGCGCATCGGCGGTATCGCGAATTTCTCGCTCGCCGCTCATAAAGATCAGAATGTCGCCAAGGCTTTCCTGGCTCAGTTCATCTACGGCATCGAAAATAGCCTGCAACTGGTCGCGCTCGGTGTCATCGGCTTCTTCAACAATCGGGCGATAGCGCACTTCCACCGGATAGGTCCGACCGGAGACTTCAATAATCGGCGCATTATTAAAGTGGCGCGAAAAGCGTTCCGGGTCGATAGTCGCGGAAGTGATAATGATTTTTAGGTCAGGACGCCGCGGCAGCAACTCTTTCAAATAGCCGAGCAGAAAATCAATGTTCAGGCTACGTTCGTGCGCTTCGTCGATGATGATGGTGTCGTACTGCATCAACAGGCGATCTTGCTGGATTTCCGCCAGCAGGATACCGTCGGTCATCAGCTTGACCATCGTGTTGTCGCTGACGTGATCGCTGAAACGCACTTTGTAACCGATGCAACCGCCCGGCTCCGTTTTCAGCTCTTCCGCAATACGGTTCGCCACCGTTCTTGCCGCCAGGCGACGCGGCTGGGTATGGCCGATCAGCCCTTTAATCCCGCGCCCCAGCTCCATACAGATTTTCGGTAGCTGAGTCGTTTTACCAGAACCCGTTTCCCCGGCGACGATCACCACCTGGTGATCACGAATCGCTTCGAGAATGTCCTGTTTTTTCTGGCTAACCGGCAAATTGTCCGGATAAGTGATTTCCGGACGTGCCGCTTCACGCAGCAGGACTTTCCCTGCCGCCTGGTCAATTTCTTTCGCCATCTCCTGGAAAATGGCCTGTTGTGCATCAGGATTTTTAACCTTCTTCACACCGTGCAGACGGCGAGAAAAACGCAGTCTGTCACGCAGCATCAGCGAATCCAGCCGTTGCTGTAAGGCGTTAAAGGTCAATTTTTGTTGTTCTGTCATAACGTTAGTGGGCAGTAGGCTGCCTGATTAATTTTCTTTTAAATGATAGATATAGAGTACCACATCGCGGCTTTCTATGCGTTGTTCAATAAATTCGAACATAGGCTTCGATTTATTGCGCTATCTCTGTGGCAGGATTGTGAATAAAGTGTCAACAAGCAACGGGGCATCGCCCATTCAAATATCTATAAGGAAACACCATGAGCAAGGTATTAGTTCTTAAATCCAGCATCCTGGCAGGGTACTCTCAGTCTAATCAGTTGTCCGATTATTTTGTTGAACAATGGCGCGAAAAGCACTCCGCTGATGAAATCACCGTTCGCGACCTGGCTGCAAATCCAATTCCGGTACTGGATGGCGAACTGGTTGGCGCTCTGCGTCCGAGCGATGCGCCGCTGACTCCGCGTCAGCAGGAAGCTCTGGCGCTTTCCGATGAGCTGATTGCCGAGCTGAAAGCCCACGACGTTATCGTTATTGCGGCACCGATGTACAACTTCAACATCTCGACTCAGTTGAAAAACTATTTTGACCTGGTTGCACGCGCAGGCGTTACTTTCCGCTATACCGAGAACGGTCCGGAAGGTCTGGTAACGGGTAAAAAAGCCATCGTTATTACCAGCCGCGGCGGGATCCATAAAGATGGACCAACGGACCTGGTGACGCCGTATCTGTCCACGTTCCTCGGCTTTATCGGCATTACCGATGTGAAATTCGTCTTCGCCGAAGGGATCGCATACGGTCCGGAAATGGCAGCGAAAGCGCAGTCTGACGCGAAAGCAGCCATCGACAGCATTGTTGCCGCATAACCGGACACGATCTTGATGTGGACTGTAGTTCAGTCCACATCTCAATCCACTTACCTATTTTCCCATAATTTCAGCATCGCTTTGTGCTCTTCCTTAAGCACAATATGCGAGCGTCTGGCTCGTTATTCTCGCGAAATACCATCCAACGTAGACAACACTTCCTCAGAAAGATGCAATTTTTCAGCAGCCATATTCTCCCGTAAATGCGCTACAGAAGACGTCCCTGGGATCAGCAAAATATTCGGTGAACGCTGTAACAGCCAAGCCAGCGCCACCTGCATTGGTGTTGCACCCAGGCTCGCTGCTACATCCGAAAGAGTGGAGGATTGCAGCGGCGTAAAGCCTCCGAGCGGGAAGAACGGCACGTAGGCAATGCCATCGCGGGCCAAAGCATCAATCATTGCGTCATCAGCACGATGAGCAATGTTGTATTCGTTTTGCACACAGACAATTTCGGTAATCTTACGCGCCTCTGCAACCTGCGTCGGTGTGACGTTGCTCAGGCCAATATGTTTTACCAGGCCTTGTTGTTGCATCTCTGCCAGCACGGTCAGGCTGGCTTCAATCGATCCTTCCGCTGGGCCGTGACCATCACCCATCATAACGCGCAGGTTAACCACATCCAGTACGTCCAGGCCGAGATTACGTAGATTATCGTGTACCGCTTTTTGCAGCTCTGCCGGAGAAAAGGCGGGCAACCAGGAAGCGTCCTCTCCACGCCGCGCACCAATTTTAGTGACAATTGTCAGGTCATCAGAATAAGGATAAAGAGCTTCTCGGATAATCTGATTGGTGACGTGCGGGCCATAAAAGTCGCTGGTATCAATGTGATTGACGCCCAATGCCAGCGCCTCGCGCAGCACAGTTATAGCAACATGGCGATCCCTTGGGGGGCCAAAAACCCCAGGACCTGCCAGTTGCATCGCGCCATAACCAAGACGGTTAACGGATTTTGTACCGAGAGTAAATGTGTTGCTGCTCATCGCACCCTGCCCTGTAATAAAACGGATTAAGAAAATCAGTATAGAAATGAAAAGAGATAAATAATGCGAAGGCGTAAACAAGATTACTGGATGAGTTGCTCTATTGTCCTGAAAGACACCAAAACAAAACGCGTCAAGCGCCGCATCCGGCAATAAAAAAACCGCAACCTGTATCAGCGTTGCGGTTTATGTATCACATGCTAAAAATTAGAACGTTTTCTTGAAGTTCAGCATCACACCTTTGTCGCTGATGCCGTCCTCTTTCCAGTTGTACGCATCCAGATTCAGTGAACTTTCTTTGCTGCTGTACTTCACGCCGACGCTTGCCAGGCTGTTGATACCGCCGCCCTTCTGCCCGTCATCGACGTTAAAGTGCTGGCTGCCAGCGCCTGCCAGGCTTGCCGTGCGCTGGCTCTTCGCGTAGCTCAGGTTTGGCCCGCCTTCCAGCGTAGCGCTCGCACTCCAGCCGTCTTTTCCTGCGTAGTCCAGTTTCAGCCCGACGATGCTGTCTACCGCCGTTTCGCTGCCGCTGTTCATGCTCAGGTTAAAGTCTCCGGCATTGCGTTCCTTATAGCCACCTTCCAGTGTGTGACGCAGTTTTACACCCGCATATGGCGTGATCTTCAGCCCTTCGCTCGGTTCGAAAGTCTTCGCCCCTTCGCTGCGGAACTCCAGGTACTGCTGCTTCACGTCGGTATCAGCCGTTTTGTTCGTGCTGCTAAATGCGATCGAACGACTGCTGTCAAGGTTGTGAACGTCATAACGCAATGCGTTATTCCAGTTCATGCCATTGTCGAAGGACATCTGATGTTTCAGGCCAAAGAACTGGCTGTAGCCACCGGTTACGCCATTATCACCCGCTTTCTGAGCACCGTCGCCATCGAGGCGAGCTATACCGTACTCCAGACTCATCGTCTGGCTTTCACTCAGGTCAATGGTTTTACGCAATGCCAGCATGTCATACTCAGTATTATTACCTAACTCGGCACGCGGATCGCCTTTCGCGACAACGTTGAACGCCAGACCGTTACCCACTTTCGGCGCGGCATCCGCCAGCATACTAAAGCGGTTGCTTAACACGCGCGCTTCCCGGAATACCGTGGTCGCCTGGCTGCCACTAATTTGCTTAAGTGCGCTGTTCAGTTCGGCAGTCGTGCCTACGTTCAGGCTGGTAAACAGTTCGTTGTTGGTGTAACCCGCATCCAGTGCCTTCGCGACATCATTCACCGAAGAATCAGTTGCTACCTCGGTGTAGGCGTTTTTACTCATGGTGACGTCAACGTTGCCGTTGGCATCGGTGCTGCCCTTAGCGTTCCAGACAACTGTGGAGGAAGTGATATTCTCCACGCCGCTGATATTTTCACCTTTGAAAACATCATCAATCACTACGCTGGTATCAGCAGTACCGGCACTGAATCCAGTATTAACCGTGACGTTGTCACTTATGACCAAATTATTGGCTTTCAGCGTGCCGGAACTTCCGTCACTGTTGGTACCAATGGTGTAATTGGTGAGTTTTTGCTGGGTAACTGACTCAACAGGCGCAGCAGGTACGTTGCCCTGTCCTGGTGTCGCAGAAGCATTCGGTACAGTGATATCAACAGTACCATCATGATCATTTCTCGTCCCTGTTGTATTTGGTGCATAAATATCGCAATCAATATTACACAGCAGGTTGATAATCCCATTATTCACAATCGCTTTAGTCGAGCCACCAAACGCCCATGAATTATCTGCGTAAACATTAATAACGCCCTCTTGAGTATTATTAATCGTCGTTGCAGAACCATTTCCTTTGATACCAATCAGCCCCTCACCATTAGTTCCATCAGCCTGACCCTGCTCGGTGCCGACATTAATCGTACCACTGTTCACCAACTGGACAGTATAACTGGTCGTTCCGCCGCTAATAGCAACTGCCCCATCACCCTGAATATTGATTACCCCGGCATTTGCGAAATTATACCCACGGCCTAAATCAATCAACGGAGCATCTGGATTAATACCATTAATAACACCTGTTTCCGTATTCCAGATCCATTTACCGTTACTGTTTGATCCTGTACTTGCTGTTTTAATAGCACTGTAACCGTTAGTGGCGGTAATCGTGCCACGGTTAACCTGCGCAAGCGAATCACCAGTACGCGTTACATTAACAATGGCATTTTCACCACCTGCAATAGCATTGCCGCTATTGCTGAGCGTTGAACCCGCTTCGTTATACAGTACGAAACTGCCGTTCATTAATGATTTACCACCAGCAGTAACTGTCATTTCACCAGTGTTGACAACGTTTTGTCTGTAACTGGTTCCCTCAATAACACCGCTGAATTTCCCTTCGTTGTAGAAATTAACTCCACCATTCAGGGTCAGCAGATCAGTTGTCATGCTTGCTGTCGCACGATTGTAAATACTGGCGTTGGCATTAATGGTATCAGAATCCAGCACTCCACTGTTTTCCAGTCCTTGCACAATATTCAAATTACCATTAATTGTCAGACTGGCATTATCTTCATTGTAAAGCCATTTCGTTGCATTTAAATTGCTGTTAATAGTTTCATTGCCGTAATTGGCTAATGATTTTGCAGTCACAAACTCATTTATAGCTGATGTAGTAGTAATTGACTCACCGCTTTTACTCAATTTTGTCAATAATTCTCCACTTTCTGTTGCTGCTCCCATATGAGAATCAGCATCATCCATTGGTGAACCAAACAAATTAATGGAGCCGTAATTCAGAATTGTTCCTGTACCATCATTATAAAATGCCTGACCATGATCCACATTAATGTTAATTATGCCCGTTTTATCATTGATAGCCGTGCCTTCATGATATACAGCCATACCTACCAGTGTGTTCGCCCCCAGGCTATCATCATAATTTTCATTTTTCTCTAGATTGATAATACCCTGATTAATAACTGTATTATCAGTACCATAGGCCGCCATTCCGGCACCGGCGTTATAGACAGTAATAATGCCACCCAACAGGTTTGTCGATGTGGCATTGATTTTCGCACCGCTCGTCGTATCTGTACCAACCGCCATACCCACACCAAAATCTCTGGCATTGGTTGAAATTATTTTACCATCCAGTGTAGTCGTGTCATTTACATCAACCCATAACGTGTCTAATTTTATCTGCCCCGCATTATCGGCGGTGGAGTTATTAATAGCCAACATGCCTATAACACCACGCCCATACAAATCAATAATTCCATCAATACTGTTGACAACAGAACCATTAACAAATGATTCCATTCCTGTAATACTGGATATTTTATTGTAGAAAATATTAGGCACAGTGCCGCCAAGTGTGGAATATATATTCATCACACTTTGTTGCTGCATTACTTTCCCGGTAATTACACCATTATTACTAGCCTCACCGTTTCTCGTTACAAAGAAACCAGCCCCGCCAGTCTCTACTGAGCCATAATAATATTGCGAAAGCGTAATACTGCCATTATTAATACTTGTTGAACCCACATCAGAAACCGTAGCAAAGCCTATATTCCATAGATCAATATCGCCATTATTGACAGCTTTGGCACCTGATTTAACATCAACAATTCGTGATTCAGCCATGTTATAATGGTTATAGGAATGAATATCCCCCATACTTATCGAGGCATCTGCATCGACTTCCAACACCGCATTATTGCTTAACCGGATAATATTTTCATAACCTAATGGAAAATCACCACTAATTGTTGAATCGCCTTTCAAATACACCGATGACTTACCATCAACACTAATAACTGGTATATTCCCAGAGCCTTTACGTTCTGATGCAATAACAGAACCATCCGCTAATTGATTGACTTCACCCACAAGGTGAATGCCGTTATTCAAATTAATAACGTTATCATCACCAGAGACAACCAGGCCAGAGATATTTTCCTGACTGCCATCATATTTTGAGTAGCCACGAGTAGTCATTTCGCTGTCTACGACAACCGTTAACTTTCCGTCCAGATTTGCCTTGTTATTATTGCCTTTAATATTGATACCAGTGGAGTCATCGTAAAAACTTTCAGCACCATTATCAGCCAACTGATTTTTATCGACACGAACATTGCCGGTAATATCAATATTATTGTTATCACCGATAACATTGACCCCAGAGGCTGACTGCCCGGTAACATTCAGATCAGCTGTAGCCAGCGTTAATTGGTTACTGTCACCATTGAGCACAAGCCCCGTGGAGAAATCACCGATCTGCATATCGCCAGCCAGTGAGACGTCTCCATCATTGGTTGTAATATTAAACCCTGTAGCAAAGTTTGTTACGTCAACATCCCCAGTCTGAACAAAAGTCGCTTTGTCGCCGTCAATCTGTATACCAACAGATTTTTCATCTGTGACAGTAATGTTACCCTTGTTGTTCACCGTCGCACTGTCGCCAGTGATATCAATCCCGTGTGCGCCGCCGCTGACGTCCAGATCGCCGTCCTGGATAACGGTGCCGTTATTGCCGTTGATTTCTGTGCCAGTGGAGTCGGTACCATCAATGACCGTTTTACCACTGTTATTCGCCGTGGCGTCGTCACCGTTAATCTGTGTGCCGGTGCCGCCGTTGGTGATGGTGCTGTCGCCTTCGTTATTAACAACCGCCTGGTCGCCGTCAATCTGGATACCGATGGATTCCGGATCGGTCACGGTCATGGTGCCGTTGTTGTCCACCGTCGCACTGTCGCCAGTGATATCAATCCCGTGTGCGCCGCCGCTGACGTCCAGATCGCCGTCCTGGATAACGGTTCCGTTATTGCCGTTGATTTCTGTGCCAGTGGAGTCTTTTCCGTCAACGGTAGTTTTACCGGTGTTATGTATCGTAGCATTATCACCCGTAATAATGAGTTCACCATTGTGATTATATTGCCACGTTATTGCGCCATCTGGGCTCCCCCCTTCAAGGGCTACGGTATTATTTGCTTCATCAATCTGCCAAAGATCAATCGTTGCCTTACGCCCATTGCTATCTTGCAGAGAAATAGTCCCATCGGCATTCTCGCTGTAAGTAAAAACGGTATCGCGAATCGTTAACGTTTTTGCTGTTTTATCGAAGATAACGTCATTATTAAACGAAATGGGTTTAGGAGGCTGTGGGGGATCATCTTGACCATCGTCCGGGATTATCTCATCTCCGCCAGGCGTTGGCGGAACGGGAGTCTCGTTGGAATCATCATCGGGTGGTGTTGGCGGTACAGGGGCATTGTTGCGATGATGATGATTACCATCGTCGTTTAGTTCGACGACCGCCAGCGCGGTGATTAACGCAAAGGCACCTGAGGCAACCCACGGCATAAGGTTTTGTTGTACTTGTGGAGAACATTCGGGAGGGATTTGTTTTAACGCTTCCGGAGTCAGCTTGTCAGGGTCTGCCGGACAAGTCACATTTGTATTTTTCTTTTCGCCTGTAGCCGTTTCTGTCTCTGTAATATCAGCCGCCCAACCCTGACCACTCAGAGCTAATGCGATACAGGCTGATAATAGGGTTTTCCTTTGCATAATAAATCCTTCTGACAAATATAAAGAATGCCAGAATCCATAAAGATTATTGAAATCAACAACCCTTACAAATATCTGACCATAAAATATTCAAAAAATATATGAGAGGCATTCTATATTGTCAGCGGAAGATTATTCAACCTATTTCATCGACATCACCTAAATATAGATATCATGAATATATCGACAACATAAAAATAATATTTATGTATGATTAAAAATCATCGCAATGGCAATAATAATCTCGAGATCAAATTCATGCGGAGAATATTATTAATATTTAATATTTATTTAAATTATTTATTTGATAAGAAGCAATTCACTATAGTTGCGAACGCATCTCTTTTAAGACATTCATCTTTTTCTCAGGAATGTCGGTGTAATCGATGTTCTCCTTTGCAGCGACACAGTGCACTATGATCTTGTGAACTAATACCCTATTTTTCACCGACTACTACCAAATGGTGTTTGAACTACCGTTGCATGTTATTTCCGTACCCACATACCATTTATGCCCTGCACGTATTCACCGGGTTTTGCCTTTTCCACCAGCTTCGTCCCTGCCAGATTCGCCACTTCCTCCAATGGGATATTATGGCTTTCAGCGAGCTTCTGATAACTCTCTTTCCGTGCCTGGTTGATATTTGCTACCAGCTCGCGTGTTTCCGGATCAGTGCTTATAGCCGCAAGGTAGCCATTATGCCTTTCACCTACCCGCCCCTGACTTCTGGCTTCATTCAGGGTTAATGCCATCGCACTACTGCTCACCAGACCAATAATCCATAACGCTATGAGTAATGTTCTTTTCATCATTACCTCAAAAAAGATCGCTACGGGTTTTGAGCAAATCTTCAACATCTTTGTCCGCTTTGATGATGATCTCGTGCTCAATTTTAACGTTCATATTAATGGTGATTGGCTCTTTCGGTGCAGCCACTTCAATGCGCGGCGTACAGCCAACCAATATAAAAGAGGACACGAACGCGGCTATCACTATTTTCATTGTTTTTCCTCACACTCTTTTCCTGATGGGCAGCCAGTTTCCGGGAGTCGGGCATTCTGTTCCAGCCATGCCTGGAGATTATCGCCAAAGCGTAAACTGCGCCACAGCGTGAAAATATTCTCTTCATGGCTGTAATTGAGATTTACCGTACCGGTTTTACCATCGACGCGACTATTACCACTGATCGTCGCCTGCATGGTTAACACGCCGAGATTATCTAAATTAATTTTTGTCGATGAACGACTAATTTCCATATAGCGCAACCAGTTGATGGCAGTTCCTGCGGTCATATTGTCTTTTGCCACTGCATCGGCGGTGTCTTTATTCAGGCGCAAAGTCATGGGACCTGCGTTTGCCAGCCAGCCATCTTTCACAATCCATTTTTCATTGTTAAGCCATAGCGGCAATGCACCACTAAATGCCCCTGACATCGCGAATTGCTTCGGATTGACGGCGCTAACCAGTTCACTGGAAGAGAGATTATTCAGTCGCAACAGCGCCGGATCGTGTTGCGGAATACGTAATTGTTTCATCAGCACGTTACCGCCCAAAACATCAACACTCACATCGGTCAGTAACAAGGGTTCGTCTTCGGTCCACGGATAACGGCCCTGAAGATCGGCAGTGATATTTTTTGCCGTCACCAGGTTAACCACCTCAGCAATACGTAATGACACAGGCCGCCGCGTTCCCAGGTGCCACGCACCGTCGGCAAAACGAAATGGCAAAACAAAGTCGACACCGTTGACCTGGTTGTCTGGCATCCACGCGCTGCCACCTTTCAACACGCCATGCCCACCCGCACGGAAGCCCTGCTCAGGCGCAGCAGAAAATGCCACCTGGGCATACAACTCGCCATCGCGTAAGTTCATCTTCCAGTCTGGTGGCACCAGCGGCTGGAATACGGTCAGTGATTGTTTAGGCCACCAGGCGTTGCCGCGCAGGCGAATACCGTCCCAGCGACCATTCACCCGTACCGGACCAATCTCACCAGCATGTAAATCCCCTTTGAAGAGGAAATACGTCGGATCGCGCCCATCGACACTAAATTTTAACGTTGATGGCGGTAACACACTGCCGCCCGTGAAAAGTGTTTGTCCTGCATCCAGCGAAAGCGCGCCACTAAAAGACGGATTCTGGGCGTCGCGCACCCAGACAACGGGTTTATCAAGAATTAAGCGCGGTGTTTCCACTGTCATCGTGCCATATTGCAACTGATCGAACCCGGTTGAGAGATCGGTCAGCGTAATCGTGCTGTCCTGCCACTCACCTTTTCCTGCAACATCCCAGGTGGCGTGCATTGGGGTAAAACTGCCCTTGCCCCAGTAACGCCACTGCCAGCGGCCTGCGTCAGGGAGAAAATCATTCGCCAGCCCATCCATATGAAGCACAAAGTCGCCCAATTCATTTTCATGAGCCTGCAAAATGGCCTGCAAGCGACCGTCCACACCACGTTGCGTCACTTTAACACCTGCTAACGGCCAGCGGATTTCGTCAATGTCCAGCGAATCAATGACTCTCCCTTTAGAGCGTAATAATGCGCCCGGTTCAAAGGCCAGCGTTGGGTCAGCCAGACTTCCGCTTAAGTGAGCAGGTAAGCGAGCATATAAAATGAGATCTGCCTGCTTCGCTTCACCGGTCAGTTGCAGCGGCATCTGACTGTTATCCATGCTTAATTTTCCTGGGCCGAAATTAAGCACAGCGTTACCCTTGCCCGCTTGCCCCTGGGTCAGCACACTCAGTCGACCACTAACCAACGCGTTCTCAAGCCCTGCCTGCCAGTTGTCGACTTTGATACCCAGCCGCCCACTCAGGGGAAAACCTTCATACGGCCAGCTCCAGCGACCATCGCTAACGGTCAACTGTTGACGGGTAATTTCCCACGGCAAATCGAGCAACGGATCGCCGTTATCTCGAGCCATTACAATCAATTGCCCACTATTTTCCTGCCACTCCAGCTCGGCATCCACCAGTGACGGTTCCTGCGGCAGGTTCAACGTTGCTGTAGCATGACCACTTACCGGAAGCCCATCCGGCACAAGCGGCATGGTAAATTCTCCCACCAGTTTTACTGGAGGCTGATTTGCAAAGGCGGCAACATCCAGTTCACTGACCGTGAGTTGCTGCCCTTTAAGTTGGCCTTGAAATTTAACTTTTTCGCCCTGATAACGGAGTTGCTGGATATCGGAGGTCAACGATAGAGAGAGTTTTCCCTGCCATTCCTGCCAGGGTGAAAAAATCAGTTTATCAATATTGATCCAGGTGTTAGGCAGCATGGATTGCCACTGCGCAAGAGTTTTCGGCGCGGCTGGCGAGGGTTCTTCCTGTGGCAATTTCGCCAGGCAAGTGGAGTCAAGTTCTACTGTACCGACGTTCAATAACCAGCGGCTGGGATGCGAAAGGCTGGCATCGGTGATGTGTGCCAACTGGCAATCCGCCACCAAATAACGGAGATCGGGAATAATTAAACCTTTACGCGTAATGCGTGGGCTTTCATCCAATGCAATGCGTGTACCGAGCGGTAGCCAGATACCCGCCAGCGTGGGAACCCACAGCCCGAGCGTCATCAGCAGCGTCAACGGCACAAGAATAATCAGTAATAGCAGCGCGAGAACGGCTTTATATTTACCCAACATGGGTAGTTAATATCCTGATTTAGCGAAAAATTAAGCAGTCAATACAGGTATTGTGGCATGTTTAACCGTTCAGTTGAAGGTTGCGCCTACACTAAGCATAGATGTTCCTGGAATTTTCAATATCGCCATAACTTTCAATTAAATTTTAAATTTTGTAAAATATTTTTAGTAGCTTAAATGTGATTCAACATCACTGGAGAAAGTCTTATGAAACTCGCCGTATATAGCACAAAACAGTACGACAAAAAGTACCTGCAACAGGTGAACGAGTCCTTTGGCTTTGAGCTGGAATTTTTTGACTTTCTGCTGACGGAAAAAACGGCAAAAACCGCCAATGGTTGCGAAGCAGTATGTATTTTCGTAAACGACGACGGCAGCCGTCCGGTGCTGGAAGAGCTGAAAAAGCACGGCGTTAAGTATATCGCCCTGCGCTGTGCCGGTTTCAATAACGTCGACCTCGATGCGGCAAAAGAACTGGGGTTCAAAGTGGTGCGTGTCCCGGCTTACGATCCGGAAGCCGTCGCTGAACATGCGATTGGTATGATGATGACGCTGAACCGTCGTATTCACCGCGCGTATCAGCGTACCCGTGACGCCAACTTCTCTCTGGAGGGGCTTACTGGTTTTACTATGTACGGTAAAACGGCGGGGGTGATTGGCACCGGTAAAATCGGTGTGGCAATGCTGCGTATACTGAAAGGTTTTGGTATGCGTCTGTTGGCATTCGATCCGTATCCAAGTGCGGCGGCGCTGGAACTCGGCGTGGAATATGTCGATCTGCCGACCTTGTTCTCTGAATCAGACGTTATCTCCCTGCACTGCCCGCTGACGCCGGAGAACTACCACCTGCTGAATGAGGCGGCGTTCGATCAGATGAAAAATGGCGTAATGATCATCAACACCAGCCGTGGTGCGCTGATTGATTCACAAGCCGCGATTGAAGCACTGAAAAACCAGAAAATTGGCTCGCTGGGAATGGACGTGTATGAGAATGAACGCGATCTGTTCTTTGAAGATAAATCCAACGATGTGATTCAGGATGATGTTTTCCGTCGTCTGTCAGCCTGCCATAACGTACTGTTCACCGGACACCAGGCGTTCCTGACGGCAGAAGCCCTGACCAGTATTTCCCAGACAACGCTGCAAAACTTGAGCAATCTGGAAAAAGGCGAACCCTGCCCGAACGAACTGGTTTAATCTCACTGCTCCCCTGTCATACAGGGGAGCTTATTCAGATAATCCTCAAAGATATTTGATCTTCTATTCTTAAAATATGTTTTAAGGACGGATAAGACGCAATCAGCGTTGCATCCGGCAAACAGCACCAAATTTATACCTTAAGTAGAGAACTAAAATGAAGAAAGTTGCCGCGCTAGTCGCGCTAAGCCTGCTGATGGCGGGATGTGTAAGTAATGACAAAATTGCTGTAACGCCAGAACAGTTACAACATCACCGTTTCGTACTGGAAAGTGTAAATGGTCAACCTGTTGCCAGCGAGAAAAACCCGCCAGAAATCAGCTTTGGTGAAAAGATGATGATTTCTGGCAACATGTGCAACCGCTTTAGCGGCGAAGGTAAACTTTCGGACGGAGAACTAAAAGTTAAAGGACTGGCAATGACTCGTATGATGTGTGCCAATCCACAGCTTAACGAACTCGATAACACCATCCGCGAAATGCTGAAAGAAGGTGCGCAAGTGGATCTGACCGCGAATCAGTTAACGCTGGCGACCGCAAAACAGACATTAACGTATAAGCTGGCGGATTTAATGAATTAATAACTACCACAACTTCCGGCGGCAAGCGACTGTTCGCTACAGCGTTTGCCGTTGGGCAATGCACACATCCCGATCGCTGTACCATCCAGTTGACGGGCAACGGAAAGCGAACCGCCAATCATTGCACAATTTGCCTCTCCACTACTCGACATTGACGCTTTTAAACCTGGGGCCACATGCGCCGCGGTCGCCTGCTGAACAGGTTCACTACTACACGCCGACAACAATAAAACGGCAGCCCCTACGCACAACATTACTCGCATCTTTACTTCCTCAAATCTTTAAGTCCAACGAAACCGCCGTAATAATAGGCAGCTCAGGCGGCTACGTCGAGAACTGTATGTGAATTGCAACGTTTTTTTACTATTTTGTGGCTATTTTTTTGCCCGGGATTTGATCAAAACATTCATTACGCTGATATAGAGAACACAAAAGCGAAAATGCAGCAGAAAGCCATTTGCTAAAATTAAAAGATTACTACTGGGCGCGCAGCTTTTTCGTGCGCCCCTCATTTGCGCAATGTAAGGGTGTCGTATGATCACAATTGACGGAAATGGCGCGGTAGCTTCGGTGGCATTTCGCACCAGTGAAGTTATCGCCATTTACCCTATTACCCCGAGTTCCACGATGGCTGAACAGGCTGATGCCTGGGCCGGAAACGGCCTGAAGAACGTATGGGGAGATACACCTCGTGTGGTTGAAATGCAGTCAGAAGCTGGCGCTATCGCAACTGTGCATGGTGCTTTGCAAACAGGCGCTCTTTCGACATCATTTACATCGTCGCAGGGTTTACTGCTGATGATCCCGACGCTGTATAAACTGGCAGGTGAGCTAACGCCGTTTGTACTGCATGTGGCAGCGCGTACTGTGGCCACTCATGCGCTCTCTATTTTTGGCGATCATTCAGATGTGATGGCGGTGCGCCAGACGGGTTGCGCCATGCTGTGTGCAGCAAACGTGCAGGAAGCCCAAGACTTTGCTCTCATTTCGCACATCGCAACGCTGAAAAGCCGCGTACCATTTATTCATTTCTTTGATGGTTTCAGAACTTCCCACGAAATCAACAAAATTGTCCCACTGGCTGACGACACTATTCTTGAGCTAATGCCCCAGGCAGAAATTGATGCTCATCGCATTCGCGCACTTAACCCGGAACATCCGGTAATCCGCGGTACGTCGGCTAATCCGGACACTTACTTCCAGTCACGTGAGGCCACTAACCCGTGGTACAACGCGGTCTATGACCATGTTGAACAGGCGATGGCTGATTTCGCTGCCGCTACAGGTCGCCAGTATCAGCCGTTTGAGTATTATGGTCATCCGCAAGCGGAACGGGTAATTATCCTGATGGGGTCGGCCATCGGCACCTGTGAAGAAGTCGTGGACGAATTGCTGACCCATGGCGAAAAAGTGGGCGTACTAAAAGTGCGACTTTACCGCCCTTTCTCCGCCAGACACTTACTGCAAGCATTGCCGAACTCTGTACGTACTGTGGCGGTGCTGGATCGCACCAAAGAGCCTGGTGCGCAGGCAGAACCCCTGTATCTGGATGTAATGACGGCGCTGGCTGAAGCCTTTAATAATGGCGAGCGCGAAACACTGCCACGCGTCATTGGCGGGCGCTATGGTCTTTCATCCAAAGAATTTGGCCCAGACTGTGTACTGGCGGTATTCGCCGAACTCAACGCAGCTAAACCGAAAGCGCGCTTTACGGTTGGTATTTATGACGATGTGACCAATTTGTCGCTGCCATTGCCGGAAAATACTCTGCCGAATTCCGCAAAACTGGAAGCACTCTTTTACGGGCTGGGTAGCGACGGCAGCGTTTCCGCAACTAAAAACAATATCAAAATTATCGGTAATTCCACGCCGTGGTACGCACAGGGCTATTTTGTTTACGACTCCAAAAAGGCGGGCGGCCTGACGGTTTCTCACCTTCGCGTGAGCGAGCAGCCGATTCGTTCCGCTTATCTCATTTCCCAGGCTGATTTTGTTGGCTGCCACCAGTTGCAGTTTATCGACAAATATCAAATGGCTGAGCGTTTAAAACCTGGCGGCATTTTCCTGCTCAACACGCCGTACAGCGCAGATGAAGTGTGGTCGCGACTGCCGCAAGAAGTTCAGGCTGTGTTGAATCAGAAAAAAGCGCGTTTCTATGTGATTAACGCGGCGAAAATCGCCCGTGAATGTGGGCTGGCAGCTCGCATTAACACCGTCATGCAGATGGCTTTCTTCCACCTGACGCAAATTCTGCCTGGCGACAGCGCCCTCGCAGAATTGCAGGGCGCCATTGCCAAAAGTTACAGCAGCAAAGGCCAGGATCTGGTGGAACGCAACTGGCAAGCTCTGGCGCTGGCGCGCGAGTCCGTTGAAGAAGTACCACTGCAACCGGTAAATCCGCAAAGTGCCAACCGTCCACCAGTCGTATCTGATGCCGCACCTGATTTTGTCAAAACGGTTACCGCTGCGATGCTCGCCGGACTTGGCGACGCCCTCCCCGTTTCAGCGCTACCACCAGACGGCACCTGGCCGATGGGCACTACTCGCTGGGAAAAACGCAACATTGCCGAAGAGATTCCTATCTGGAAAGAGGAACTCTGTACTCAATGTAACCACTGCGTCGCCGCTTGCCCACACTCTGCCATTCGCGCGAAAGTCGTACCGCCCGAAGCGATGGAAAACGCTCCGACCAGCCTGCATTCACTGGATGTAAAATCTCGTGATATGCGCGGGCAGAAATATGTGTTGCAGGTGGCACCGGAAGATTGCACCGGTTGTAACCTGTGCGTAGAAGTTTGCCCGGCGAAAGACCGACAAAATCCAGAGATCAAAGCCATCAATATGATGTCGCGTCTGGAACATGTGGAAGAAGAGAAAATCAATTACGACTTCTTCCTGAATTTACCAGAAATCGACCGCAGCAAACTGGAACGTATTGATATTCGTACTTCGCAGTTGATCACTCCGCTGTTTGAATATTCTGGCGCTTGCTCCGGTTGTGGTGAGACGCCGTATATCAAATTGCTCACTCAGCTCTATGGCGATCGGATGTTGATTGCCAACGCTACTGGTTGTTCTTCTATTTACGGCGGCAACCTGCCCTCCACGCCATATACCACTGATGCCAACGGTCGTGGACCGGCATGGGCGAACTCGCTATTTGAAGATAATGCCGAATTCGGCCTTGGTTTCCGCCTGACGGTCGATCAACACCGTGTCCGCGTGCTGCGTCTGCTGGAGCAATTTGCTGACAAAATCCCTGCTGAGTTACTGACTGCGTTGAAATCAGACGCCACGCCAGACGTTCGTCGCGAACAAGTC
The DNA here is from genome assembly GCF_004212325.1 of Escherichia sp. E13S3. Classification (NCBI taxonomy): domain Bacteria; kingdom Pseudomonadati; phylum Pseudomonadota; class Gammaproteobacteria; order Enterobacterales; family Enterobacteriaceae; genus Escherichia; species Escherichia sp. E13S3. Next base: position 63,295 of record NZ_RHJR01000012.1, read on the forward strand.
GCGGCTCTGCGCCAGCAACTCAAAGATGTGGCTGAAGCGCATGAACTGCTGCGTGACGCAGATGCGCTGGTGGAGAAATCAATCTGGCTGATTGGTGGTGACGGCTGGGCTTACGACATCGGCTTTGGCGGTCTGGATCATGTGTTGAGTCTGACGGAGAACGTCAACATCCTGGTGCTGGATACGCAATGCTATTCCAATACCGGTGGTCAGGCGTCGAAAGCTACCCCGCTTGGCGCGGTAACTAAGTTTGGTGAACATGGCAAACGCAAAGCACGCAAAGATCTTGGTGTTAGCATGATGATGTACGGTCATGTTTATGTCGCGCAGATTTCTCTGGGCGCACAACTCAACCAGACGGTGAAAGCGATACAGGAAGCGGAAGCGTATCCGGGGCCATCGCTGATTATTGCTTACAGCCCATGTGAAGAGCACGGTTATGACCTGGCATTAAGTCACGACCAGATGCGTCAACTCACCGCAACGGGCTTCTGGCCGCTGTATCGCTTTGATCCGCGTCGAGCCGATGAAGGTAAACTGCCGCTGGCGCTGGATTCCCGCCCGCCTTCAGAAGCTCTGGAAGAAACGCTTCTTCATGAGCAGCGTTTCCGCCGTCTGAACACGCAACAGCCGGAAGTGGCAGAACAGTTATGGAAGGATGCCGCCGCTGATTTGCAAAAACGTTATGACTTCCTGGCACAAATGGCCGGAAAGGCGGAAAAAAATAGCACCGAGTAACCTTTCTGGATAACTATTATCCAATTCAAAAAAAAGCCCGAACGAAAGTTCGGGCTTGTCTTTTTATTCGTTGGAAAAACATTAGTAATGCAATGACCCAACCGAAAATAAAATCTGTGACAATAAAGGCATATAACCCGCGCAGAATAACCCATGCTTTATTAAATGTATAATTTTTATTTTGCATGATTCCCCAGCGATACATTCATCAAACTTATTACTATTTCCATAGAATTATTTGATTAAGGTTTTACTTAAGGCGTAACAAATGATATTTATCTGCTAACTGAACTTCTCCTTTAGGATGTTTTCATTCCCCAAACAGGGGAAATTAAGGCAAATAAAATAACTAAAGGATTTATTCAATGAAAAGCAAAGTACTGGCGCTCTTAATCCCTGCCCTGCTCGCCGCAGGTGCTGCACATGCAGCAGAAATTTATAATAAAGACGGCAATAAATTAGACCTGTACGGCAAAGTCGATGGCCTGCATTATTTTTCTGATAATGCGAATAGTGATGGCGATCAAACTTATGTGCGTTTTGGTTTTAAAGGCGAAACTCAAATTACCGATCAACTGGTCGGTTATGGTCAGTGGGAATATAACGTTCAGGCTAATGGCTCTGAAAATGATAAAGGCGACTCCTGGACTCGTCTGGCATTTGCCGGTCTGAAATTTGGTGACTTCGGTTCATTTGACTATGGTCGTAATTATGGTGTGATGTACGACATCGAAGGCTGGACAGATATGCTGCCTGAATTCGGTGGCGACTCTTATACCAAAGCCGATAACTATATGACCGGTCGTGCAAACGGCGTCGCGACCTACCGTAACACCGATTTCTTCGGTCTGGTTGATGGCCTGGACTTTGCGTTGCAGTATCAGGGAGCGAACGAAAACCAGGTTAGTCATGAGCAAGAAGGTACTGCAAACGGTGGCAGTCGTAATATTAAGAATGCCAATGGCGACGGTTTCGGTATCTCCTCTACCTACGACTTAGGTATGGGGGTGAGCATTGGTGCTGCGTATACCAGTTCTGATCGTACCAACCAACAGGCTGAATTCTCTACTGCAAAAGGCGATAAGGCTGACGCATGGACGGCAGGGGCAAAATACGATGCTAACAATATCTACCTTGCAACCATGTACTCTGAAACCCGTAACATGACGCCTTACGGCAATTCAGCAAATACGATTGCCAACAAAACCCAGAACTTTGAAGTTACTGCCCAGTATCAGTTTGATTTTGGCCTGCGTCCGGCAGTCTCCTTCCTGATGTCTAAAGGCAACGATTTGGTCGGTACTGATGGCGATAAAGATCTGGTTAAATACGCCGACGTTGGCGCAACATATTATTTCAACAAAAACATGTCCACCTATGTTGATTATAAAATCAACCTACTAGATGAGGATGACAGCTTCTACGCTGCGAACGGTATCTCTACCGATGATATCGTTGCTTTAGGTCTGGTATACCAGTTTTAATCTTGCCTGCCCGCCGTTTGGCGGGCATTTTCTTCATATTTATCCTCCCTTGATCTAAATTAAAAATGTGAACTCCGTCATTACACAAAATGAGTCATCTGGCGTTACACTTTATGCGGATACTAAAACAGGAGGTTTTATGAACAGAACGATTCTTGTCCCTATCGATATTTCAGATTCAGAATTAACTCAACGTGTGATTAGCCACGTTGAGGCAGAGGCAAAGATTGATGATGCAGAGGTTCATTTCCTGACGGTAATACCTTCGCTACCCTACTATGCCTCTCTGGGATTAGCGTATTCCGCAGAGTTACCGGCAATGGATGACCTGAAAGCGGAAGCCAAATCGCAACTGGAAGAAGTCATTAAAAAATTCAAACTGCCGACTGACAGAGTGCATGTCCATGTTGAAGAAGGTTCGCCAAAAGACCGTATTCTGGAAATGGCGAAAAAAATCCCTGCTCACATGATAATCATTGCTTCTCATCGACCGGATATCACCACCTACCTGCTCGGCTCTAACGCCGCTGCCGTAGTACGTCACGCAGAGTGCTCAGTGCTGGTCGTGCGCTAACACTAACGCCCGCAGACCGCTGCGGGCTTTTTGATTCATTTCGCAAATGTGCTGACATTTTCCCCTCTAATCCGTACCATACACGCCACAGTTTTTATATCAGATTTCTTATGCTGGGCGTTCCGGCATGACGCATACTTTTCTGATGCCATATAACGAATTGAGTCGCTATTAAATGTCGCAAAATCAAGAAATTAGTAAGAAAGAACAATACAACCTGAACAAATTGCAAAAACGTCTGCGTCGTAACGTGGGCGAAGCCATTGCTGACTTCAATATGATTGAAGATGGTGACCGCATTATGGTTTGCCTCTCCGGGGGCAAAGACAGCTATACCATGCTGGAGATCCTGCGTAATTTGCAGCAAAGCGCGCCAATCAATTTCTCGCTGGTTGCCGTTAACCTCGACCAGAAACAGCCAGGTTTCCCGGAACACGTCCTGCCGGAGTATCTCGATAAGCTGGGCGTTGAGTATAAGATTGTTGAAGAGAATACTTACGGGATCGTAAAAGAGAAAATCCCTGAAGGAAAAACCACCTGCTCGCTCTGCTCTCGTCTGCGTCGCGGTATCCTTTATCGCACCGCAACAGAACTGGGAGCCACGAAAATCGCACTGGGTCACCACCGCGACGATATCCTGCAAACGCTGTTCTTAAATATGTTCTACGGTGGCAAGATGAAGGGGATGCCACCGAAACTGATGAGCGATGATGGCAAACATATCGTGATTCGTCCGCTGGCCTACTGCCGCGAAAAAGATATTCAGCGTTTTGCCGATGCGAAAGCGTTCCCGATTATTCCATGTAACCTGTGCGGTTCACAGCCTAACCTGCAACGTCAGGTGATTGCCGATATGCTCCGCGACTGGGATAAGCGTTATCCGGGACGTATCGAGACCATGTTCAGCGCGATGCAGAATGTGGTGCCGTCTCATCTGTGCGATACCAGTCTTTTCGATTTCAAAGGCATTACCCACGGTTCAGAAGTGGTTAACGGCGGTGATCTGGCGTTTGATCGCGAAGAGCTCCCACTACAACCGGCGGGCTGGCAGCCTGAAGAAGACGAAAATCAGCTGGATGAACTGCGCCTGAATGTGGTTGAAGTGAAATAATCAGAATAGCGCCCGATACGCAAGCTTATCGGGCTACTCATGTAGGCCGGATAAGACGCGGTCCGCGTCGCATCCGGCAATGCCGAAGAAGATGTTTATCCTTGCATCAGGCAATTCAACATTTCGTTATTTTAACAGCCGTACCCGGCAAGTTTTTCCTTTAATCTTGCCGCCCTGTAACTGCTTCCATGTCTTATGAGCAACCGCCTGTCGCACTGCGACATAGACATGCGCTGGGTGCACGGTGATTTTGCCAATATCCGCACCATCAAGCCCGATATCTCCTGTCAGCGCGCCTAATACATCACCCGGACGCATTTTGGCTTTTTTCCCGCCATCGATACACAACGTTGCCATTTCTGCCTCCAGCGACACAATGTCCCTGCTGGCTGGTAACGTTTGCCAGTTAAGTTTCATCTGCAACATGTCGGCAATGATATTGGCGCGCTGTGCTTCTTCTGGCGCACAGAAACTGATTGCCAGACCGCTATTCCCGGCACGCGCCGTACGCCCGATACGATGCACATGAACTTCAGGATCCCACGCCAGCTCAAAGTTCACCACCAGTTCAAGCGATTTAATATCCAGACCACGCGCAGCGACATCGGTCGCTACCAGCACACGAGCGCTACCGTTGGCAAAACGAACCAACGTCTGGTCGCGATCGCGCTGTTCCAGATCGCCATGTAACGACAATGCACTTTGCCCTACTTCATTCAGTGCGTCACACACAGCCTGGCAATCTTTTTTGGTGTTACAAAACACCACACAAGACGCTGGCTGATGCAAACTTAATAACCGTTGCAACAACGGAATTTTGCCCTTGCTGGATGTCTCATAAAATTGTTGTTCAACAGGCGGCAGAGCATCTGTTGTGTCTATTTCAATCGCCAGGGGATCTCGTTGTACACGACCGCTAATCGCGGCGATCGCTTCCGGCCAGGTGGCAGAGAAGAGAAGCGTCTGGCGAGAAGTTGGCGCAAAACCGATGACTTCATCAATTGCGTCGCTAAAACCCATATCCAGCATACGGTCGGCTTCATCCATCACCAACGTATTCAACGCATCTAACGAAACAGTGCCTTTTTGCAGGTGATCCAGCAAACGCCCCGGCGTTGCCACGATGATATGCGGCGCGTGTTGCAGTGAATCGCGCTGAATGCCAAACGGCTGACCGCCGCATAAGGTCAAGATCTTGGTATTTGGTAGAAAACGCGCAAGCCGACGTAACTCCCCTGCGACTTGATCCGCCAGTTCACGAGTCGGACACAGCACTAAAGCCTGAGTCTGAAACAGCGACGCATCAATTTGCTGTAACAACCCGAGGCCAAATGCCGCGGTTTTTCCGCTGCCGGTTTTCGCCTGCACGCGAACATCTCTTCCAGCAAGGATCGCCGGAAGTGCGGCGGCCTGCACCGGTGTCATGGTTAAGTAACCCAACTCATTAAGGTTAGTGAGCTGGGCGGGAGGCAAAACGTTCAGGGTAGAAAAAGCGGTCACAATCTATTCTCGTGGTCATCAGCGCAAAGTTAGCAGGCGCGTATCCTCGCAGATCTACGCTCACGTTGCGACAATTTAATCGGTTCTTCATCGGGCGGCGGGTCGGGCATAGGTTGTGGACGAGGGATTGGATCGGGGACTGGGACGGGATCGCCAGGAATCGGTTCAGGGACAGGAATTTGCAAATAAATGAGTGTCATCATATTTCCCTTTGGTCATTGGGTAGACTCTTAAAGGGTAGACGTTGACAGATAACAGACAAAAAAAAGCCGACTTATCTAAGTCGGCGTCGTACGAATCAATTGTGCTATGCAGTAATTCAAAAAAGGAAGTAAGACAATATGGAGCGCAACGCCCATCGCTTGACGTTGCATTCACCTGCGTGAAAGATATTGCCCTGATTGGGTAGAGAGTTTATTGACCTCGCTCAAACTTTACGGCGTTTTTGTATACAGAAACCCGGAGAAATTGCTTTTGTTACAACCATTTACTACGATGCAACCATAAAGCAACACCACCAATAAGAACAACTAACAGAATACAAAAAAGCGAAAAACCAAATTGCCATCCTCCACCGGGAATACCGCCGAGGTTAACGCCAAATAGCCCGGTTAAAAATGTACTGGGTAAAAAGACCATTGCCATCAATGACATTGTGTAAGTACGGCGGGCTAAATTTTCCTGCATCACTTGGGCGATTTCGTCCGCCATCACGCCAGTTCTCGCAATGCACGCGTCAATCTCATCCAGACCGCGCCCAAGACGGTCAGCAATATCCTGCATTCGGCGCCGTTGATCGTCATTCATCCAGGGCAGGCGCTCACTGGCAAGGCGAGCATAAACATCTCGCTGCGGCGCCATATAGCGACGCATAACAATGAGTTGTTTTCGTAGTAGTGCCAGGAAACCGCGCGGCGGAATTTGTTGATCAAGTAAATTATCTTCCAGGTCGATAATTTTATCGTGCAGTTGCTCTATAAACTCATTGGAGTGATCGGTTAATGCATCACACACATCCACCAGCCAGCCTCCGCAATCAGTCGGGCCGGTCCCCTCTTCCAGATCGCTAACTACATCGTCTAACGCCAGTACTTTACGTTGTCGGGTCGAGACAATGAACCGACCGTCCATATAAACACGCATGGCAACCAGCTGGTCGGGACGTTCATCAGTACTGCCATTAATGCAGCGCAACGTAATCAACGTCCCTTCACCAAGACGGCTGACTCTGGGTCGCGTGCTTTCCCCTGCCAGCGCGTCACGCACGTTATTTGGGAGCAATGGCGTCGTTGCCAGCCACTGCGCGCTGTCATGGTGCACATAATTAAGGTGGAGCCAGCAGGGATGCTCTTCATCTATCTCATCTGTATTTTCCAGCGGTTTAACGCCGCCTTTACCATCCAACATCCAGGCAAATACTGCATCCGGTACATTTATGTCCGCTCCCTTAATCGTTTCCACAGTGCCTCCATTATCAATGCTTTATTTTGTAGTCTAGTCTTCTGGTTATCTTACGCAACATCTCCTCACCCCATTACCCTGAAATGATTAATAAAATCCTGTCAAAACTAAATACAGAAAGCAAAATACTTTTCATGATTAGAAAAGGGGTAAAGTGTTAAATAGCGTCTATCATTATCAGAATTATCTGATCATTTGTGGTGGCATTTTTGCGATCAGATAACAATAGAAAATTGATAAAAATAACGGGATTTCAATGACTACGCACAACTTCAATACCCTGGACTTATTAACCAGTCCTGTCTGGATCGTTTCCCCCTTCGAGGAACGGTTAATTTATGCCAATAGCGCTGCGCAACTGTTGATGCAAGAACTCACTTTTAGTCAGCTACGAACCGGCCTCTATTCCGTCTCCTCCCAAAACGAACTACCAAAATATCTCGTAGACCTGCATAACCAACTCGATATTGTAGAAATTCTCACGGTCAAGCGTAATGGTGAAGAGACAGCACTAAGCTGTCGGTTAACCCTCAAAGAGATTAGTGATACTGGGGAAGTGATCATATTTGAAGGGATGGAGACACCCGCAAGTCTGGGCTTAAAAGCCAGCCGATCTGCAAATTATCAGCGTAAAAAACAAGGGTTTTATGCGCGTTTTTTTCTGACTAATTCCGCGCCAATGCTGTTGATAGATCCCTCGCGTGATGGCCAAATTGTCGACGCCAATGTGGCCGCACTCAATTTCTATGGCTATAACCATGAAACAATCTGTCAGAAACACACCTGGGAAATTAATATTCTTGGGCGTCGTGTGATGCCTGTCATGCATGAAATTTCACGTTTACCCGGCGGACATAAACCTCTTAACTTTGTCCATAAGCTGGCAGATGGTTCCACTCGCCATGTGCAAACTTATGCCGGGCCAATTGAGATTTATGGCGACAAGTTAATGTTATGCATCGTGCATGACATTACCGAGCAAAAAAGGCTGGAACAACAACTGGAACACGCGGCTCACCATGACGCGTTGACGGGGTTACTTAACCGCCGACAATTTTATCACATCACCGAGCAAGGCCAGATGCAGCATCTCGCAATCGCTCAGGATTACAGTTTGCTGCTTATCGACACCGATCGTTTTAAGCATATTAATGACCTGTACGGTCATCAGAAAGGTGATGAAGTTTTATGCACTCTGGCACGTACGCTCGAAAGCTGCGCTCGCAAAGGCGATATGGTGTTTCGATGGGGAGGTGAAGAGTTCGTCTTGTTATTACCCAGAACTCCGCTGGATACCGCAATTTCTCTCGCTGAAACTATCCGATTGAGCGTGGCAAAAGTGAGTATTTCTGGCTTACCGCGTTTTACGGTCAGCATTGGCGTGGCACATCACGAAGGCAATGAAGGCATCGATGAACTGTTTAAACGCGTAGATGATGCGTTGTATCGGGCGAAAAATGACGGACGCAACCGCGTACTGGCGGCTTGATATTTTCACTAGCGCGGAAGCGTCAATGAATTATCGACTGCGTTTAGCGTGACGCTCCCAGTTTTCTTGTTTCGCCTGCGCTGTTTTACGCAGTGCAACGTAACACGCCCCGCTGCCGCCATGATGCGGTAGCGCGGTGCAATAAGCCTGTACATCATCAAACTCTGTCAGCCAACGTGCGACATAACTACGGACAATGTTGGCGTGAGACTTATCTTCTCTGCCTTTGCCGTGAATAATAAGTACATTACGCAAACCATCCGCCCGCGCCTGATGAATAAAACTAAACACCATTTTGCGGCACTCTTCCACCGACTGCCGAAGTAAATTCAGGCTAGCCTGTTGCGGATATTTGCCGCTGCGTAGCTTATCGATCACCCCATGTTGCAAACCTTCCCGACGAAATTCCAGGGGCTGATTTAGCGGGATGATGTCGAGAAATCCTGTGGTGAGGAAATTATCAAGTTGCAGCGTGTCTATACGCTGTGGCGCGCGTTGGTTACGCACAGGATGCCAGTGGACATCAGTAGCGCGTTTCAGTGGTTGGACATCTTCCATGGCGTCAAGAAACAGCGATTTGTCGTCAAGGTTCATGTAACCTCCTATGTACCTTCGCACGTCGTGATCCGGACGAGTTAATTGTTCATATATCTGATGCTTGCTGCATTGTTCACTTCGCAAGTTGAAGCAACATCTTGCTCCATACAGGCTAGTGTCTCCGCAGGCGGGGCATTTTATACCAGCCTGGTTGCAGTATCGAACAGTTTAGGCCGGGAGTGAGCCTGCACAGGCCCTAATTAAGGCGATTTGTCCATCAAGCAACCAATATATGATGACGGCAATTTGTTGCACTTCGCCTGAAATATACTTAAGCAAATCATTCTGCAATATGTTTAAACGCCGCACAGGTTAATCACCCGCTAAATTCACCAGTCGATTAACGATGCATGATTATTCAATCACGAGATGAACGTTTTAACTTATATTTTCGTGAAATCTGTCACTGAAGAAAATTGGCAACTGATGGGCAAAACCGTTATAACACTGTCACCGGCTGACAGGAAGCAGGCCGGATTCAAGACGCGGATGCACTGCTGTGTGTACTGTAGAGTCTGGCGGATGTCGACAGACTCTATTTTTTTATTCATTTGTCTGCATTGCAGAAAACCACATTCTCGCTGGTGTCGGGAGAAGTAACGAAGCGGCAGACGCATTTAGCCCGGAAATCCACTTCAGCGCTATCGTTCAAACCGGAAACTAATCCAGGTACCTACTATTCATTAGTCGTACCGTACCCTCTTATCTTCTTGTGGTATGGCTGCTAATGTTGCTTGCGTGGTATCTTGTCGGTCTGCTGATTAGTCCGGGGGTTTACCCACATTTATCTTAAGAGAGAACGGATGCTGAGATTACTTGAAGAAAAAATTGCCACGCCACTGGGTCCTCTGTGGGTTATTTGCGATGAACAATTTCGTCTGCGGGCGGTTGAGTGGGAAGAGTATAGCGATCGCATGGTGCAATTGCTGGACATCCATTATCGCAAAGAAGGTTATGAGCGTATTTCCGCCACCAATCCCGGCGGGTTAAGCGATAAACTTCGTGATTATTTTGCCGGTAATCTAAGCATTATTGATTCCCTACCCACTGCCACCGGCGGTACGCCATTTCAACGGGAAGTATGGAAAACGCTACGGACTATCCCGTGTGGACAGGTAATGCATTACGGTCAACTGGCAGAACAACTAGGCCGCCCAGGGGCCGCGCGTGCCGTCGGCGCAGCCAACGGTGCAAACCCGATCAGTATTGTGGTGCCTTGTCACCGGGTCATTGGCCGAAACGGCACGATGACAGGATATGCAGGCGGAGTGCAGCGAAAAGAGTGGCTATTGCGCCATGAAGGTTATCTTTTACTGTAAACATTAAGCAATTTGTGCCTGCTTGCTCACAGTTTTACGTAAAGTTACCCTTAACAATCTAAGGTTTTTCAATTAGATAGACATAAATTTACATCTATTATCGGAATTCTCCGCTGTTAAGGTTTGCTTAGACTTACTTGCTCCCTAAAAAGATGTTAAAATTGACAAATATCAATTACGGCTTGAGCAGACCTATGATCCCGGAAAAGCGAATTATACGGCGCATTCAGTCTGGCGGTTGTGCTATCCATTGCCAGGATTGCAGCATCAGTCAGCTTTGCATCCCGTTCACACTCAACGAACATGAGCTTGATCAGCTTGATAATATCATTGAGCGAAAGAAGCCTATTCAGAAAGGCCAGACGCTGTTTAAGGCTGGTGATGAACTTAAATCGCTTTATGCCATCCGCTCCGGTACGATTAAAAGTTATACCATTACAGAGCAAGGCGACGAGCAAATCACTGGCTTTCATTTAGCAGGCGATCTGGTGGGTTTCGATGCCATAGGCAGCGGTCATCATCCAAGCTTCGCCCAGGCACTGGAAACCTCGATGGTGTGTGAAATTCCGTTCGAAACGCTGGACGATCTGTCCGGTAAAATGCCAAATTTGCGCCAACAAATGATGCGTCTGATGAGCGGCGAAATTAAAGGCGATCAGGACATGATCCTGCTGTTGTCGAAGAAAAATGCCGAAGAACGTCTGGCTGCATTTATCTATAATCTGTCCCGTCGTTTTGCCCAACGCGGCTTCTCCCCTCGTGAATTCCGCCTGACGATGACTCGTGGCGATATCGGTAACTATCTGGGCCTGACGGTAGAAACCATCAGCCGTCTGCTGGGGCGCTTCCAGAAAAGCGGCATGCTGGCAGTTAAAGGTAAATATATCACCATCGAAAATAACGATGCGCTGGCCCAACTAGCCGGTCATACACGCAACGTCGCCTGATTTTTCCGCATAAGTCACTATCCTTCTGTCATATCATTAAATTTTTCTCATTTATTGATCTGGCAGAAGGTTCATCACTGTTTCATTCACCAGATCCAGGTTACTCTTTTAATACAAACTGCATTGACAGTTGTTGTAAGGAGACTCTGTATGGCTATGTATCAGAACATGCTTGTTGTTATCGATCCTAATCAGGACGATCAACCCGCATTACGGCGAGCTGTTTATTTGCATCAACGGATTGGTGGCAAAATTAAAGCCTTTTTGCCTATTTATGACTTCTCATACGAGATGACTACCCTACTCTCCCCGGACGAGCGGACCGCCATGCGTCAGGGCGTCATTAGTCAGCGTACTGCGTGGATCCACGAGCAGGCGAAATATTATCTTAACGCTGGCGTTCCCATTGAAATTAAAGTGGTCTGGCATAACCGTCCTTTCGAAGCCATCATTCAGGAAGTACTTAGCGGTGGGCACGATCTGGTGCTAAAAATGGCGCACCAACATGACCGCCTGGAAGCGGTGATTTTTACTCCAACAGACTGGCACCTGTTACGCAAATGCCCGAGCCCGGTGTGGATGGTGAAAGACCAACCGTGGCCGGAAGGGGGTAAGGCACTGGTGGCGGTGAATCTCGCCAGCGAAGAGCCGTATCATAATGCGCTCAATGAAAAACTGGTGAAGGAGACGATCGAACTGGCGGACCAGGTCAACCACACCGAGGTACATCTGGTTGGTGCTTATCCAGTAACCCCCATCAATATTGCGATTGAACTGCCGGAATTTGATCCAAGCGTTTATAACGATGCTATTCGCGGGCAACATTTACTGGCGATGAAAGCCCTGCGGCAGAAATTCAGCATTGACGAGAAAATGACGCATGTCGAAAAAGGTCTACCGGAAGAAGTGATTCCCGATTTAGCGGAGCATTTACAGGCAGGGATTGTGGTTCTGGGAACCGTAGGACGCACTGGTATTTCTGCGGCATTCCTTGGCAATACGGCGGAACAAGTGATTGATCATCTTCGCTGCGACCTGCTGGTGATTAAACCCGACCAATACCAGACACCTGTCGAACTGGATGACGAAGACGACGATTAATCGTTCGTCACTTGCTTTCAAGGCCCGAAGTTACGGGCCTTTTCTTTTACTTACTTCTCATCTCCGCCAAGGAAATAAATACCCAGCGGGATTGCCAGTAACACGGTAAAGACCAGACTATAGACAAAAATCATCGATGACTGAATCACATACATTGATGTCGTCCATTCGGACAGCGGGATATTGTATTGTTCAATAACACCACCGATAGTCGCGCGAGTCACTACCGACGCCGCAATAATGAAAACCGCCAACAAACCTATGAGAAACTTTCTCCCCTTCGCTGACTTCAGTTTCGCCATGATCATAATGTAATCCTTTTGCAGATAAACCCTTTGTTACTTGTGTGTAACAATACCATGACATTTTGGTGTTGTCTGCTCTGAAAGCAATAGATTGTCGCGTAACATATCATCAACTCGTTGATAAATTAGCTAATGTTGCTACTTCCTTCCCTGTCTATTGATGATATGCATGAATTATCGCGATAAAATAACCCCGCCAGGGGTTTCCGGCATGACGTCAACAATCTGGAGGAGCCTGATAAAACAATGATCGCTGAACTGTTTACAAATAATGCGCTTAATCTGGTCATTATTTTCGGTAGTTGCGCAGCATTGATTCTTATGAGCTTTTGGTTTCGCCGTGGAAATCATAAAAGAAAAGGATTCTTATTCCACGCAGTGCAATTTTTAATCTACACCATAATTATCAGTGCTGTTGGTAGCATCATTAATTATGTCATCGAAAACTACAAACTCAAATTTATCACACCGGACGCCGTTGATTTTATCTGTACGTCGCTGATAGCCCTTATCCTGACGGTTAAGTTATTCCTTCTAATCAATCAGTTTGAACGGAAGCAGATTAAAAAAGGCCGCGATATTACCAGTGCACGGATTATGTCGCGGATCATTAAAATCAGCATTATCATCGTCATTGTTCTGCTCTATGGCGAACATTTCGGCATGAGCCTTTCAGGCTTGCTGACTTTTGGCGGTATTGGTGGCCTTGCAGTGGGTATGGCCGGTAAAGACATTCTGAGTAACTTCTTTTCCGGCATTATGCTCTATTTTGATCGCCCCTTTAGTATTGGCGACTGGATCCGTTCTCCTGACAGAAATATCGAAGGAACGGTGGCAGAAATTGGCTGGCGAATGACTAAAATCACCACATTTGATCATCGTCCGCTGTACGTGCCGAACTCACTGTTTTCGTCGATCAGCGTAGAAAACCCAGGACGAATGACCAACCGTCGTATTACTACGACCATTGGTTTACGTTATGAAGATGCGGCTAAAGTGGGCGTTATTGTCGAAGCGGTACGCGAAATGCTTAAAAATCATCCCGCCATCGACCAGCAGCAAACCCTATTGGTTTATTTCAACCAGTTTGCCGATTCGTCGCTAAATATTATGGTTTATTGTTTTACCAAAACCACGGTTTGGGCCGAATGGCTTGCTGCCCAGCAGGACGTATATTTGAAAATTATCGATATTGTACAGTCGCATGGCGCAGATTTTGCCTTCCCCAGCCAGACATTGTATATGGAGAATAACACACTACCAGAACAGGTGAAGTAATAACCTGCAGAAACTGGATGGCGATATGTTTATTCGCCATCCAGTCTTATTTATTATTCAATTAACAGCAGCCAGCGCGACATTATTCTCGCCAGCTTTAAACTGAACATATTGTTCCTCAGTACCAAAGAAAACTTCAGACTCCGTGCTGTGACCGATCCCCGGCACCGTTTCATTCCCTGAATATTGCCAAAGCGTCCAGGGATTGCGTCCTTCAAGCTTCACACCAGCTTGTCCCCAATACCCCATCCACACCATATACTGCTCGAATCGGCTATCCATAAAATGTGACAGATTATTATGATTTCCATAAAATATGGGTATTTTATGATAATTTTGGTAGATTAAATCGGCAAAACGTAAAATATCATTCCGTGCATTAGCCATTCCCGATTTTTTAAAGCAGTTTAGTTGAGTTGTATCTTCACCTTCAGGATTTACCAACAAAATACCGGGCGGTAACATTTTCGGCTCTGCGGGCAGGAGACTTTTTGCTGTTTCCAATTGCGCCTCAGGTGTGCGACAAAAATCAAATTTGAAATAACCTCCACGGTCAAATTTGGAATCAGCTAATTGTTTCCAGTGAGACTTAAATGATGAATCGGGGCCTCTCCAGCCAACCACTCTCGCATAAACAAAACGCGCAGACGATTTTTCCTGGAATAATTTCCAGTCTATTTCACCATCGTTAGAAGAAATATCATGCCCGTGAATCGGGTAAATTTCCGGCGTTTTAAAAATACGTATGTCAGGACGGTTGGGAATTGCACTTACGGGGCCATAAGGAATCTCAATCGATTTATTATCTTTTTCCTGATTATCTGCGGGGACAGGGGCTGACTTATCAATCGAGAATGAGGCCACATCAATATTCGTAAACTCCCCTGCTTTACCCGCAGCCAGCTGAGTCTTATTATCCAGACGATTTGCCGCAGGTTCATTGATGAAGAAGAATCCCCCAGGACCCGCGGGCATTTCTGTTGCACCTATCCAGGCATCGCTTAAATGTAATCCCTTACCTTGTTCATCCAGTTTTTCATTAATATCTGAATATTGATCATTAACATAGATAAATAAACTCAACGTTCTGGTTATTCCTGCGTAGTATTCCTTTTTTCCATCTACCTTTACCATATACGACTTACCAAAACGTTCGTCGGCAACGCCATTCGTTACTCCTTTGATAATTGTATCGAAAAAGACACTACCGCGCTTTGCCTCCAGTGAGTAAACCTCTGTTTTATCATCACCGGCAGCTATTGCATAGGCACCAGGATTACTGTACGAGTTAGAATTACCCGCGCCGATAGTCATGCCATACAAGCCAGAACCAAAGCAAGCATTGACTAAAGTCAGAACATGGAAATAACGCTTTGCCAGAATATTAAGTTGTGTGTTCAGAGCTGGCATTTCATACATCCCTTTTGAACCATCAATATCCGTAGCGTTGCTCAATACAAATGCAGGGGCTTTATCAGAATTACCATTTTGAGTGCCAAAACGACCATGACCTGAATAAGCAATTAACAAGCGAGCTTTCTTATCAAACATCATCCCTCTGGCAGGTAAATATTCCTTTAAAAAATAATTAATATTATCTAATGAAGCTTCCTGATCTCTTAGTAGAATAACCTCATCAAACTTCTGTCCGTTGATCAGAAAATCAGCCATTCTTTGGCCATCCACCGCGGCTGCCGGAATATCTGCGTGTAATAGTGGATATTTTGAAATTGCAATAATCAACCCGATGGAGCGAGTTTTCGCTGCATCCTGATCGGGTATTTTTAACGCATCACTGATCCGGATATCCAGTTTCCCTGGGTTCTCTGGCCCATAGTGGACAAAAAAATGACAATATTCATCAGGGACCATTGCGCCATTTTTGCAAATGTCATCTGCGCGGACATCATTCATTCCCAGTGATATTCCTGCAATTAACAGCCCCAGGACCGTTTTACATAAATTTGGCCATCGCCTGTTCATGATTTAAAACTCCTGCACACCCAGAGTGGAATAAAACTCAGCGGTTGGGCCCTTGTATATACTGGCATCGAATTTCTGACTTGATCCCAAATTAAGCTGCGCAGCATCGGTAAACTGCCAGATTGCCCATTTTGTCTGGTTAATTGAACGCGGCGTTTCGCTGGCCTGTGCCTGATTAGAATAATCAGCCAGCCACAGATTATGTTCTGCAACCTGGGCAAAACTTTTTTCTCCGCCGACGGCATCTTTCCACCACGCCCGCGCAGTGTAGATAACCGGTTTACGGCCTAAATCGGCTTCTACCTGCGCGGTGAATGCCTTGATCATCGTGATTATTTCAGTGGGTTTACGCTTCTGCCAGCGGTCCTTACCCGTTGATGAATCTACATCCCACTCAACATCCACCGCCGGTGGCATATCCGTTGCACGTAATCCCCCGTTAGCTTTAATAATTTTAACAAACGTCATCGCCTGCTTGCGTCCCCATGTTTCAGCGTCGTCTGCCGGAGTGCCGCTGGAAAGAAAATGATATGCTCCACGGTGTAATTTTACTCCCCGTTCCGTAGCCCCGGCCCGTTGCCAGAAACCGGCAAATTCGGGATCAATATAACGCGTTCCTTGACTGGACTTCATATACAAGAACACAGACTTATTTTTTGCCAACAGTTCGATCGGGAAGTTTTTACCGTTATGATGGCTGATATCCACACCAAATAAAGAACTGGGTCGTGGTTGATTCAATACCGAATCGTAAGCAACATCAGCCGGAAATTTAAAATATTTTTTTACCGCAAAGGAATCAAACTCTTTATCACGAGAAGGATCCGACTCCAGTATTTTTACAAACAATTCTTGTCGTGAGAGATCATTCGTTAAGTTTTCCAGCCCTAACGACGTGGCATCGGGCAGTGATTCTGCGGCCAGACTTAAAGAAGGATAATGAAGGAGTAATAACGAGATAACTAAAGGAATAGCTAAGGATTTTTTCATTTTACCACCCCATTTTAGCTGTATGTCTGTTTGTGAATGAAAATTTTTACAAGGAACGCAATACGTCTTGCGTTGTAAAGAAAAGTAAAGCACAGCTTATATTGGGAGTATGTAATACACCTTTTAAATAAAATATTTGATTATTATTTATGCTGGACATTAGCAGAAAAATTCAAATAATTATCTTGGGTGTGATTTTTATAGGGGGGATTTTAAAAAAGAAGGTATTTTATCGGGGTTGTTAAATCTGGCGCGCATAAACGCGCCAGATGACATCATATTAATGCTTCACAATATACATTGTGCGGCTATAGGCCACATCTTCCGGGTTATTAATTGGATAACCTTTCAACCACGGTTTGATTAATCGCCCATTGGTATACTGGTAAATCGGTGCAATAGGCGCTTGTTCTATGAGAATTTTCTCTGCCGCGTTGTAATCGGCATTGCGCGCTTTAACGGTATTTTCAGTCGATGCCTGGGCCAGCACTTTATCGTATGCCGGATTATTAAACCGTGAAATATTTCCCGAGTGCGTTGACGTTAACAGCGTCAGGAAGGTAGACGGTTCATTATAGTCCCCTACCCATGATGCGCGGATAACGTCAAAATTACCGGTGTTACGGCTATCGATATAAGTTTTCCATTCCTGATTTTGCAATTTGACGTCCACACCAAGATTCTTTTTCCACATCGACGCTACGGCAATCGCAATTTTCTGATGGTTTTCTGAAGTGTTATACAACAGCGTAAGCTTCAGCGGTTTTTGCGGACCATAACCGGCTGCGCTCAACAAAGTTTTTGCCTGCGCATTCAGTTCTTCCTGACTCATTTGTTCAAACGGCGAAGGCTCCGGCGTAAATCCGGCAGTAACATCTGGCGTAAAATGCCATGCTGGTTTTTCACCTGTGCCTAATACTTTTTCCGTCATCAGGCGGCGGTCAATCGTCATACTTAATGCCAAACGAACGCGTTGATCTGCCGTCGGCCCTTTTTGCGTATTGAAGGCATAATAATAAGTCCCCAACTGCGGCGGCGTATAAACCTGTCCAGGAATATCCTTCAATAGCTTTTGATACATATTTTTCGGGAAGGATTCAGTGATATCAATATCACCTGCAAGATAACGTTTCGTGGCAGCGGACTCCTGGTTAATCGGCAGGAAAGTCACTTTTTGCAGTACCGTTTTTGCGTTATCCCAATAATGGGTATTCGGTACAACCACCAGCTTTTCATTCACCACGCGTTCTTTAAGCACATATGCGCCGTTGCCGATAAGTTTCCCTGGTTTCGTCCAATCTTTACCGCTTTCAACGTTGGCTTTTTGCACCGGGAAGAAGGCAAAGTTGGCCGTCAAATTAACAAACCACGGCAATGGCTTATCAAGCTGGATTTTCAGGGTATGGGCATCAACGGCAGTGACGCCAAGTTGGTCAGGCGTGGCTTTACCATCAATAATCGCCTGAGCATTGTTTACCCCCGCCAGCGCGGCAAACCAGGCAAATGGGGACAACGTTTTCGGGTCTACCAGACGTTGCCAGCTATAGACAAAATCCTGCGCTGTAACCGGTGTGCCATCTGCCCATTTAGCATCATCGCGCAGGGTAAAGGTCCAGATACGGTTGTCATTACTTTTCCACCGGGTGGCGACGCCTGGGACAATCTCCCCTTTTTCATTCTGATTCACGAGTCCTTCAAACAAATCGCGAATCACCTGAATCTCCGGCAAACCAACCGCTTTCGCGGGATCCAATGATGCAGGCTCATCCTTAATATGACGCACCAGCTCCTGCTTGTCTGCCAGTACTGTGCCGCTCGGAACATCAGCAGCATACGAAAGAGAAATGCTGCTGACTAACAGCGCACAACAAGTTACTGAAACAGAGTGCTTCATAAGTTACCCTCAAACCGACGTTAATATTGATGCGTAATTATTTGTTTCTCCTTGAAGAAATGCAAATAACTTCCGGCAAAAAAGTGATAAAAGATCGATAACATATCGTTGTCGAAAAGGATTTGATAATCCACAAAATTTGCACAACACTGCCTGTAATACTTCTATTGTCAGAGACGATTATGACCGTGACTCGCCCACGCGCCGAACGGGGCGCTTTCCCCCCAGGAACTGAACATTACGGACGTTCATTATTGGGTGCGCCGCTGCTCTGGTTTCCCGCCCATGCCGCCAGCAGCGAAAGTGGTTTGATTCTTGCTGGTACCCACGGCGATGAGAATTCTTCCGTCGTCGCCCTCTCCTGCGCATTACGCACATTAACACCGTCTTTGCGCCGTCATCATGTGGTGCTGTGTGTGAATCCCGACGGTTGCCAGTTGGGTCTACGTGCCAATGCTAATGGTGTGGATTTAAACCGAAACTTTCCCGCGGCGAACTGGAAGGAAGGTGAAACGGTTTATCGCTGGAACAGTGCCGCCGAAGAGCGCGACGTTGTCTTGCTGACCGGAGATAAACCCGGCTCCGAACCTGAAACCCAGGCGTTATGCCAACTCATTCACCGCATTCAGCCCGCCTGGGTCGTCTCGTTCCACGATCCGCTGGCGTGTATTGAAGATCCCAGACACAGCGAATTAGGTGAATGGCTGGCCCAGGCGTTTGAATTGCCGCTGGTAACCAGCGTCGGCTACGACACCCCCGGATCCTTTGGCAGTTGGTGTGCAGACCTGAACTTGCACTGTATCACTGCTGAGTTTCCCCCCATCTCCGCCGATGAAGCCAGCGAAAAATATCTTTTTGCGATGGCGAATTTACTGCGCTGGCATCCTAAAGATGCAATTCGCCGGTCGTAAACTGAAGAGCCGGTTCCACATCCACCGCCAGCCAGGTCGGCCCGTCGAGATCGGCGAAGCTGACCTGCGGCGCCAGCGGTAATGCTGCGCTAATGGCGCGTGAGGTGCATAACATGCAGCCCAACATCAGGCTGAAACCTTGTGCACGCGCTTCTGTTGCCAGCGCCAACGCTTCCGTCAGGCCGCCGGTTTTATCAAGCTTGATATTAACCATCTCATAGCGCCCTTTCAGCGCCTTCAGGTTGCTGCGGGTATGACAACTTTCGTCCGCGCAAATAGGCAATGGATGGATAAAATTCTCCAGCGCCGCATCGTCCTGAGCCGGGAGAGGTTGCTCCAGCATTGCGACGCCTAAATCGGCCAGCAACTGGCATCGAGCCGCCAGTCCTTCCGCACGCCAGGATTCATTAGCATCAACAATTAACGTCGCATCCGGCACTGCCGCGCGAATCGCCACCATCCGCTCGCTGATAAGATGATTGTCCAGCTTCACTTTTAGCAGCTTAGCCCCAGCCTGCCATAGTGCTGCGGCACTGCCTGCCATCTGATCCGGCGTACCGATCACTACCGTCTGCGCAGTGGTGATCGTTTCAGGAAGAGAGATACCGGTAAATACAGCCAGCGTCTGCTGCTGTTGTCTTGCGGCCAGATCCCACAGCGCACAATCCAGCGCATTACGCGCCGCACCGGCAGGCAGAACTTTTTGCAACTCTGCGCGCGTCAGCCCTTTTTCCAGTTGTGGGACTACGCTCATTATTTGCGCCATAACTGAGGCATCACTTTCGCCATAGCGCGGATAAGGCGTACATTCGCCCGTACCTTTAACGCCATCTTCTTCCAGTTCAACCACCACCACGCGCGCTTCACTGCGGCTTCCCCGCGCAATAACAAACGGGGTATGTAACGGCCAGGCTTCCTCAAATACCTTAACGGTTCTCATCTTTACTCCTTGTTGCTGCGGTGGTCTGCGGATTAAGCGCAAATAGCGATTGCTGTGTTATTGACAGTTAGCATAAACTAGGCGTGACGTTAACTATATGTAAACAGGAAAGATAATCATGTCACAAATCGTTCATTTCCAGGGCAACCCGGTTACAGTCGCCAATTCCATCCCGCAAGCGGGTAGCAAAGCGCAGACTTTTACTCTCGTGGCAAAAGATCTGTCTGACGTCACCCTCGGTCAGTTTGCAGGTAAACGCAAAGTGCTGAACATTTTCCCGAGCATTGATACCGGTGTTTGCGCCGCATCAGTACGTAAGTTTAACCAACTGGCAACCGAAATCGACAACACGGTTGTGCTGTGCATCTCCGCCGATCTGCCGTTTGCCCAGTCTCGTTTCTGCGGCGCGGAAGGTCTGAACAACGTTATCACTCTCTCCACTTTCCGTAACGCTGAATTCCTGCAAGCTTACGGCGTTGAGATCGCTGAAGGTCCACTGAAAGGTCTGGCGGCACGTGCGGTTGTCGTAATTGATGAAAATGATAATGTGATTTTCAGCCAGCTGGTAAATGAAATCACCACCGAGCCGGATTACGAAGCAGCTCTCTCGGTACTGAAAGCGTAAATTATTATGCCTGATGGTATTGCGCCATCAGGCATTTATCTCACTTATTCTTCGTTCTTCTTCTGGCTCAATCCATATTCCCGCAATTTATTGGCAATCGCGGTGTGTGAAACGCCCAAACGTTTTGCCAGTTTGCGCGTACTGGGGTAATTGCGATAAAGCTGGGTTAATACCGAACGTTCAAAACGGCTGGTGATTTCGTCCAGCGAACCTTCCATTGCATCTTCACCAACGGCTACAGTTGCAGCGTCATAATCCGGCAGCAAAATATCCTGCGGACGCAGTTCATAACCTTCCAGTTGCGTCAGTGCGCGGTAAATGGCGTTTTTCAACTGCCGCACGTTACCCGGCCATGCATAACGCGTAAGCACGGTATTTAGATCCGCAGCTAATTTCGGACGCGGCACTCCCTGCTCGTCAGCAAATCGTGCGACGAACAGCTCGGTTAACGGCATGATGTCCTGCGGACAGTCCCGCAGCGGCGGCAGATTTAACGTCAACACGTTCAGACGATAATAGAGATCTTCGCGGAACACGCCTTTTTGCACCAGCTCGACCAGATTCTTCTGCGTCGCGCAAATTACCCGCACATCCACATGCACTTCGTGGTCTTCCCCTACTCGACGGAAAGTGCCATCGTTGAGAAAACGCAATAATTTTGCCTGCATTCGTGGCGACATCTCGCCAATCTCATCCAGCAAAACCGAACCGCCGTTCGCCTGTTCAAAGAATCCTTTTTTCCCCTCCGGCGCATGCCCGAAGAGTTCGCTCTCAACAGCATCTTCTGGAATAGAAGCACAGTTCAGCGCCAGATAAGGTTTACTCGCACGCGGGCTTGCCTGATGACAAGCGTAAGCAAAGAGATCTTTACCCGTGCCGGTATCACCCGTGATCAGCAGCGGTGCGCTTAACATTGCTAACTTTTGCGCCTGCTCTACCGCATGCTTCATTTTAGGACTGATGGCAACAATCTGACTGAAAGCGCTGACATCCTGGGCGGCCACATTTTGCAACTGACGGCCCATACGGATTGTTGAGCGCAGCATCACTACCGCACCAGTCAGGACATGCTGGTCGTTTTCATCCTGAAGATAGACAGGCGTTATTTCCATCAGGAAATTTTGTCCATTAATCACTACATGTTCGTTATGTGAATCCTGCGGGTCGCTCTCAAGCCAACGTAAAAAATTAAATCCGTTAATCAATTGCGCAGCGGTATGATTGCGTAAGCGCTCCAGTTTTTGCCCGAATAGCTGACAGCTCGCCGGATTTGCCATGTCCACCTTGCTTTTCATATCGACAGAAAGCACGGGTTCAGGCAATGCTTCAAGCAATGCGCTCAACGCCTGATGTTCTCGCTCGGAAGGCATCCACGGCACAGTGCGCACATCGGTAACGCCCGCAATACGGCGTATTTCCGCCATCAAACTGCTGAAACTGTCAAAATCCAGTTCGGCAAAATTCAGGTAAATCCGCCCGATTGGGTCAATCTCAATACCGCGTAAATCGATGCCTCTTAGCACCAGTAGGTCGAGCAATTCGCGGGTCAGACCGAGTCGGTCTTCACAAAAGACTTCCAGACGCATGGGAACCTTCACATGAAAAAGAACAATAAATATGATGATATGACACTATTCGAGTAGCAGGAAGGTTTCTGTCAACAAACATTGACACAACGATGGATAAACGGGCACTTCGGCGTAAAGCTATCCGATCAGCGCCCGAATGTGCACTATTTTTCGCCGGACGTTTTGCTCTTTTGTAACGTCTCTTTTACCTGACCGATGAGCTGACGACGGAAATCACCCAAACGTGGTTTGTCATTGTCAATCCACGGCAGCGGGCGGCAAAGTTCCATCGCTTTGATCCCCAGTCGTGCGGTCAGTAACCCGGCACCTATTCCCTGAGCGGCGCGAGTAGACAAGCGCGCGGCGAGATCCTGCGACATCCAGTCCATCCCCACTTCACGCACCAGTTCGCTGGCACCCGCGAAAGCGATATTCAGCAAGACCAGTTTAAACAGGCGCAGACGGCTGTAATACCCCAGTTCAATGCCATACAGCGTGGCGATGCGATTAATCAAACGCAGATTGCGCCAGGCGATAAACGCCATGTCCACCAGCGCCAGCGGGCTGACCGCAATCATCAACGTCGATTCCGCCGCCGAACGGCTGATTTCGCGCCGCGCCTGGGCATCTAAAACCGGCTGGACCAGGTGAGCATACAAACTAACCACTTCACGATCGTTCTGCGTTTCATGGATTGAGGCATACCAGCGTTGCAGCGCCGGATGTGACTGATCGATTCCCGCCTGCTGCGCCAGTTTTTCGCAAAATGCGCGGCCTTTACCCGTGCCGTGGCTGTGCAACAAATCGCGTGCTTCGTCGCGTTCGTGCGCACGCTGGCGCAAGCGCCATAAGCGCCGCCATTCTGTTACCACAGAACCCACGCCAGCGCCGATAATCAATGCCCCAGCGGCACAACCGCCCAGCGCCACCCAGTCCTGAGTTTGCCAGGCGTTCATTGTCCACTGCACGCCCTGACCGACAACGCTTGCGCCAAACAGAGCCAGCCCACCCATCACCATTTTGCGCCACAGACTGCGTTTCGGACGTAACGCGGCGTCCATTACCGCTTCAACTTGCCCCTCTTCTTCCTGCGCTTCGTCGAGCGTGGCCGGGGCAAAATTTTGCGCCTGACTTTCGTCAAAGGTCTGCTGCGCCCTGAATTTTGGACTCTGATCGACCTCCAGCGGACCGTCGAAATCAATACGTGGTTTTAACGGTTCGGTCATCGCAATTTATCTCCTATTAAAAATTCCAGCGCAGCATCAAGACGAATATGCGGTAGCGGTTTGTCGACATCCATTACCTGCGGACGAAACGCTTCAAACTGGAAGCCTTGCTTATCCCAGAACGCCTGACCGGGCAAACGTGCGGGAACTTCGCCAGGATAGACAGTGAGCGGTGCGCCATCGCTGAGTCGATTACCGCGCAGCGCCGGGATTTTCTCACCGTTAACTTCAATCATGCCGCTGGTGGTCGCCTGAACTGACGCCAGCCCCAGGCAGTCCATGCTGATCCCTTCGAACGCCGCATTTTGCCAGGCATCCTGAATCAGTTGTTGCAGTAATGAAACCATATTGGCGTGCTGATCGATGGTCACATGGTCCGCTTTAGTGGCAGCAAACAATAGCTTATCGATAACCGGCGAAAACAAACGCCGGAACAGGGTACGCTGCCCGTAGTGGAAACTTTGCATCAGCTGCGTCAGCGCCAGACGCATATCATTAAATGCCTGTGGCCCACTGTTGAGAGGTTGCAGGCAATCCACCAGCACAATCTGGCGGTCAAAGCGCAGAAAATGATTCTTATAGAACCCCTTCACCACTTTCTCACAGTAATAATTAAACCGCTCGCGCAGCATTCCGGCGTTGGTGTGTTTATCGGCCTGCGCCAGTTTGGACTCGCCCCAGGCATCGACATCAGGCCACGGGAAAAATTGCAGCGCGGGCGCTCCTGCCATATCGCCAGGCAAAACAAAGCGCCCTGGCTGAATAAAGTGCAGCCCCTGCTGTTTACAGTGGTGGAGATAATCGGTCCACGCGGCGGCAATGTCTGCCAGCCGGTTTTCGTCGGCAGGCGCTAACGGATCCAGACCTTCGCACATCATTCGCCATTTCGCCGACCATTCGCCGCGCTGACCATTAAGTAAGCCCGTCATCTGGCGCGACCAACTTAAGTAATCCTGCGCCAGCATCGGCAGGTCGAGCAGCCATTCGCCGGGATAATCCACAATCTCCAGATACAGCGTGGAGGTGTCTTTGAAGTGACGCAGCAGTGAATCATTCGATTTAAAACGTAGCGCCAGGCGGATTTCACTGACGCCGCGCGTTGGCGTCGGCCAGGCGGGAGGATCGCCATATAACTGCGCCAGCCCTTCATCATAGGTGAAGCGCGGAATGCCAAAGTCACGCTGGGGAATGCGTTTTACGCCCAGCAGGCGCTCTTCACGCACCGCACTTAATAGCGGCAAACGTGCTCCGGCATGAATATTGAGCAACTGATTTACCATCGCGGTAATAAACGCCGTTTTGCCACTGCGGCTAAGTCCAGTAACGGCCAGTCGCAGGTGTCTGTCGACACCCCGATTCACCAGCGCATTAAGTTCATTTTTAAGTCGCTTCATTGCTGTCCTGTGCCAGAAAGCCGTAGAAAGGATTAGATACTGGAGATAATAATGTGGGTTAATTTTGATTTATCAAATGAATAAGCGGCGTTATTTACACCGCTCAGGCAATAATTTATTAACCTTTGACCTTCGGCATTTCGATGTCTTTCAGGCCACCGACGTTCTCAACGTGGGTATATCCCATCTCATTGAGGATCTCTTTTGCCTGCCCGGACTGGCGTCCGGCGTTGCAATACACTTTCACGGTGTCATTTTTATCCGGAACGGCGGTGGCAATGCGTTCTTTCACTTCCTTCAGGGGAATATTGATGGCCCCCTGAACGTGCTCTTGCTGATACTGCTCTGGAACACGAACATCTATCCAGTGTTCAGCGGCGAAAACAGGCAGTGAAAACACCAGAGTCAGAGCAAGTAAGCCTTTTTTAAACATATAAGTATCCTTCTATGGATGAAAATTGCCATCCATTATACGCCTGAGATCTAACAATTTTTGCGGAACTCCCCTCACCTTTTATAACGCTGCGCCAGTTTATTGGCAGCCCGACTTAACAGCGGTTCCAGCGCCACAGCCAGCAACATTTTAAGCGGTCGGCGAGCAACTGATTTTATCGCCCAACCAGCCACACCCGCCGGGCCATAGCGCAGTGCGGTAAGAAGTACCAGCTTGCCTGCTAATTTGAAACCAGGCTTCATCTTTTGCCCGGCCTGTTGCCAGCGAGTATTCATAACTTTCCTCACAGTTGACGGAAACGGCTACGTAACGTGAAAGTATCGGAAGTGACATAACGTTCCATCTCGCGTAAACGCGTTTCACTGGCCGCCAGTTCACGGTCGACTTCATCCAGCAATTCGCTGCTGGAAGGTTGTTGTTTACCAAACGCCATGTTGTCAGGCATTGGATCAAGCGCAAATGACAAAATGATGTAAGCAACCAGGGTAAACAGCGCCAGACCGAAGAAAATCGATAGCACCACCAGAATACGTACCAGTTTTACCGGTACATCAAAATAGTTAGCAATCCCGGCACAGACCCCGCGAACCATGCCCTGTTGTGGAATACGCCATAATTTTTTATTGAGATTAATACCCGCCATTAGCGATCCCTCCAGTTCGGATGTTCAGCATCAAGAATGGATTCCAGCGCCTGAATACGCTCGCGCATCCGTTTTGCTTCATCAGCCAGGTGCGCTAATCGCTGTTGTTCGCTTTGCGAAAGCTCTCCACGACTGGAGCGGTTGCTGTAATGCAGCCATAACCAAATCGGTAAAACAAACAGCACAAAGATGGTTAACGGAATAGCCAGAAATAGCGCGCTCATAAGTACTCCTTAAGGGATGAGCGGCGGCGTGTTCGGACGCCGCCTGGATGTTATTATTGATTGTCTTGCTTCATTTTGGCTTTTAATTGTGCCAGTTGCTCGCTGATTGCATCATCAGCTTTCAGCTCGGCAAACTGATCGTCCAGCGATTTTTGTTTACCGAAGCTGTGGCTTTCTGCTTCTGCTTCCATCTGGTCGATACGGCGCTCGAAAGATTCGAAACGGGCCATCGCTTCATCCAGTTTGCCACTGTCCAGCTGACGACGCACATCGCGCGACGAGTTTGCGGCCTGATGACGCAACATCAATGCCTGCTGGCGAGCACGAGTTTCGCTCAATTTGTTTTCCAGCTCGCCAATCTCTTTCTTCATACGCACCAGCGTATCGTCCACCAGCGTCACTTCATGTTCCAGGCTCTTAATCAGATCGGTCAGTTTCTGTTTTTCAATTAACGCCGCACGCGCCAGGTCTTCTCTATCTTTCAGCAGCGCCAGTTCGGCTTTTTCCTGCCACTCAACTTCACGCGCCGACGCTTGTTCAATACGGCGAGTCAGCTGTTTCTTTTCCGCCAGCGCACGCGCCGAAGTAGAACGCACTTCAACCAGCGTGTCTTCCATTTCCTGGATCATCAGACGCACCAGTTTCTGCGGATCTTCCGCTTTCTCTAACAGAGCGTTGATGTTGGCATTCACGATGTCGGCAAAGCGAGAAAAAATACCCATAATGTTGTCCTCTTGATTTCTTCGTTCAGGATTGTCCTGCTGAACTGTTAATACAATTTGCGTGCCAATTTTTTATCTTTTTGATTTATAAAGATCTGATTGAAGATTCAACAGCAACATGCCAGGATGAATTAGCGAATTACACTAACAAGTGGCGAATTTCATCATGGCAGAATACAAAGATAATTTACTCGGTGAGGCGAACAGCTTTCTCGAAGTGCTGGAACAGGTTTCGCATCTCGCACCGCTGGACAAACCGGTGCTCATCATCGGCGAGCGCGGCACCGGTAAAGAGCTGATCGCCAGCCGTCTGCATTATCTCTCCTCCCGTTGGCAAGGGCCGTTTATTTCCCTTAACTGCGCGGCGTTAAATGAAAATCTGCTGGATTCCGAACTGTTTGGTCACGAAGCGGGTGCGTTTACCGGTGCGCAAAAACGACATCCGGGGCGATTTGAACGTGCCGACGGCGGTACGCTATTTCTTGATGAACTCGCTACAGCACCGATGATGGTGCAGGAAAAATTATTGCGCGTGATTGAGTACGGTGAACTGGAGCGCGTTGGCGGCAGCCAGCCATTGCAGGTGAATGTGCGGTTGGTATGCGCGACGAATGCCGATCTCCCGGCGATGGTCAATGAAGGTACTTTTCGCGCTGATCTGCTCGACCGGCTGGCTTTCGATGTAGTGCAACTGCCACCACTGCGCGAGCGCGAAAGCGACATTATGTTGATGGCAGAGCACTTTGCCATCCAGATGTGTCGGGAAATCAAGCTGCCTCTGTTCCCGGGTTTTACCGAGC
Organism: Escherichia sp. E13S3; assembly: GCF_004212325.1. Lineage (NCBI taxonomy): Bacteria > Pseudomonadati > Pseudomonadota > Gammaproteobacteria > Enterobacterales > Enterobacteriaceae > Escherichia > Escherichia sp. E13S3. Next base: position 91,573 of record NZ_RHJR01000012.1, read on the forward strand.
ACGCCAGAGAAACATTGCTGAATTATCGCTGGCCGGGAAATATTCGTGAATTGAAAAACGTGGTGGAACGTTCGGTGTATCGCCACGGCACCAGCGATTATCCGCTTGATGACATCATTATTGATCCCTTTAAACGGCGTCCACCTGAAGAAGCCATTGCCGTTTCAGAAACCACTTCGCTTCCGACGCTGCCGCTGGATTTACGTGAGTTTCAGATGCAGCAGGAAAAAGAGTTGCTGCAACTCAGTTTGCAACAGGGGAAATATAACCAGAAACGCGCGGCTGAATTGCTGGGGTTAACCTATCATCAGTTCCGCGCGTTGTTGAAAAAGCACCAGATTTAGCGGAGTTGGGCAATACAACTTGCCGGATACAGCGTGAACGCCTTATTCGGCCTACATAATCAATACGTCGTTTGTAGGCCTGATAAGCGCAGCGCATCAGGCCTTATTGTGTTGACCCTGCTTATGCGTATTAATCTCTCAGCGCATCCTGCAAAATTTTCATTGCCGCATCGAATTGCGCATCCGGGATGGTCAGCGGATACAGGAAACGAATCACGTTGCCATACGCGCCGCAGGTCAGCAGTAGCAGCCCCTGCGCCAGCGCGCGTTGCTGGATTTTCTGTGCAATTGCCGCGGACGGCTCGCCCGTTTGCGGATCGTTAAACTCTGCTGCAATCATCGACCCCAGACCACGTACTGCCGCGATCGCCGGAACGTTTTCTTTGGCCTCAATCAGCGTGTTTGTCAGGCGCTGGCCCAGTTGATTCGCGCGTTCGCAAAGTGATTCTTTGTCGATAATGTTGAGCACCGCGTGCGCGGCAGCCACCGCCAGCGGGTTCCCGGCGTAGGTGCCGCCAAGCCCGCCCGGCGCGGGCGCGTCCATAATATTCGCGTTACCGACCACGCCCGAAAGCGGCATGCCGCCCGCGAGGCTTTTCGCCATCGTCATTAAGTCTGGCTTATCGGCGTAATGATCCATCGCAAACAGCTTACCTGTACGCGCAAAACCGCTTTGTACTTCATCGGCAATCATCACAATGCCGTGCTCGTCGCACAGGCAGCGAATCGCAGAAACCAACTCTTTTGGCGCCACGTTGAATCCGCCCTCGCCCTGCACCGGTTCGAAAATAATCGCCGCCACCTGCTTCGCTTCAATGTCCGATTTAAACAAGCGTTCGATGGCATCAAGGGAATCTTGCGTCGAAATGCCATGCAGTTCTGACGGATACGGCACGTGATACACCGAACCGGGGAACGGGCCGAAGCCGATTTTGTACGGCGCGACTTTTCCGGTCAGCGCCATGGTCATATACGTGCGACCGTGGAAGCCGCCGCTAAACGCAATCACGCCAGGGCGTCCGGTATGGGCGCGGGCGATTTTCACCGCATTTTCCACCGCTTCCGCGCCGGTGGTGAAGAACGCGGTTTTAGCCTGCCCGCTCACCGGGGCAAGGGCGTTGATTTTCTCCGCCAGGGTGACGTAGCTTTCATACGGCACAATCTGATACGCGGTGTGGGTAAACTGTTGCAGTTGCTGCTCCACCGCTGCGACCAGTTCAGGGTGGCGATGCCCCGTGTTCAGCACCGCAATGCCTGCGGCGAAATCGATGTACTCGTTGCCCTCAACATCCTTAAGCGTGGCGTTTTCTGCCGACTGGGCGAAGAAGTTACACATCACGCCAACCCCGCGCGGGGTGGCAGAAAGACGACGCTGATGGAATTCATTGTTGCTCATGTTTCACACCTTTTGACTCTTCACGGTTAATCGGAAATTAAACGCCCAGACGATCGCGCAGGCTGTAATAAGCCGCGCCCATCGCGGTAAACGGCACGCGAAGCGTACGCCCGCCGGGGAACGGATAATGCGGCAGATTGGCGAAGGCGTCGAAACGCTCAGCGTCACCGCGCAGCAGTTCGGCAATCAAGCGCCCTGCAAGATGGGTACAGGTCACGCCGTGGCCGCTGTAGCCCTGCATGTAATAGATGTTGGTATCAAGGCGACCAAACTGCGGCATCCGTGACAGGGTCAGCAGGAAGTTGCCCGTCCAACGATAGTCGATTTTGACGCCCTTCAGCTGCGGGAAGGTTTTCAGCAGTTTCGGCACCACAAGACGCTCAACGTCATCCGGGTCGCGCGCGCCGTAGACCACGCCGCCGCCGTACAGCAGGCGGTTGTCGGCGGTAAGACGGTAGTAATCAAGCAGATAATTACAGTCTTCAACGCAGTAGTTTTTCGGGATCAGCGAACGGGCTAACTCATCGGAAAGCCGTTCGGTAGTGATCACTTGAGTGCCGCACGGCATACTGCGTTTCGCCAGTTCCGGCTCCACTTTATCACCCAGGTAAGCATTCCCGGCGACAATCACATACTTCGCCGTCACCTGGCCTTTGGCAGTGCGCACCACGGCGGGCGTAGTGTGCTGGATCTGCGTGACCGCAGAAAGCTCATACACACGCCCGCCGTTGAGACGAATGGCATCGGCTTCACCAATAGCGAGGTTCAGGGGGTGAATATGCCCGCCGCTGTGATCCAGCAGCGCGCCGGTATAGCGATCGCTGGCGACTTCACGACGAATGGCGTTGGCATCCAGCAGCTCCAGCTGTTTATTGCCGTAGCGTTCCCAGTTCTCTTTCTGCTCTTCCAGAGTCGCGAGCTGTTTATCATTCATCGCCACAAACAGGCCGCCGGGGCGGTAGTCGCAGTCAATCTGATAACGTTTGATGCGCTCGCGAATGATCTCGCCGCCTTCAAACATCATGCTGCCGAGCATACGGGCAGTGTCCATGCCATAGCTTTTTTCGATAACGTCGATGTCGCGGCTGTAGGAGTTTACAAGCTGCCCGCCGTTGCGTCCGCTGGCGCCGAAGCCGATGCGTGAGGCTTCGAGAACCACCACGTCAAAGCCCGCTTCTGCCAGATGCAGCGCGGAGGAAAGCCCGGTATAGCCGCCGCCAACCACGCAAACATCACAGGTGATTGACTCATTCAGCGTGTCGAAAGGCGCATATTTATTCGCACTGGCGGCGTAATAACTACTGGTATGTTCGGTCATTTCAGGCCTCCAGGCTTATCCAGATGGTTTTCAGTTCGGTGAATTTTTCAAGGGCATGCAGGGATTTGTCGCGACCGTTGCCGCTCTGCTTATAGCCGCCAAACGGCACGGTCATATCGCCGTCGTTGTAGTTATTGACGAAGACGGAACCGGCTTTCAGGCGGCGGCTCATGCGGTGCGCGCGGGAGAGGTCGCGCGTCCACACCGCCGCGCCGAGCCCGTACTGGCTATCGTTGGCAAGCTGTAGCGCCTGGTCTTCTGATGTGAAACGCGTGACCACCAGCACCGGGCCGAAAATCTCTTCGCGACTTAAGGACGCATTCGGGTCCACATCCACAAAGATGGTCGGGCCGATGGCCGCAGCCAGTTCGGCATTACGACCATCCAGCAGCAGTTGCCCTTTGCCTTCGCCTTCCCGAATAAAGCTATGCACCGAGTCGGCGTGAGCGCAGTCGATTAAGGTGCCCATGGTGGTCGCAGGATCAAGCGGATGCCCCGGCTGCCAGTTTTGCGCCTGCTGTTTTAACAGGGCTAAGAATTCATCGGCGATGCTCTCTTCCAGCAACAAACGCGTTCCGGCGATGCACACCTGGCCCTGGTTGTAGAAGATACCTGCGGCTGTCGCGCTCGCCGCTTTTTGCAAATCCGGGCAGTCGGCGAAAACGATGTTGGCGCTTTTGCCGCCCGCTTCCAGCCAGACGCGTTTCATGTTGCTGTCGCCCGCATCTTTCAGCAGCTGTTTCCCGGTACGGGTCGATCCGGTAAAGGCGATAACATCGATATCGTTATGACGCGACAGCGCCTGCCCCGCTTCATGACCAAACCCCGTCACCACGTTCAGCACGCCATCCGGCAAGCCTGCTTCTTTCGCCAGCCCGGCGAGACGAATCGCGCTAAGCGGTGATTTTTCAGACGGTTTCAGGACAACGCTGTTCCCCGCCGCCAGCGCCGGGCCGAGTTTCCAGCAAGTCAGCAACAGCGGAAAGTTCCACGGGACGATGGCAGCAATCACGCCGACCGGTTCACGCACGATCATCGCCAGCTCATTGCTACTGGTGGTCGCCACTTCGCCATACACTTTGTCGATCGCTTCGGCGTACCAGCGAATGGCGCGCGCCGCGCCGGGAATATCATCACGCAGGCTGTGGCGAATCGGTTTGCCGGTGTCGAGAGTTTCCAGCAGCGCCAGCTCTTCGGCGTTGGCTTCCATTAAATCGGCGAGTTTATTCAGCACTGCTTTACGTTTTGCCGGGGCGGCCTGCGACCAGTCACCGCGTTCAAATACGCTGCGCGCCGCACTCACCGCACGGTCAATATCGGCACTCTTGCCGCGCGCAATATTCGCCAGCGGTGCCTGAGTGACGGGGTCAAACGTTTCAAAGGTTTCATTTTCCGCCGCAGCGGAATATTCACCGTTAATAAATAAGCGGGTTTCAATGGCGAGACTTAACGCTTTATCCTGCCAGTAAGCCAGATGATGAAAATTCATTATGACTCCTGTTTCACGTCTATCAGATATATGCAGTTTGTGAACGTCAGGGCGCAGAGATCCCCGGGCCGCATGCCCGTTTATTTCTGGCGACATTCTTTATGGATTGCCGGGCGCATTGCGCTTACCCGGCTTACAGAACAAAAAGATTAAAACGTGGTGGGCGTATGGGCGCTGATAATTCGGCAAATGCCTGCCGACGTATTACTGAAACTGTGCGGGATGCCGGTATTAATGGCATAACTTTGCCCCGCGACGAGGTGGTAATCCTGACCATTAATGGTCAGAACAATTTCACCTTCCAGTACAGTGCCTATTTCCTCACCCTGATGCTTGATTCTTTCCCCAGTGGTTGTGCCCGGCTGGTACGTTTCAAAGATCATCGCCAGCGTGCGATTCGGGTTACCGTTATGCACCAGCTTCATCGACACACCCTGACTGCCCATTTCAATTAAGTCGTCCTGATTAATGACGACCTGCGGTTCATCAGGTTTTTCCGGCTCGGAAAAGAATTCCGAGAGTGACAGACCATACACCTTCAGCAGCTTTTGCAGCGTACTGATGGCAGGACTGACTTTATCTTGTTCTATCGTACTGATAGCACTGTGAGTCAGCCCGGAGAGTTCGGCGGCACGACGTTGTGAAAGCCCCTGCTGCTGGCGGATTTCTGACAAGCGTTTTCCTGGCGCCAGTCCCTCATCACTCATATTTGCATTTCCTTAACTGTAGTGGTCAGAGTCGCTGTTTTTCAGCGATATGGTTCTGACAAGCGGTGATAAAGCCCTCGAACAATATACGCGAAAGCGCGTACTCGCTACTGTTCCATTCCGGGTGCCACTGTACGCCCAGCGCGAAAGGATGATTGATGACGCTCACCGCCTCAACCAGGCCATCCGGCGAGCGAGCTTCAACACGCAACTGCGGGCTAACGACCTTCGCCCCTTGTCCATGCAGAGAGTTTACCCAAAAGTTGCTACATTCAGGTAACAATGCAGACAGTAATCCCCCCTCTTCAACCTGAACTTCGTGCGACGGCGCATATTGCTGCTCCACCGGCAGTTCGGGATCTTCACGATGTTCCAGCAATTCAGGCTGTTCGCACAGTTTGCGATGCAACGAACCACCTGTTGCTACCACCAGTTCCTGTAACCCCCGGCAGATGGCGAAAATGGGGATGCGCCTTTCGAGTGCGGCATTAATTAACGCCATGCTCAGAAGATCACGCCCGGGATCGGCGTCAGGCTCATCGCCGTTTTCACCATATAGGTGCGGCTGCACATTGCTGGGGCTACCTGGAAGATAAATGCCATCGAGTTTAGGCAGCAGTTCTTCAAGTAATGACGGTTCCGCCAGCGCATGTGGCAGCGCAATCGGCAAACCGCCCGCGTGGATGATGGCATTCAGGTACTTTTCTTGCAGAGTCTGGGTCGTATGACCCTTAAGCCTGTTCCTGCACATTACGACACCGATAACCGGATTGTTCATTATATTTTCCATGCTCAATCTCACAAAGTGGACTAAATTATCGCCATTACTGCGGTTTTAATGACCTTTATGTTCAATATTTTTTCAATCTAGCAGTGGGTTTTCATTTTTGCAAACTCAATTTAACATTTGACAAACATTTAGTTTGCATACAGATTCGAATAGTGGTCATTATATTTTACGCTTTGCTAACGAGCGGAAAACAAACCAAAGGCGAAGAATCATGGAAACCAATATCGTTGAAGTAGAGAACTTTGTTCAGCAGTCAGAAGAGAGGCGGGGTAGCGCCTTTACGCAGGAAGTGAAACGCTACCTGGAGCGCTACCCGAATACACAATATGTTGATGTTTTACTTACTGATTTGAATGGTTGCTTCCGTGGGAAACGCATTCCTGTTTCAAGTCTGCAGAAGCTGGAGAAAGGGTGTTACTTCCCGGCCTCGGTGTTTGCAATGGATATTCTGGGCAATGTAGTAGAAGAAGCGGGCCTGGGTCAGGAAATGGGTGAACCAGATCGTACTTGTGTGCCAATACTCGGTACCTTAACCCCTTCTGCCGCCGATCCAGAGTTTATCGGTCAGATACTCCTGACCATGGTCGATGAAGATGGCGCTCCCTTTGACGTTGAGCCGCGGAACGTACTTAACCGCCTGTGGCAGCAGCTACGCCAGCGCGGATTGTTCCCGGTTGTAGCGGTAGAGCTGGAGTTCTATTTACTGGATCGTCAGCGCGACGCTGAAGGGTATCTGCAACCGCCCTGCGCGCCCGGCACCGATGACCGCAATACACAAAGCCAGGTTTACTCGGTTGATAACCTCAACCACTTCGCCGATGTGCTCAATGATATTGATGAACTGGCGCAGTTACAGCTGATTCCGGCAGATGGTGCGGTCGCCGAAGCCTCGCCGGGCCAGTTTGAAATCAACCTTTACCATACCGATAACGTGCTGGAAGCCTGCGATGATGCGCTGGCACTAAAACGCCTGGTGCGCCTGATGGCAGAAAAGCATAAGATGCACGCCACTTTTATGGCGAAGCCGTATGAAGAGCACGCGGGCAGCGGGATGCATATCCATATCAGTATGCAAAATAATCGTGGCGAGAACGTGCTTTCTGACGCAGAAGGCGAAGATTCGCCGCTGCTGAAAAAGATGCTCGCCGGGATGATCGACCTGATGCCGTCATCAATTGCGTTGCTGGCGCCGAACGTGAATTCCTATCGCCGCTTCCAGCCAGGCATGTATGTGCCAACGCAGGCGTCGTGGGGCCATAACAACCGCACCGTCGCCCTGCGTATTCCGTGCGGCGATCGTCATAATCACCGCGTGGAGTATCGCGTGGCGGGTGCCGATGCCAACCCGTACCTGGTGATGGCGGCGATTTTTGCCGGTATTTTGCATGGCCTTGATAACGAACTGCCGTTGCAGGAAGAAGTAGAAGGCAACGGGCTGGAGCAGGAAGGCTTACCCTTCCCGATTCGCCAGAGCGATGCCCTGTGGGAGTTTATCGAGAACGATCATTTGCGCCGCTATTTAGGCGAGCGTTTTTGCCATGTGTATCACGCCTGTAAAAATGATGAGTTGTTGCAGTTTGAGCGCCTCATCACAGAAACAGAAATTGAGTGGATGTTGAAAAACGCATAGTACCCCTTGCGGGGTTGTTTCATCGGCCTGAGCGGAGCCAGGCCTGACATTTGCTGGTAATCCAGACATTTCCCGGATGTCGCGTTATGGAGCGCAGGCGGCAACGGGCTTCCGTTAACGATTAAGACTGTGACGAGGAAATGAGATGATGCCGATGATTAAATCCCCGCATGGCGAGGGAGGCTGCGTGTGCGCCCTCCCTGCGACTGACTGGACTCCGCCCCCTTTGCTTCCCTTGCTAAAAAGGTTTGATTTCAGGTCGACACGACCTCAAACCTTATTACGCAGGGGAGGCAGCAATTATGGCTATTAATTCACCACTGAATATTGCTGCGCAACCTGGCAAAACCCGTCTGCGAAAATCACTGAAGTTGTGGCAGGTGGTGATGATGGGTCTGGCCTATCTCACGCCAATGACCGTGTTCGATACGTTTGGCATCGTTTCCGGTATTAGCGACGGTCACGTTCCGGCATCTTATTTGCTGGCGCTGGCGGGCGTGCTGTTTACCGCTATCAGCTACGGCAAACTGGTTCGCCAGTTCCCGGAGGCAGGTTCGGCCTATACCTACGCGCAAAAGTCGATTAACCCGCACGTCGGTTTTATGGTCGGCTGGTCATCGCTGCTGGATTACCTCTTTTTGCCGATGATCAACGTCTTGTTGGCGAAAATCTATCTCTCCGCCCTCTTCCCGGAAGTGCCGCCGTGGGTGTGGGTGGTAACCTTCGTCGCCATCTTAACTGCCGCGAACCTGAAGAGCGTCAATCTGGTTGCTAACTTCAATACCCTGTTTGTACTGGTGCAAATCTCCATCATGGTGGTGTTTATCTTCCTGGTGGTTCAGGGACTGCATAAAGGAGAAGGCGTTGGTACCGTCTGGTCACTTCAGCCGTTTATCAGCGAGAACGCGCACCTGATCCCGATTATTACCGGGGCGACGATTGTCTGTTTCTCGTTCCTCGGTTTCGATGCGGTGACCACACTTTCGGAAGAGACGCCAGACGCCGCACGCGTGATCCCGAAAGCCATCTTCCTGACGGCGGTCTACGGTGGCGTTATCTTTATCGCGGCGTCGTTCTTTATGCAGCTGTTCTTCCCCGATATCAGCCGCTTTAAAGACCCGGACGCCGCACTGCCGGAAATTGCGCTGTACGTCGGCGGCAAGCTGTTCCAGTCGATTTTCCTCTGCACTACGTTTGTGAACACGTTAGCGTCTGGCCTGGCATCACACGCCAGCGTGTCGCGTCTGTTGTATGTGATGGGGCGTGACAATGTGTTTCCGGAGCGCGTGTTTGGCTATGTGCATCCGAAATGGCGGACTCCGGCACTGAACGTCATCATGGTCGGAATTGTCGCGATGTCGGCGCTGTTCTTCGATTTAGTTACCGCCACAGCGTTAATTAACTTCGGCGCGTTGGTAGCGTTTACCTTCGTTAACCTGTCGGTGTTCAACCACTTCTGGCGGCGTAAAGGAATGAATAAAAGCTGGAAGGAACACTTCCACTATTTATTAATGCCGCTGGTTGGCGCGCTGACGGTGGGCGTGCTGTGGATTAACCTCGAAGCCACCTCGCTGACGCTGGGTCTGGTATGGGCTTCGTTAGGCGGCGCATATTTGTGGTATCTGATCCGCCGCTATCGCAAAGTGCCGCTGTACGAAGGTGACAGAACGCCGGTGAGCGAAACGTAATATCCAGGATGCACGGCGCATTATCCTGCCTGAGGGTAATGCGCCGCGCCATTAACTATAAAAAGATGTATGACCCGGATCACGAGTGCTATCATCCGCCCTTATGCTTAGCGCATTAACTCCAGGGGCAAACAATGAACCACTTTATCCCATTAAAATATTTTGATATTGCCGATGAATACGCGACTGAATGCGCAGAACCTGTCGCAGACGCAGAACGCTCACCGCTGGCCCACTACTTCCAGTTACTACTCACCCGTTTGATGAATAATGAAGAGATCAGCGAAGAAGCCCAGCATGACATGGCCGCTGAAGCGGGGATTAATCCCGCGCGCATTGATGAAATCGCAGAGTTTTTGAATCAATGGGGTAATGAATAATTATTTAATTGCAGACGCTCGGTCAGTATCGTTGCCCGGATAAAGCGTTCACGCCGCATCCGGCTAAAAATGACATGCACTGCAGCCTGCTTTAATGGGTTTCTCACGATCGTACCGCTCTGCTCTTCGCTAAGTTGTTCTGTGAGTTATAGTTATAGTGAAATCACGGGTACGAATGTTGAACAGATGGCGACGCCACCTGTTCAACGACCAACCACACGGCCCTCATTACGACCCCTGAACACAAACGGTAATGGCAAATGTCATTAAATATTAGTAAGATAGCCTCTTTACATAAAATCCCTTAATATTATGCGCCAGGTATTATCGTCTCTTTTGGTGATTGCTGGACTTGTGAGTGGTCAGGCAATAGCCGCGCCTGAATCCCCCCCGCATGCTGATATCCGCGACAGCGGTTTTGTCTATTGCGTCAGCGGGCAAGTCAACACCTTTAACCCATCCAAAGCGAGCAGTGGGTTAATTGTCGATACCCTTGCCGCCCAGTTTTATGATCGACTGCTGGATGTCGATCCGTATACCTATCGCCTGATGCCGGAACTTGCCGAAAGCTGGGAAGTGCTCGACAACGGCGCGACCTATCGCTTCCACCTGCGTCGCGATGTCCCGTTTCAAAAAACCGCCTGGTTTACTCCCACTCGCAAAATGAATGCCGATGATGTGGTGTTTACCTTCCAACGGATTTTTGACCGCAATAACCCGTGGCATAACGTCAACGGCAGTAACTTCCCCTATTTCGACAGTCTGCAATTTGCCGATAACGTTAAAAGTGTCCGCAAGCTGGATAATCATACCGTTGAGTTCCGTCTCGCCCAGCCGGATGCATCCTTCTTATGGCACCTGGCGACCCACTATGCGTCGGTAATGTCTGCAGAATACGCCCAGAAATTAGAGAAAGAAGATCGCCAGGAACAACTCGACCGTCAACCGGTCGGTACCGGGCCGTATCAATTGTCGGAATACCGCGCCGGGCAATATATTCGCTTACAACGTCATGATGAGTTCTGGCGTGGCAAACCGTTGATGCCGCAGGTGGTGGTGGATTTAGGCTCCGGCGGTACCGGACGATTGTCGAAACTCTTGACCGGTGAATGCGACGTTCTGGCCTGGCCTGCCGCCAGCCAGTTATCCATTTTGCGCGACGACCCGCGTTTGCGTTTAACGCTGCGCCCGGGGATGAACGTCGCCTATCTGGCGTTTAATACCGCCAAACCGCCGCTAAATAATCCCGCTGTCCGCCATGCGCTGGCACTGGCAATCAATAACCAGCGCCTGATGCAATCCATCTATTATGGTACGGCTGAAACTGCGGCCTCTATTTTACCGCGTGCCTCGTGGGCTTATGACAACGAGGCTAAAATTACTGAATACAACCCAGCGAAATCGCGCGAACAACTGAAAGCGTTGGGGCTGGAAAACTTAACGCTGAAACTGTGGGTACCGACACGATCGCAGGCATGGAACCCCAGTCCGCTGAAAACTGCCGAACTGATTCAGGCGGATATGGCGCAGGTTGGCGTGAAAGTGGTGATTGTGCCGGTAGAAGGTCGTTTTCAGGAGGCGCGGTTGATGGATATGAGCCATGATCTGACGTTATCTGGTTGGGCGACGGACAGTAACGACCCGGACAGTTTCTTCCGTCCGTTACTGAGCTGCGCGGCTATTCACTCGCAAACCAACCTTGCCCACTGGTGCGATCCGAAATTCGACAGTGTGTTGCGTAATGCCCTCTCCTCGCAGCAACTGGCGGCGCGTATTGAAGCCTATGATGAAGCGCAAAGCATTCTGGCGCAGGAACTGCCCATTCTGCCGCTGGCCTCATCACTGCGCTTGCAGGCCTACCGTTACGATATTAAAGGTCTGGTACTGAGCCCGTTCGGTAACGCCTCCTTCGCGGGGGTGTATCGCGAGAAGCAAGAAGAGGTGAAAAAACCATGATTATCTTCACCTTACGTCGTATTTTGTTATTAATCGTCACCTTATTCCTGCTGACCTTTGTTGGCTTCAGTTTGAGCTATTTCACGCCACACGCGCCGTTACAAGGCGCGTCACTGTGGAATGCCTGGGTGTTCTGGTTTAATGGCCTGATCCACTGGGATTTTGGTGTTTCCAGCATTAACGGCCAGCCTATTGCCGAACAGTTAAAAGAAGTCTTTCCGGCAACGATGGAGTTGTGCATCCTCGCCTTCGGTTTTGCGCTGATTGTCGGGATCCCGGTGGGCATGATTGCCGGGATTACACGCCATAAGTGGCAGGATAACTTGATCAACGCCATCGCCTTGCTGGGCTTTTCCATCCCGGTGTTCTGGCTGGCGCTTCTGTTGACGCTGTTTTGTTCACTCACGCTAGGTTGGCTGCCCGTTTCAGGGCGTTTCGATCTGCTCTATGAAGTGAAACCAATTACCGGCTTTGCGTTAATTGATGCCTGGCTTTCGGACTCACCGTGGCGGGACGAAATGATCATGAGCGCACTTCGCCATATGGTGCTACCGGTGATTACCCTGTCGGTTGCGCCAACAACTGAAGTGATCCGATTGATGCGTATCAGCACCATCGAAGTCTATGACCAAAACTATGTGAAAGCGGCGGCGACTCGCGGTTTGTCGCGCTTTACTATTTTGCGTCGCCACGTGCTGCATAACGCGTTACCTCCGGTTATTCCTCGCCTGGGCTTGCAGTTTTCCACCATGCTGACGCTGGCGATGATCACCGAAATGGTTTTTAGCTGGCCGGGTTTAGGGCGCTGGTTAATTAACGCCATCCGCCAGCAGGATTACGCAGCCATTTCCGCCGGAGTGATGGTGTGTGGTTCATTGGTCATTATTATTAACGTGATATCTGATATTTTGGGTGCCATGGCTAACCCTCTGAAACATAAGGAATGGTATGCCTTACGATAGCGTATACAGCGAAAAGCGCCCGCCGGGCACGCTGCGTACTGCCTGGCGCAAATTCTATGGAGACGCCGCTGCGATGGTCGGCCTGTACGGCTGCGCGGGGCTGGCGGTGCTGTGTATTTTTGGTAGCTGGTTTGCGCCTTACGGCATCGACCAGCAATTTCTTGGTTATCAATTGTTGCCGCCGTCATGGTCACGCTATGGCGAAGTCTCGTTCTTCCTTGGGACCGACGACCTGGGACGCGACGTTTTAAGCCGTTTATTGAGTGGCGCAGCACCTACCGTGGGGGGCGCATTTGTGGTGACGCTCGCCGCGACGATTTGTGGTCTGGTACTTGGCACCTTCGCCGGTGCAACGCACGGTCTGCGGTCAGCGGTGCTAAACCATATTCTGGATACTTTGCTGGCGATTCCGTCCCTGCTGTTGGCGATTATCGTAGTAGCATTTGCCGGACCGAGTTTATCGCACGCCATGTTTGCCGTCTGGTTGGCACTGCTGCCGCGTATGGTACGTTCGATTTACAGCATGGTTCATGACGAACTGGAAAAAGAGTACGTTATCGCCGCCCGTCTGGATGGCGCAACGACGCTGAATATTCTCTGGTTTGCGGTGATGCCTAACATCACCGCCGGACTGGTCACCGAGATCACTCGCGCATTGTCGATGGCAATTCTCGATATCGCCGCGCTGGGCTTTCTTGACCTCGGCGCGCAACTCCCCTCGCCTGAATGGGGCGCGATGCTTGGTGACGCGCTGGAACTGATTTATGTCGCCCCGTGGACCGTAATGCTGCCAGGTGCGGCAATTATGATTAGCGTGTTGTTGGTTAACCTCCTTGGCGATGGCGTTCGTCGTGCGATTATTGCGGGGGTGGAATAATGCCATTATTGGATATTCGTAACCTGACCATTGAATTTAAAACCGGTGATGAGTGGGTTAAAGCCGTCGACCGCGTGAGTATGACCTTAACCGAAGGCGAGATTCGCGGTCTTGTTGGCGAATCCGGCTCCGGCAAAAGTTTGATTGCGAAAGCGATTTGTGGGGTGAATAAAGATAACTGGCGTGTTACCGCTGACCGAATGCGTTTTGATGATATCGATTTGCTGCGTCTCTCCGCACGCGAACGGCGCAAACTGGTTGGACACAACGTGTCGATGATCTTTCAGGAACCGCAATCGTGTCTTGACCCTTCAGAACGTGTGGGTCGCCAGTTGATGCAGAACATCCCGGCCTGGACCTATAAAGGCCGTTGGTGGCAGCGTTTTGGCTGGCGCAAACGTCGCGCCATTGAGTTGCTACACCGCGTGGGGATTAAAGATCATAAAGATGCGATGCGCAGTTTCCCGTACGAGTTGACCGAAGGTGAATGCCAGAAAGTGATGATTGCCATCGCACTGGCAAATCAACCGCGTCTGCTGATTGCCGACGAACCGACCAACTCGATGGAGCCAACAACGCAGGCGCAAATTTTCCGCTTGTTGACGCGTCTCAACCAAAACAGCAACACCACTATTTTGCTTATCAGCCATGACTTACAAATGCTTAGCCAATGGGCGGATAAAATCAACGTGCTTTATTGTGGCCAGACAGTGGAAACCGCGCCAAGTAAGGAGTTGGTGACAATGCCACATCATCCTTATACCCAGGCACTAATCCGTGCAATACCGGACTTTGGCAGTGCGATGCCGCATAAAAGCCGCCTCAATACCCTGCCGGGCGCAATCCCGCTGCTGGAACAATTACCGATTGGTTGTCGTCTGGGGCCGCGTTGCCCTTATGCACAACGAGAATGCATTGTGACGCCACGTTTGATGGGGGCGAAAAATCATCTCTATGCCTGTCATTTCCCGCTGAACATGGAGAAAGAGTGAGATGATAGAAACTCTGCTCGAAGTGCGTAATTTAAGCAAAACGTTCCGCTACAGGACCGGTTGGTTTCGCCGTCAGACAGTCGAAGCGGTAAAACCATTGAGCTTTACGCTGCGTGAACGCCAGACACTGGCGATTATTGGTGAGAACGGTTCCGGTAAATCGACGCTGGCAAAGATGCTGGCAGGAATGATTGAGCCAACCAGCGGCGAGTTATTGATTGACGATCATCCGCTGCATTTTGGCGATTATTCCTTCCGCAGTCAGCGTATTCGCATGATTTTTCAGGATCCGTCGACTTCATTGAATCCACGTCAACGTATTTCGCAGATCCTTGATTTTCCACTGCGTTTGAACACAGACCTGGAACCAGAACAGCGCCGCAAACAGATTATTGAAACAATGCGTATGGTCGGACTGCTGCCGGATCACGTCAGTTACTATCCGCATATGTTGGCCCCCGGGCAAAAACAGCGTCTTGGTCTGGCGCGCGCGCTGATATTGCGCCCAAAAGTGATTATTGCCGATGAAGCCCTCGCCTCGCTGGATATGTCGATGCGTTCGCAGCTAATTAACCTGATGCTGGAGCTACAAGAGAAACAGGGTATTTCTTATATTTATGTTACCCAGCATATCGGAATGATGAAGCACATCAGCGACCAGGTGCTGGTCATGCATCAGGGAGAAGTTGTCGAACGCGGTAGCACTGCGGATGTGTTGGCATCGCCGCTGCATGAACTCACCAAACGGCTGATCGCCGGTCATTTTGGCGAAGCATTGACGGCGGATGCGTGGCGTAAAGATCGTTAGTATTCGGCACCTCATTCTGACAGGGGAAATCCCCGTCAGAATGAGGTATTCATTACTTTTGATTGTCGATTCTGGTGAGAGCAACCAGCAATGCCAGCGTATAACACACCGTAATTGCCAGGCTCATTTTTAACAGTGTTTCTCCGCCAAGCCCCGACAATGGCGCGGCTATACCGCCGAAGACAAACATGCTCATCCCCATCAACGCAGACGCCGTTCCAGATTCCTGCGTCCCTACTGCACTCATAGCCTCTGCCCCGCCAACAGTGCCGATGCCGCTACAAAATGCGATGGTGAAAAATAATGCCACCAGTGCCGGAATGGGCAATTGTATCCATGCGCATAAGACCGTGAGCAATGCACACAAAATTGCCGCTATCAGGCCACCTCTCAGCAATATAATCGCGTTAACTCGTCGCGCCAGGCGCGAGAAGATCCATGAAGCGATGATAAGTCCGATGCCGTTAAGGCCAAACACCAGGCTAAATTGCATTGGACTAAAGCCAAATTCCTTCTGCAACACGAACGACGAAGAGCCGATGTACGCAAACAAGCCTGCCAGCATAAAACTTTGAATCAGGCAAAGGCGCGTAAAACGGCGGTTCTGCACCACGCTTCGTCCGGTTAATAGCAATGAAGAGCCCCTTTTATTTTCTGGCAATGTCTCATTGATAAATAACAGGCAGCCCAGCAACAGTACGGTGCTAATTTCAGCCATCACCCAGAATAAAGTGCGCCAGTCAAACGTGCTGACAATATAACCGCCCAGCACTGGCGACAACACCGGTGCCAGGCCATTCACCGTCATTAACAGCGCAAAGAACTGGGTCAGCGTTACTCCCTGATATTTGTCACGAGCAATAGAACGAGAGAGCACCGAACCACCTGCCCCCGCGATCCCTTGAATAAAACGCCAGACCACCAGCCAGTAAATATTGTTCGTTGTCGCGCACAAAATGGAAGAAACAATAAATAATAGCAACGACAAGATTAACGGACGTTTACGCCCTATTTTGTCGCTCAGAGGGCCAAATAACAGTTGTCCGACGCCAAGACCGATCAGTGATGCAGTCAGCGTTAATTGCGTTATGGTCGTGGTTGCCGCCAGTTGCTCAGACATCTCCGGCAATGCCGGCAAATAAAGATCGGTACACATCGGGCCGATACCGGCTAAAAGACCAAGAATCAACGCCCATGAAAGAGAGACTCTAGCCATACTATTCCTTACTTGAGTGATGACATGCCGCCGCCCAGCGACTGCCAGATCGTGATCCGGTTCGTAAAATCAGTCAGTTGCAATGCCAGCAGCTCCTGCTGTGCGCTCCACAAGCTGCGCTGTGCCGTCAACACGGTCAGGTAATCACCAACACCCGCCTGATAGCGACGCAAGCCAACATCGACCGTTTGTTGTTCAGCTTTAACATACTGGCGCTGTGCATCCAGTTGCTCTTCAAGCGTGGTCCGCCGCGCCAGTGCGTTAGCGACATCTTTAAATGCGCTCTGAACGGTTTTCTCATAGGTGGCAATGAGCCCGCGCTTTTGTGCTTCTGCGTAACGAAGCTGCGCCAGATTACTACCGCCGGTGAACAGCGGTAATGTGACCGATGGCGCAAATGACCAGACCTGCATTCCGTGGCTGAACAGCGATGACAATGCGTCACTGCCAACACCAGCGCTGGCAGTCAGCGAAATCGTCGGGAAAAAGTTAGCCCGCGCGGCGCCAATATCGGCATTGGCGCTCTTCAGATTATGTTCCGCTTCCTGGATATCCGGGCGACGCAGCAGAACGTCAGATGACACTCCCGCAGGAACCAGGCTTATCATCTGTTCCGGCAGGCTTTCCAGTGTTCCCGGTAGCAGATTTTCCGCAAGCGTTGTACCTGCCAGTAAGTTCAGTGCATTTTTATCCTGCATCACTTGTGTCTGATAGCTGGCAACGCTGGCGCGCGCTTGCTGATAAACACTCATCGCCTCACTGACATCTGTCGCTGCCGCCGTGCCAACCTGTTGCTGGCGCTGGATAATTTTCAATGAGTTTTCTGCACTGGCCATCGTTTCTTTTGCCAGGGCCAGATTGCTGTTATCAGCCGCCAGGGTCAGCCAGGCGGTGCTGATTTCAGCAATCAGCGTTAAACGGGTGTTCTGGGCTGTAAATTCACTGGCAAGCCAGGTTTCCCGCGCCGCCCGAGATAAACTCTGATTACGACCAAACAGATCTAACGTAAAACTGGACACCGTGCCGTCAGCCTCGGCAGTGGTTCCCGTACCATTCGTCAGCGAACGACTGCGGGTCGAACTTAAGGCCGCATTCACCGTCGGGAATAACGACGCATTAGTTTGCCCATAGAGCGCCCGTGCGGAGTCAATATCAGCTATCGCTTTTTGCACATCGCGGTTACTGTTCAGAGCAATGGTCACCACCTGCTGCAATCGGGGATCGTGGATCACCTGCTGCCAGTCATGGCTGATTGCCTTTCCCTGGCCCTGTGCTCCCGGCAAGGTCGCCGGGATTGGGGATTCAGGCGTGCTGTAGTGAGGATCGAGCGAGACACATCCCGCACTCAACAGCACCAGAAAAATAAGAGAACGACGCAACATAACTTACTCCTGACGGCGCGGTTTACCGGCAAACAAACGTTTCACCAGTACAAAAAACAGAGGAACAAAGAAAATAGCCAGCAACGTAGCGGTCAGCGTACCGCCAATAATGCCCGTACCAATGGCGATACGGCTGTTCGCACCTGCGCCGGTCGCCATCGCCAGCGGCATTACCCCCGCAATAAACGCCAGCGAGGTCATGATGATTGGGCGTAAACGAGTCTGCGCCGCGCGTAATGCCGCCCGACTCAGGGAATGGCCCTCAGCAACTGCCGCTTCAGCAAATTCCACAATCAGAATGGCGTTTTTCGACGACAAGCCGATAGTGGTTAATAGCGCCACCTGGAAGTAAACATCGTTGTTTAAATCACGCATCCAGGCCGCCAGCGCCGCGCCAAGAAGCCCCAGTGGGATCACCAGAATGACCGAGAACGGAACTGACCAGCTTTCGTACAGGGCTGCAAGACAGAGGAAAACCACCAGAATAGAGACTGCGTACAGACTTAATGCCTGACCACTGGCCAGTTTCTCCTGCAATGACAAACCACTCCAGGCCCAGGTCGTTCCCGCAGGAAGACTGTTTGCCAGTTCCTCCATTTTTGTCATTGCATCGCCGGAACTAAAGCCAGTCGCGTTTTCGCCCTGAATTTCATAGGCCGCAGAACCGTTGTAGCGCACCAGTTTTTCCGGGCCATAGATCCAACGCGTAGTGGCAAAAGCAGAGAACGGTGTCATGGCGTTATCGCTACCGCGCACAAACCATTTTCCTAAATCTGACGGCGCAGAACGAAATTCACTGTCGCCCTGAATGTAGACTTTCTTCACACGACCACGGTCAATAAAGTCATTCACATAAGTACCGCCCCACGCGCTTGCCAGCGTGTCGGTGACATCACTTAAGCTCAACCCCAGCGATACGGCTTTATTGTTATCGATATCTACCTGCAATTGCGGCATTTGCGGCAGGTCATTGGCACGTACAGAAATCAGCTCAGGGCTTTGATTAGCCTGCTCAATCAACTGATTACGCATTTTAAGCAAGGTTTCGCGGTCAGTCGCACCACTTGCCATTAATTCAAACGTAAAGCCATTGCTATGCCCCAGACCATCAACTGCAGGCGGCGTCATGGCAAATACCGTTGCATCACGAATTGCCCCCAACTCTTTGGTTGCCCGTAAGGCGATAGCCTGGGCGGTATTTTCTGCCCCTTTACGTTGTGACCAGTTTTTCAACGAGACAAACGCCATCCCGGTATTCTGTCCGCTGCCGCTAAAACTGAAACCATCAACGGTAAAGATGACATCGGTATTTGCTTTTTCGTTTACCAGGAACCAGTCAACAATCTTGCGATTCACTTCTGCTGTACGAGCCGCGGTCGCCCCAGCTGGCAGCGTGTACTGCACCATGATTTCGCCCTGGTCTTCAGTGGGTAAGAAACTGCCCGGCAGTTTCCACATCATCAGGGCCATTCCGCCACCCAGCACGACATAAACACCCATCGTTCGGGCAGCACGGCGCAGGACATAAATTACGCCTCGCTGATATTTATCTTCAGTACGGCGGTAAAAGCGGTTAAATGCGCCGAAAAAGCCTTTTTTATGCGGCGGAACATGCTGAAGGACGGAACCGCACAGCGCGGGAGTCAAGGTCAATGCCACCACCACGGAAAGCAGCATTGCGGAGATAATGGTTATCGAAAACTGACGATAAATTACTCCCGTAGATCCCCCAAAGAAGGCCATCGGCAGGAATACGGCTGACAACACCAGCGCAATAGCAACCAGTGCGCCAGAAATCTCGCCCATTGATTTTTCCGTGGCTTCACGCGCGGGCAACCCTTCGTCACGCATAATGCGTTCGACGTTCTCCACCACCACAATGGCATCGTCCACCAACAAGCCGATCGCCAGCACCATTGCAAACAACGTCAGGGTATTAATCGAATAACCAAACAACGCAAGAACGCCGAATGTGCCCAGCAAAACGACGGGGACAGCTAACGCCGGAATCAGTGTGGCACGCAGGTTTTGCAGGAATAAATACATCACGCAAACCACCAGTACGATGGCTTCAAACAGTGTCTGAATTACGTCCTCTACGGAGATTTTAATAAATTCAGTGCTGTCTTTCGGGTATGCGATGTCGTATCCCTGCGGCATGTTCCGCTGAAACTCTGCAATTTTATCCTTGACCAGCGTCGCCGTATTCAGCGCATTCGCACCGGGCGAAAGCATTACAGCAACCCCGGCAGACGGGTGACCGTTAAGTTTGCCGATCGCGGTATAATCTTCACTGCCCATCTCGACGCGAGCCACATCTTTTATGCGAACAACTGCGCCGTCTGACTGGCTTTTCACGATAATATTTTTGAACTGATCCACCGTCTGCAAACGAGACTGCGCACGTACTGTCGCCGTCAGTTGCTGAGTATTCGGCGAGGGCAATGCCCCAATTTTCCCGGCAGTAACCTGCACGTTTTGCGCTTCGATAGCACTTTGCACGTCTGAAGGCATCAGCGAGTAAGACGCCAGTTTGGCCGGGTCAAGCCAAATGCGCATAGCATATTCAGCTCCAAAAACTTGCAGACTCCCCACACCTTCAACGCGCGCCAGCGGGTCCTGAACGTTACTGACCAACCAGTCGGCGATATCCGAACTGGAGGCTTTGTCAGTGGTGTCATACACGGCAGCAATCAGCAAAAAGTTGCTTTGTGATTTTTCCACTGTGACGCCCGTTTGCTGCACTTCACTCGGTAAGCGTGACTCAGCCTGCTGAATTTTATTCTGCACCTGAACCTGTGCAGTGTCGGGATCGGTACCTTGTTCAAAGGTCACATTAATACTGACCGAACCATCAGAGCTGCTGGTTGAGCTGAAATAGAGCAAATTATCCAGCCCGGTGAGTTGCTGTTCGATAACCTGGGTCACACTGTTCTCCAGCGTTTCGGCTGAAGCACCGGTATAAGTGGCTGAAATTTTTATGGTCGGCGGCGCAACGTCAGGATATTGCGCGACGGGTAATGTGCGAATGGCCAGAATACCCGCCAACATAATCAAAATGGCGATAACCCAGGCAAAGACCGGACGACGAACAAAAAAGCGCGAAAACATCAGGCGTTGCCTCCATTAGCCTGAACTTCAACAGCCTTGACCGTCTGCCCTGAAGTGACTTTTGCAGAACCTTCAACAATCAGTCGGTCGCCGTTATGCAGGCCGTTCAGCACCAGCCATTTATCACCATACGTTTCTCCCGTTTCGAGCGTTCGCTGCTCTACTTTATTGTCTTTATTCACCACCAGCGCAGTTGCATTGCCTTTAGCATCGCGCGTGACGCCCTGTTGAGGCGCGAGAATAGCGTCTTCCATCACGCCTTCATCGACACGAGCGCGAACAAACATGCCTGGTAATAACTGTTGTTGTGGATTGGGGAAAATCGCCCGTAATGTCACCGAGCCGGTAGACTCATCCACAGCGACTTCGGTGAGTTCCAGACGCCCTTTTTCGCTGTAGGTTGTGCCATCTTCCAGAATAAGTGAGACGCTCATGGTGTCACTGTTGGTCGCCAGTGACTGTTTACGCAGACGTAATAAATCGACACTGGAGCGAGTGAGGTCGACATACATTGTATCCAGACCACGAATAGTCGTTAACGCCGTATCCTGCGACGCGGTCACCAGTGCGCCAGGGGTCACCGACGAAATGCCAATACGCCCCGAAATCGGCGCGGTTACCGTGGTCCAGTCAAGATTAATGCGCGCGGTTTCCAGTGCGGCTTTTTTCGCTTCAACACTGGCTTTATCTTGTGCGCAGGTAGACTGAGCATCATCAGCATCCTGTTGTGACACACCGTTATCTTTCACCAGTCGGGCATAACGCTGCGCTTTCTGGCAATCGGCTTTTACCAGTGCCTGTGCCTGTTGTAATGCTGCCTGGGCTTCATTCCATGCCGCCCGATAACTGGCCGCATCAATTTGGTACAATGGTTGTCCGGCCTTAACTAAATCGCCTTCAGTAAATAGGCGTTTCTGGATAATTCCCCCAACCTGCGGACGTACTTCAGCACTGAGTGCCGCACTGGTGCGCCCGGTTAATTCACTGACTACCGAAACCGGTTGAGATTTGAGCGTAACAACGCCCACTTCTGTTTCCGACGGGGATGAATTGTTATTTTGCGTATTATCACAACCAGATAAGAGTAGCATTGCCACTACAGACGTTGCTATATACTTCATTATTTTCTCCAGGGTGAACAATACCCTCCCCATTAAAATCAATGAGGATATGCCAGGGATATTCAGATATAACGACCCGCATCGCGAAATGAATTTCGCAATGAAATAAGGGGGATTAATATCCCCCACTATCGGTTAATTCTTTTCTTATTAATTTATCAACATGCTAACAATGTCCTGATATATTTTTTGCAGACGTTGGGGATCGCTTTTTTGCGGTGTTAAGCGACGATAAACCGTACCTTCCATCATGGTGGCAAGCACTTCAACGCAGCAACGAATGTGCTCATCGCTAAGATGGGGATGCATTCTTTTCATATGTGCACAACCGTTAGCGAACATTCTGGCGTCAGCTTCCTCGAGCATCGCCATCACCCGTGGGTTGCGTGTGGCTTCTGCAGCCACTTCCAGCATCAACGCGTCGTCGTCCTCATTTAAGGATTTCCGCAAAGCAAGAACTTCCGGGAAGTGATCGGTACGCGCGTCAATGTCCATCTGGGCAATACGAAAGTCGATGATACGGCGAACCATCTCTTCAATAATGGCGTCTTTATTGGCGAAGTAACGATATATCTGACCCACGCTAAGCTGAGCTTCGCTGGCAATTTGCGACATACTGGCGGCGTGAAAACCGCAGCGACGAAAACACCGACGGGCGGCGTTGATGATTTCATCCTGACGCTGTTTGTGACGTATCTCCAGCTTGCTGGTCATTTCTGTCTCCTGTCCTTCCACTTAGTGAGAACGATCATTCTCATTTTTGCCAATTATACATTTCTCCAAAGTGAGGGAAAGTATTTTTATCTTATTCATGGTGTATATTCTGATAATGAAGAGATTGTGGAGATTCTGTGAAGATAGTTGACAATATTAAATTGGGGCTATTTGTCAGAGATAAGACAGCGACTGATTGGCGCCAGATTATTAATCGCCGATGACACAACAAACGCCGGACCTGATAAATCCGCGTCTGTTTTATCATCAAACTTACCGGAAGTAATACGAATAGTTTTAAAGCCAGACGCTATAAGATATTTCCACAATCGGCCCCTTGCAGGCGTCGCAAAATGCTCTGGACTGCTGATTCTCTCCGGTACAGAAAGCGCAACTATAGCCACCCACAGCCAGGTTGATTATAATAACCGTTTATCTGTTCGTACTGTTTACTAAAACGACGAATCGCCTGATTTTCAGGCACAACAAGCATCAACAATAAGGATTAAAGCTATGGGTTTTCTTTCCGGTAAGCGCATTCTGGTAACCGGTGTTGCCAGCAAACTGTCCATCGCCTACGGTATCGCTCAGGCGATGCACCGCGAAGGAGCTGAACTGGCATTCACCTACCAGAACGACAAACTGAAAGGCCGCGTAGAAGAATTTGCCGCTCAATTAGGTTCTGACATCGTTCTGCAGTGCGATGTTGCCGAAGATGCCAGCATCGACACCATGTTCGCTGAACTGGGTAAAGTTTGGCCGAAATTTGACGGTTTCGTACACTCTATTGGTTTTGCACCTGGCGATCAGCTGGATGGCGACTATGTTAACGCCGTAACGCGTGAAGGCTTCAAAATTGCCCACGACATTAGCTCCTACAGCTTCGTTGCAATGGCAAAAGCTTGCCGCTCCATGCTGAATCCGGGCTCTGCTCTGCTGACCCTTTCCTACCTGGGCGCTGAGCGCGCTATCCCGAACTACAACGTTATGGGTCTGGCAAAAGCATCTCTGGAAGCTAACGTGCGCTATATGGCTAACGCGATGGGGCCGGAAGGTGTGCGTGTTAACGCCATTTCCGCAGGTCCGATCCGTACGCTGGCCGCTTCCGGCATCAAAGACTTCCGTAAAATGCTGGCACACTGCGAAGCCGTTACGCCGATTCGTCGTACCGTTACCATCGAAGATGTGGGTAACTCCGCAGCGTTCCTGTGCTCCGATCTCTCTGCCGGTATCTCCGGTGAAGTGGTCCACGTTGACGGCGGTTTCAGCATCGCTGCAATGAACGAACTGGAACTGAAATAATCGTTCTGTTGGTCAAGATGGGCGGCGTTCTGCCGCCCATTTTCTCTGTTATACCTTTCTGATATTTGTTATCGCCGATCCGTCTTTCTCCCCTTCCCGCCTTGCGTCAGGATAACGATTTCCGTTATGACCAAGGAGCGCCCATGGAACAACGCCATAGTTCAGGCAAAAGCCACTGGTATCATGAAATCCAATCCAGCACTTCAGAGCATAACGTTCTGCCACTTGTACCCGAAGCCGCAAAGGTCAACGACCCTTTTTTGCTCGACGTGATTCTTGAGGAACAAACGCTGGCCCCCTTTCAGTCATGGCTGGCACCCGCACGTGCACTCGCCGGAGCGTTGTTCCCGGATCAGCTGGCCGTGACCCGCTTGCAGACATTCACCGCTTATGAACGCCTGTCTACAGCCCTGACGGTTGCTCAGGTCTGCGGCGTCCAGCGGTTGTGCAACTACTATTCCGCGCGCCTGACACCACTTCCCGGACCGGATCCCTCCAGGGAAAGTAATCATCGGCTGGCGCAAATCACACAATATGCCCGCCAACTGGCCTTCTCTCCATCTATTATCGACGGTCGGTCCCGTGAGCATCTTAAAGATGTCGGCCTTACCGCCTGGGACTGTGTGTTCATTAACCAAATTATTGGCTTTGTCGGTTTTCAGGCGCGAGTGATTGCCACATTGCAGGCTTATCTCGAGCAACCCGTTCGTTGGCTACCCGGTCTGGAGATGCAAAACTACGCCGATGCCTCACTGTTTGCGAATGAATCAACTCGCTGGCGTACCTGCTACGCCGTAGAAAAATTACCTGAAGATGCGGTGAATAGTTCGTCGGTTGAACTCAGCCAACTGACCGAAATACTCAATCTTCACCCAGCTCTACTTTCACGCCTTGAGGAGCTATTCGCCAGCACATTGGTTAGCGCCAAAACCAACCATCAACTTGCGACGTTGTTAACCGCGCGGATTAATGGCAGCACCGCTTGCTTCGCTAGCCAAACATATTCAACAGCAGAATATAAAGAGGCAATCCTCATTCTACGTCAGGGCGAAAATGAAATTAATCGGTGGGCTGATAGCCATTGTGTTGAGCGCGCTACCGTTCAGGCGATACAATGGCTGACCCGAGCACCCGATCGCTTTAGCGCCGCCCAGTTCAGCCCATTACTCGAACACGAAATATCATCAACGCAGGTTATTAATTTGTTGGTATGGAGCGGGCTTTGTGGCTGGATCAATCGCTTAAAAATCGCGTTGGGTGAAACATATTAACCTTGCTGCGTCAGACAGAATCGCGTAAAACTGTCAGCCGCTCTAATGGCCACCAAAATAGACAATTATGTTTCAGGACAACCCGCTGCTAGCGCAGCTTAAACAGCAACTGCATTCCCAGACGCCCCGCGCTGAAGGGGTGGTAAAAGCCACTGAAAAAGGCTTTGGCTTCCTGGAAGTCGATGCACAGAAAAGTTATTTCATTCCGCCGCCGCAAATGAAAAAAGTGATGCATGGCGACAGAATTATCGCAGTCATCCACAGCGAAAAAGATCGTGAATCTGCCGAACCAGAAGAACTGGTTGAACCTTTTCTAACCCGCTTCGTGGGTAAAGTTCAGGGCAAGAATGACCGTCTGGCCATTGTCCCTGATCATCCATTATTGAAAGATGCCATTCCTTGCCGCGCAGCCCGTGGCCTGACACATGAATTCAAAGAAGGCGACTGGGCAGTTGCCGAAATGCGCCGTCATCCATTGAAAGGCGATCGTTCTTTCTATGCAGAACTCACGCAGTACATCACTTTTGGCGACGATCACTTCGTGCCGTGGTGGGTAACTCTGGCGCGTCATAACCTGGAAAAAGAAGCGCCGAACGGCGTTGCTACTGAAATGCTCGACGAAGGTCTGGTGCGCGAAGATCTGACTGCACTGGATTTTGTCACCATCGATAGCGCCAGCACGGAAGATATGGATGACGCCCTCTTCGCGAAGGCGCTCCCGGATGACAAACTGCAACTGATCGTGGCGATTGCCGATCCAA
Organism: Escherichia sp. E13S3; assembly: GCF_004212325.1. Lineage (NCBI taxonomy): Bacteria > Pseudomonadati > Pseudomonadota > Gammaproteobacteria > Enterobacterales > Enterobacteriaceae > Escherichia > Escherichia sp. E13S3. The sequence goes on from NZ_RHJR01000012.1 coordinate 117,788, forward strand.
CCGCGTGGATTGCAGAAGGTAGTAAACTGGACAAAGCGGCAAAAGTTCGTGCATTCACCAACTATCTGCCAGGTTTCAACATCCCAATGCTGCCGCGTGAGCTTTCCGACGATCTCTGCTCACTGCGCGCCAATGAAGTTCGCCCGGTACTGGCGTGTCGGATGACGCTCTCCGCAGATGGCACCATTGAAGACAATATCGAGTTCTTTGCCGCAACCATCGAGTCCAAAGCGAAACTGATTTATGACCAGGTTTCCGACTGGCTGGAAAACACCGGCGACTGGCAGCCAGAAAATGAGGCCATTGCCGAACAAATTCGCCTCCTGGCGCAAATTTGTCAACGTCGCGGCGAGTGGCGCCATAACCATGCACTGGTGTTTAAAGATCGCCCGGATTACCGTTTTATTCTCGATGAAAAAGGTGAAGTGCTGGATATCGTCGCCGAGCCTCGTCGCATTGCCAACCGTATTGTCGAAGAAGCGATGATCGCCGCTAACATTTGTGCGGCCCGCGTACTGCGCGATAAGCTCGGTTTTGGCATCTATAACGTGCATATGGGCTTTGATCCGGCAAATGCTGAAGCGCTGGCAGCATTGCTAAAAACGCACGGTCTGCATGTCGATGCTGAAGAAGTGCTCACGCTGGATGGTTTCTGCAAACTGCGTCGCGAACTGGATGCGCAACCGACCGGTTTCCTCGACAGCCGTATTCGTCGTTTCCAATCCTTTGCCGAAATCAGCATTGAACCAGGCCCTCATTTTGGCCTCGGCCTGGAAGCGTATGCCACCTGGACCTCACCGATCCGTAAATATGGCGATATGATCAACCATCGTCTGCTAAAAGCGATCATTAAAGGCGAAACGGCGACGCGTCCGCAGGATGAAATCACCGTCCAAATGGCAGAGCGTCGTCGTCTTAACCGGATGGCGGAACGTGATGTCGGTGATTGGTTATACGCACGCTTCCTGAAAGACAAAGCCGGGACCGACACCCGTTTTGCGGCGGAAATTGTCGATATCAGCCGTGGCGGCATGCGTGTGCGTCTGGTTGATAACGGCGCTATCGCTTTTATTCCTGCGCCTTTCTTACACGCTGTGCGTGATGAACTGGTTTGCAGTCAGGAAAATGGCACCGTGCAAATTAAAGGTGAAACGGTTTACAAGGTAACCGATGTTATCGACGTCACTATTGCCGAAGTTCGTATGGAAACTCGCAGCATTATTGCTCGTCCGGTAGCGTAATATTCTTTTGCGGCCCATTCATTACGGATGGGCCGTTTACTTGACTCGTCTCCGCATTCATTTTTATCCCCCCAGATTTTTTTCACAGACTTTCGTTTGTAAACTGGCGTTTTTCCAAAACTGGATTACAAATAAATATATAAATAAAACAATACGTTTAGCCATCGCTAATTTTATGTAATTCATGTTGGACCTTTCTTTTAATCGCGAACTCCGCTGTTAACCGGAAGACACGCTTCATGAAAACAGTTAGGGAGTCCACAACGTTGTACAACTTTCTCGGATCGCACAATCCATACTGGCGTTTATCGGAAAGCAGCGATGTTTTGCGCTTTTCCACCACCGAAACCACAGAACCTGAACGTACTTTGCAGTTATCTGCCGAACAGGCTGCTCGCATCAGGGAAATGACGGTCATCACTTCCAGCTTGATGATGAGTCTGACCGTCAATGAGAGCGATCTTTCTGTGCATCTGGTTGGACGAAAAATCAATAAGCGCGAATGGGGCGGCAACGCGTCTGCATGGCATGACACACTGGCAGTAGCCCGCGATTTATCGCATGGACTCTCTTTTGCTGAACAGGTAGTGTCTGAAGCTCATTCCGCGATAGTCATTCTTGACAGCCGGGGAAATATCCAACGGTTTAACCGATTATGTGAAGAATACACAGGTTTCAAAGAGCACGATGTCATTGGGCAAAGCGTATTTAAGCTGTTTATGAGCCGTCGTGAAGCTGCAGCATCCAGCCGCAATAACCGTGGCTTTTTTCGCAGCGGTAATGCTTATGAAATTGAGCTCTGGATACCAACGCGCAAAGGTCAACGGCTATTTCTGTTTCGCAACAAATTTGTGCACAGCGGTAGCGGCAAAAATGAGATCTATTTAATCTGTTCCGGCACCGATATTACCGAAGAGCGTCGCGCCCAGGAACGACTTCGCATACTGGCAAATACCGACAGCATCACTGGACTACCGAATCGTAACGCCATGCAGGCGTTAATCGATCATGCCATTGATCAAGCTAACGACTGTAAGGTTGGTGTTGTATATCTTGATTTAGACAATTTTAAAAAGGTAAACGACGCTTACGGGCATTTATTTGGCGACCAGTTATTACGTGAGGTGTCACTGGCCATTTTAAGCTGCCTTGAACAGGATCAGGTGCTGGCGCGTCCTGGCGGGGATGAGTTTCTGGTACTAGCACCCAATACTTCACAAAGCGCACTGGAAGCGATGGCATCGCGTATTTTAACCCGACTTCGCCAACCCTTCCGCATTGGTTTAATTGAAGTCTATACCGGCTGTTCAGTCGGTATTTCACTTTCGCCACAACATGGTATGGACAGCGCTGCCATTATTCGCCATGCCGATACCGCAATGTACACCGCAAAAGAAGGTGGGCGCGGACAGTTCTGTGTTTTTTCGCCAGAAATGAACCAACGGGTTTTCGAATATCTTTGGCTTGATACCAACCTGCGTAAGGCGCTGGAAAACGATCAGTTAGTGATTCATTATCAACCGAAAATCACCTGGCGCGGTGAAGTACGAAGCCTGGAAGCGTTGGTGCGCTGGCAGTCGCCTGAACGCGGACTCATTCCCCCGTTAGACTTTATTTCCTATGCCGAAGAGTCTGGACTAATTGTTCCATTAGGACGTTGGGTGATTCTCGATGTGGTGCGTCAGGTGGCGAAATGGCGTGATAAAGGCATTAATCTGCGGGTAGCGGTTAACATCTCTGCGCGCCAGTTTGCCGATCAAACTCTTTTTACCGATCTGAAGCAGGTTCTTCAAAAACTGAATTTTGAATACTGCCCTATTGATATCGAGTTAACTGAAAGCTGTCTGATAGAAAATGATGAACTCGCCCTCTCCGTTATCCAGCAATTTAGTCAGTTAGGCGCGCAAGTGCATTTGGATGATTTTGGCACCGGCTATTCTTCGCTTTCGCAACTTGCCCGCTTTCCCATTGATGCGATTAAACTTGACCAGGCTTTTGTCCGTAATATTCACAAACAACCTGTCTCGCAGTCATTAGTGCGCGCGATTGTCGCCGTCGCCCAGGCATTGAATCTGCAAGTCATCGCAGAAGGCGTGGAAAGCACAAAAGAAGATGCCTTTTTAACCAAAAACGGCATCAATGAGAGGCAGGGATTTTTGTTTGCCAAACCAATGCCTGCCGTGGCCTTCGAGCGCTGGTTTAAACGTTATCTAAAGCGGTCATAAAGAGACGGATATAAACATTTAACGATACATAATCTCATTATTTATCACATTTCCGAATGATAATTAGCCTTTGCCACTATACGCTTCTCTTTTAGTGGCAATTTTTGCATTATTCATTTTTGCCTTTATTTGCCATAAGGATGCCCTCATGTCTGAATTTGATGCCCAGCGCGTTGCCGAACGTATTGATATTGTGTTAGATATCCTTGTGGCGGGCGATCACCACTCTGCGATCCATAATCTCGAGATACTAAAAGCAGAACTCTTGCGCCAGGTTGCTGCATCTACGCCAGACATCCCGAAGGCACCGTGGGAGATTTAACAGTCGTGCTTTCAGGCTTTCCATTTAGCAGAAAAGGATGCCAGGCGCGTCAGCTTTTTTATTGAATATTATAACGTTATAAGAATTACAGCGATGAATTCCCGACAACAAACAATTCTACAGATGGTCATTGACCAGGGTCAGGTTAGCGTAACCGAACTGGCAAAAGCCACTGGTGTTTCTGAAGTTACTATTCGCCAGGATCTCAACACCCTCGAAAAACTGAGTTATCTGCGCCGCGCGCATGGTTTTGCAGTTTCGCTTGATAGCGATGATGTTGAAACCCGGATGATGAGTAATTATACGTTGAAGCGTGAACTTGCCGAGTTTGCGGCCTCTCTGGTTCAGTCAGGTGAAACTATCTTTATTGAAAATGGCAGCAGCAATGCCCTTCTGGCTCGCACGTTAGGCGAACAGAAGAAAGATGTTACCATCATTACGGTTAGCAGCTACATTGCGCATTTGTTGAAAGACGCGCCCTGTGAAGTCATTCTACTTGGTGGCGTGTACCAGAAAAAAAGCGAAAGCATGGTTGGCCCTCTGACACGTCAGTGTATCCAGCAGGTTCATTTCAGTAAGGCATTTATTGGTATTGATGGCTGGCAACCTGAAACTGGATTTACTGGACGCGACATGATGCGTACCGACGTAGTCAATGCCGTGTTGGAAAAAGAGTGCGAAGCAATAGTTCTGACGGACAGCTCAAAATTTGGTGCCGTACATTCTTACTCCATCGGCCCTGTTGAGAAAATCAAACGGGTCATTACCGACTCGAAGATACCTGCCAGCCACCTGTTGCATCTTGAGCATAATAGACTGACGGTTCACGTCATCAACAATTAATTTCCCCTCCTCTACGGATGATTTGCACTTTCGCAAATCATCCGCTCTAAGATGATTCCTGGTTGTTAATTAAGACTATTTACCTGTCCTTAAAACTTCAAAGTTGTAAACTTAACATTAGCGATATAACAGGAAGTGACTGTCACCTGCGTGATATAACCCTGCGCGAGAGGATTTCACGGAAAATAACTTTTTCAGAAAGCGTCTTAACTATTATAGTTAAAGAGAGCTTACTTCCGTGAATCATAAATTCAGGAGAGAGTATTATGTTTGTAACGAGCAAAAAAATGACCGCGGCTGTTCTGGCGATTACGCTGGCTATGTCTCTGAGTGCCTGTTCTAACTGGTCTAAACGAGATCGTAATACCGCAATCGGTGCGGGTGCAGGTGCTTTAGGTGGCGCAGTACTGACTGATGGCAGCACGCTGGGTACGTTAGGCGGTGCAGCAGTCGGTGGTATTATCGGTCACCAGGTCGGTAAATAATCGTAAATAAATGTCGATTAGCGACTCGCAATTATAATACGCTTAACTCTGTTCAGTACGAAATAACTGAATAATACACACAGTAAAATAAACGAAAGCCACGAATATTTTCGTGGCTTTTTTTGTTAACCGCCGGCGAGTTTTACCTTCATGCCTTTCGCTTCAAGCATTGATTTTAATAAATCACGCTTATCTCCCTGAATTTCGATAATTCCTTCTTTTACTGACCCTCCGCAGCCGCATTTTTTCTTCAGTTCTGCCGCTAGCTTTATCAGTTCAGCTTCATCGAGATCAACACCTGTAATCAGGCAAACACCCTTACCTTTGCGGCCGCTGGTTTGACGTTGAATACGCACAACGCCATCACCTTTAGGGCGTACAGGGGCTACTTTCGGTTCATCGATACGTCCAGTCTCCGTTGAATAGACCAGACGGCTGTTGGAATCACTCATTATGCACTCCGCTGTAACGAGGCGTTGATCGCTTTCAGCGTTTGCGCTGGATCCGCAGATTGCGTCACCGGGCGACCAATCACCATATAATCAACCCCAGCTGCCAGCGCCTGTTCTGGCGTCATAATACGGCGCTGGTCTCCAGCATCACTCCCCTGCGGACGAATACCCGGCGTAACCAGTTTGAAGTCCTGACCAAACGCTTGTTTAAAACGAACGGCTTCCTGGGCAGAACACACCACGCCATCAAGACCACATTTTTGTGTCAGCGCCGCCAGATGCTCTGCATAATCCGCTGGTGACAGTGTCACGCCGAGATCCGCCAGATCGCTTGATTCCATGCTAGTCAGCACAGTTACCGCTATTAACAACGGCGCGTCTTTGCCAAACGGAACCAGCGCCTCACGAGCTGCGGTCATCATACGCGCCCCGCCAGAGGCATGAACATTCACCATCCACACACCTAAGTCAGCCGCTGCGGCCACGGCGTGCGCTGCTGTGTTGGGAATGTCGTGAAATTTCAGGTCAAGGAAGATATCAAAACCACGCTCTTGCAGTTCACGGACAAACTGTGGCCCAAACAGCGTAAACATCTCTTTGCCAACTTTCAGACGACAATCGCGTGGGTCGATTTTGTCGACAAATGCCAGCGCAGCATCACGATTATTATAATCAAGGGCAACAACGACGGGAGAACGCGTAACAGCGCGGGAAGAAGATGAAGCAGTTAACGTCATGACCAGACCTTCTTGATGATGGGCACCGGAAGTGGCGCGAAAAAGGTAAACGGCGTGCATTCTACCCGTGGAAATAAAAAATTAACAGTTGCGATTTCTCCCCTGTCAGGCTTTTCCATACAGGAGTTACCGAAGCACATTTGTTGATAACAGCTATTAGTATGTTGTAACTAAAGTTGATTTTTTTTAAAACTACAGGCCGTCCAGACCACGAATTGGTTTAATGGTCGACCAGGCCCGACAGGACGGACAATGCCAGTAAAGGGTATAAGCGGTAAAACCACACTTCTGGCAGCGATAACGCGGCTTACTGCGTACCTTCTCACCAACCATATCGCGCAGCACCATCAGGCTCTCTTTTGCACGCCCTTCTTCCGCTTCATTGAGGTGGTAATCCATCAATTTGTGGAACACGCGCATGGTTGGGTGACGTTGCAACTGGCGCGTAATATAAACCTGAACTGCATCGCTCCCGTCACGCGATTCAATGATGTCAGCAAGCATCAGTTCAGCATCAGCACCCGTATTTTCTTCCACCGCTCGCTGGAGAAACTCTGCCCATTCGGCAGTTTTACCCAGTTGCTGATAGCAGGTTTGCAGCATTTCCAGCGTTTCGCTGACCAGTTCTCTGTCCTGAGAAATAACGCGTTGCAGGCTTTCGACGGCTTTGCCGTACTCGCCTTTGGCCATAAACACACGCCCCATCATGATGGATACGCGCGCGCTGTTTTTGTCGGCCGCCGCCCCTTTTTTCAGCAACGTCATGGCACGATCGAGATCTTCGCTGGCAATGTATTGAAGAGCTAATTCACAATAGAAATGAGCTATTTCGACCCGCTGTTTATCTTTACCCAGTTTAACCAAACGTTCGGCGACATCGATCGCCTTTTGCCATTCACTGGTGGCCTGGTAGATTTGCAGGAGTTGTTGCAAAGCGCCAACACGGAAGTCAGTTTCATCAGTCAATTGATTAAACATATCTTCCGCACGATCGTACAATCCGGCAGCCATGTAATCACGCCCCAGTTGCTGAATTGCCAACAGGCGCTGTTCATAGGTCAGCGAGGCGCTTTCCATTAAAGTTTGGTGGATGCGAATTGCACGATCGACTTCGCCACGGGATCGGAACAAGTTTCCGAGCGTAAGGTGGGCTTCAACGGTGCCGGTATCCTCTTTGAGCATATCGAGGAACAGGTCCACCGCCTTATCTTGTTGATTGCTAAGCAGAAAGTTAACCCCCGCCACGTAATCACGTGACAGGCGATTGGCTTCATCTTGCTTGTTTTGTTGCGCACTTCTGCGGCCCATATACCAGCCATAGGCAGCGGCTACAGGCAAAAGCAGAAACAACAACTCCAGCATAGAAGGTTATTCCTTCGCCACTGACGCATGCGGCGCTACCGCCACATCAGTCGCGGGTGAAAGCTGGTTTTCCAGTCGCTTTATTTTACGTTCAGCACGCGCCAGAGAAACACGAACTCGCAGCCAGAACAGTCCGCAAATTAACCAACCGATAGCAAAACCCGCAGCAAACAATACCGCCAGCAAAGTAGAGATACGATACTCCCCTTGCGCTAACAGATAGTTAAACGTCACCTGTTGATCGTTCTGCGCACCTAACGTGACCGAAATCACGAAAATCGCCAACACCAATAAGAAAATGAGTAAATATTTCACATTACTTCCCGTTATGTGGTTAGAGCGCATAAATTATGGTCAACTTACCGCAATAGCCCTTTAAAGTACCATTTTCACGCCGACTGCGAAATGGCAACTACGTGCATTGTTGGTGATTTAAGGGCGAAAATCAGAAAATCAACCAGCGTTAACTTTCTTCTTCTCGTTGCGCTATCTCACGATTTTCTTCCGGAGGTGGTGTTAATGGCCCACAAATTCGTTGTGCAAGCCAGGTTGCCACCGCCACCAGCGCCCACGAAATCAATGTAGCCACCACCAAATCACGCGGCCAATGCATCCCGAGCAGTAGGCGGCTTCCCATGACTCCCGTGGCCCAAACCAGCAAGAGTGCAATGGTGAACGTTCGCCGACGCGGCCACAGTAACCCAACGGCCAGCAGCGCCCAACTGGCAGCAAACATCGTGTGACCGGAAGGAAAGGCAAATCCCGTCTCTTTCTGCCAGTGAGAGCGTAAATAGCCCGGTATATTATTTTCTGCAGCCAACTGTTCTTTCACTAAACTTCCGCGTTCCGCACGTTTTAAAGTGTAGAACTCCTCAACCGGAATATGATGTGTTTTTTCCAGCCATATCACAAAGGGGCGCGGCTCCTGAACTTTATCTTTTATCCAGGATTTCACGCCTTGTCCAATGAGGATCGCCGCAGCCAGAATGGTAAACAGCATAATTGCGGCTTTGAGGCGAAAACGCAGACACCAGAGAAACCAAGCGAATAAAATCAGATGTGTAATGACGCCCCAAGGCTGAGTAACGGTTTCAGTGACCCAAAAGGCCGCTTTTAACAGCCAACTTTGATCTCCTGGTTGCCAACGCCAGCCAGAAATCCATACAGCTACCGGCATTACAAGTAATAGTGCAGCTCCCACTGCGGTACGTCTGGCAATCGAACGCATGGCCTCTCCTTTTTATAATTCCCACAATCATAACTGAAAATGCCTGCTCCAGTAAAAATTGACAGATTTGTGCCATTCAGTGAACGATTGGCGCGTCGTGATTAGGAGAACCCCTTCGCGTTATGGCAAAATAAGCCAATACAGAACCAGCATTATCTGGAGAATTTCATGCAGCTTAAACGTGTGGCAGAAGCCAAACTGCCAACCCCCTGGGGCGATTTCCTGATGGTGGGATTTGAAGAACTGGCAACCGGACACGATCATGTCGCGTTAGTTTATGGCGACATTTCAGGACATACTCCTGTCCTGGCACGCGTCCATTCTGAGTGTCTGACCGGTGATGCCCTGTTCAGCTTGCGCTGCGATTGCGGCTTCCAGCTTGAAGCGGCACTGACGCATATTGCCGAAGAAGGCCGTGGTATTTTGCTGTACCACCGTCAGGAAGGACGTAACATCGGTTTGTTGAATAAAATCCGTGCTTATGCGTTACAGGATCAAGGTTACGATACTGTAGAGGCCAATCATCAGTTAGGTTTCGCCGCTGATGAACGTGATTTCACCCTCTGCGCCGACATGTTCAAGTTACTGGGCGTTAATGAAGTCCGTCTGTTAACCAACAACCCCAAAAAAGTCGAAATTCTGACCGAAGCAGGTATCAACATTGTTGAGCGCGTGCCGTTGATTGTTGGCCGTAACCCAAATAACGAACACTATCTCGATACTAAAGCCGAGAAAATGGGCCATTTGTTCAACAAATAACCCTGTTCGCTACAGACTTAATATATTTGCCGGATGATCCACATCCGGCAAATAAAGCTGAATTACTTCAACATATTACGAATGACATAATGCAAAATACCGTCGTTCTGGTAATAGGTTAATTCTGTTGCAGTGTCGATACGACAACGGCACGGCACAACGTCCTGCACACCATCAGCTCGCGTTAGTGTCACAGGAACCGTAGCGCCAGGTTGCAGATTTTGCAGATCGGCAATATCAATCTTCTCTTCCCCCGTCAGCCCTAACGATTTACGCGTCACACCTTGCGGGAACTCCAGCGGCAAAATACCCATGCCGATTAAATTCGAACGGTGAATACGTTCAAACGATTCTGCAATCACCACGCGAATACCGAGCAGACGCGGGCCTTTTGCCGCCCAGTCTCGACTCGAACCTGACCCATATTCTTTCCCGGCAATTACCGCCAGCGGTGTTTTCTCTTGCTGATAGCGCATCGCCGCATCATAAATAGAGATAACATCATTGCCTGGTAGATGGCGCGTCATCCCCCCTTCAACACCAGGCACCATTTCGTTACGAATGCGAATATTGGCGAACGTGCCGCGCATCATCACTTCATGGTTACCACGACGCGAACCGTAGGAGTTAAAATCTTTACGCTCAACACCACGACCTTGTAGATATCGACCCGCGGGGCTATCAGGCTTAATGCTGCCTGCCGGAGAGATATGGTCAGTGGTAACCGAATCACCCAGCATTGCCAGAATTCGCGCGCCGTGAATATCTTCCACTGGCGCAGGGGTTGCCTGCATTTCATCAAAGAAAGGCGATAAGCGAATGTAGGTCGAATCATCCTGCCATCCGTAGGTATCTGATCGTACAACCTTAATCTCCTTCCACTCCGCAGTCCCTTCGAAAACTTCCGCGTACTCCTTACGGAACATTTCAGTGGAGACTTGCGCAACAGCGCGAGCAATCTCTTGAGCCGATGGCCAGATATCTTTCAGATATACCGGATCGCCTTTACGATCGTGCCCCAGAGGTTCGGAAGCCAGGTTGATATTCATATTGCCCGCCAGTGCATAGGCAACCACCAGCGGCGGCGAAGCCAACCAGTTGGTTTTAACCAGCGGATGAATACGTCCTTCAAAGTTACGGTTGCCAGACAGCACCGCGCCAACGGTTAAATCGCCCTTTTTGATCGCGGTTTCGATAGGATCGGGCAACGGACCAGAGTTACCAATACAGGTGGTACAACCATAGCCCACAAGGTTAAAGCCCAGTTCATCAAGATACGGCGTCAGTTTGGCTTTTGCCAGATAGTCAGAAACCACTTTCGAGCCAGGCGCGAGAGACGCTTTGACCCACGGTTGTCGTTTCAGCCCCAGGGTGACGGCTTTTTTCGCCAGTAATCCGGCCGCCATCAGCACGCTGGGGTTAGAGGTATTGGTACACGACGTTATCGCAGCAATAACCACTGCACCATCAGGCAACTGATACTGATGCCCGTTCATAACATAATCGACCGGCTGGCGATCTTTATGCGTGGCGTTGACTTCCAGTTCGTTACTGGCGGCAAAAGCTTTTGGCACATCAGGCAGCGCAACACGATCTTGTGGACGCTTTGGACCGGCAAGACTAGCGACTACGTCGTTCATATTCAATTCAAGCGTACTGGTAAACACCGGTTCATCACCTGCGTTCCGCCACATCCCCTGCGCTTTAGCATATTTCTCAACCAGTTCAACCTGGTCTTCACTACGGCCGCTTAACCGCATGTAATCGAGAGTGACAGCATCGATTGGGAAGAAGCCGCAGGTCGCACCATATTCCGGCGACATATTGGCAATGGTTGCACGATCCGCCAGTGGCAGTGAATCCAGACCATCACCGTAAAATTCGACGAATTTACCTACTACGCCATGTTTACGTAGCATCTGAGTAACGGTCAGCACCAGGTCGGTGGCAGTAATACCTTCACGCAGTTTACCGGTGAGTTTAAAGCCCACCACATCAGGAATAAGCATGGAAACTGGCTGACCTAACATCGCCGCTTCCGCTTCGATTCCACCAACGCCCCAGCCCAACACACCAAGACCGTTAATCATGGTTGTGTGCGAGTCGGTGCCGACGAGCGTATCCGGATAAGCAATCCATTCCCCCTCCTGCAATTCACTCCACACCGCTTTGCCGAGATATTCAAGGTTCACCTGGTGGCAAATCCCAGTGCCTGGTGGCACAACGCTAAAACGACTGAACGCCTGTTGCCCCCATTTCAGAAACACATAACGCTCGTGGTTGCGCTCCATTTCCAGGCGTACGTTTTCCTCAAATGCCTCATCATCGCCAAAGCGATCGACGGTAACCGAGTGGTCAATCACCAGATCGACCGGTGAGAGCGGATTCACCTTCGCGGTATCGCCACCGAGACGTTTTACTGCTTCCCGCATCGCCGCAAGATCAACAACAGCAGGTACGCCGGTAAAATCCTGCATCAGCACCCTGGCTGGACGGTAGGCAATTTCGCGATCGGCATGGGCATTTTTCAGCCATCCCGCCAGCGCATGAATATCTTCTTCGGTGACCGAATTGCCATCCTGCCAGCGCAGCAGGTTTTCGAGCAGAACTTTGAGTGACTTGGGCAGACGGGTGATATCGCCCAGTGATTTGGCAGCAAGCGGCAGGCTGTAGTAGTGGTAAGTTTTATCTTTGGCCTGCAACGAGTCCTTACTGGCTTCTCGTAGGGTTGACGACATAGCTCCTCCTTAATAACAGGGTTGCGATGCCCTGATTCTCTTCAGGGTGAATATTAAAGATAACACAAACATCGCGTAACGATTTGATAACAACCCAAATTAATAAAAGAGGAGAAACCTTGTGGCAACGCAAAAGAAAACCCCGCCGCAGCGAGGTCAGGGATCAGTGAGTAACGATCCAGAGGAGTTCGGCCCAGAAGAGCATCGACAGAGAAAATGCGCCCATCCAGGACCAGTATTTCGTATTTGTAGTGATCATAGGCTACACCCTTAACTGTTATTACTTTATGTTGAGATAACTCAACCGGTTATTGCTGTGGTGTATTAAAAGCCGTTATATTCATTAATATATTGGGTAACAAGAATGATGATAATTATTGTTTCTGCTGATCATCTTCAGCAAACATCTCTATAAAGGCTTGCTGTTGCGGTGTTAGTTTCCAGCTATGGGGTATAACGACGGAACAATCCCGTTTCGTTTCCGTTGCATTGTCATTCTGCTGACATAATGGTGACGGTTCCTGATGTTGCTCCTGAACGACCATAGTTATCCCCACACTTTCCAAATCAGCAGTGCAACAACCACCCAAAAGAGCGCAGAACCAAGAAATACCGCAAGCCAGGCTTTGCGTTTTAATTCAGGGTCCCGGCGGGGGGCCTGATTTCCAGAAGGCATTGCTAACCTCATATAATCGCCATCACTTATCAGAAAGACGCTAAACGATTGCTATAATTAATCAAATGATAGGACAAATCCTAATGAAACTTTAGTCAAAAATCCAGCGAATTTACGAATCGTTTCCAGTGAATAATTCAATCTTTTGACCTGAAATAGATATTTGAAGAGTGGAGTTTGCAACGCGGATAAATAGACACTACTTTATGCTCGATTTGCCATAAAAATTTTGTGGATATTTATATTGTGAGCGACTAACAAATAAAAAGGAATAGAGAATATATTCCGGCACCTTTGTCACATAAAAAGATGCCGGAAATAACGTGGGTAATTATTTTTCTGGCAATTTGATATCTTTGAACATGACTTCAATTTCTTCATTGGAACGCAGTGCTACGGCGGCATCAACGACGTCTCGCGTTAAATGCGGCGCAAAACGCTGAATGAAATCATACATATAGCTGCGTAAAAACGTACTACGGCGAAAACCAATTTTAGTTGTGCTGTGGCTGAAGATATCATGTGCATCGACACGCACCAGATCGGGGTCTGAAACCGGATCGACCGCCATGCTGGCAATGACCCCTACTCCCAGCCCAAGACGAACGTAGGTTTTAATGACGTCAGCATCAGTTGCTGTGAAGACAATTCGCGGCGTCAGGCCTGCGCGGTTAAACGCTGTGTCCAGTTCGGAACGGCCGGTAAAGCCGAAGGTATAGGTTACTAGCGGATACTGCGCCAGTTCTTCAATCGTGATTTCCTTTTTGCCCGCCAGAGGATGATCCGGGGTTACCACAATGGCCCGGTTCCAGTGGTAGCACGGCAACATCACTAAATCTTCATATAAATGCAGGGCTTCCGTGGCGATTGCGAAATCGGCATTACCTTTAGAGACTGCATCAGCAATTTGTGTCGGCGAGCCCTGATGCATATGCAAAGAAACGCGAGGATAACGCTCGATAAAGCCTTTAATGACATTTGGCAGCGCATAACGTGCCTGAGTATGGGTAGTGGCAATATATAGCGAACCTTTATCAGGCCAGGTGTGTTCACCGGCTACCGATTTAATGGCGTCGACCTTTGACAACACTTCACGAGCAATACGAATAATTTCCTGCCCTGCGGGGGTTACCTGCGTCAGGTGCTTACCGCTACGGGAAAAAATTTGAATGCCCAGTTCATCTTCCAACATTCTGACTTGCTTACTGATCCCGGGTTGTGATGTGTAAAGTCCTTCAGCCGTTGAGGAGACATTCAGGTTATGATTGACTACCTCAACAATATAGCGAAGTTGTTGTAATTTCATGTTAAACCATCCAATTAGACGCCATCAGAACATCGTTTTTTCGCCACACCTGGCGGGTGACTAATACGATTTAATAATAAAAAAAGTGATAACTATAACCACTATATCATTTATAGCTTTAGTGTATAGGTGTGTAGAAAAAATAATATGCAATGAAAAAGGGCCGCTTTTGCGACCCTTTGTTTATAAAAACCCGACAGACTTAAAGGTTATTTTTTCCCTTCAACCCATTTGCCATCAACATAAAATGCTGACCAGCCAGTTGCCTTTCCGTCTTTTTCCGAAGAGACATATTGCTGTTTGGTTTTACGGCTAAAGCGAACCATTGTCTTATTACCGTCTGGATCTTGCTGCGGAGCCTCCGCCAGATAACGCAGTTTTTCCGGCAGACGGTCGCGGAAGCGATAAAGCTCTTCAACCAGCGGCGCACGCGTTTCACGAGATTTCGGGAAGGTGTTGGCAGCCAGGAACACTCCAGCAGCGCCGTCACGCAGCACGAAATAAGCATCCGATTTTTCGCACGCTAATTCTGGCAGCGGAACCGGATCTTCTTTCGGTGGCGCCACTTCGCCGTTACGTAAAATCTTACGCGTGTTTTTACACTCTTCGTTGGTGCAGGCCATGTATTTACCGAAACGCCCCATTTTCAGGTGCATTTCAGAGCCACATTTTTCACACTCAACGATCGGACCGTCATAACCTTTAATGCGGAATTCGCCCTCTTCGATCTCGTAACCATCGCAGGTTGGGTTATTACCACAAACATGCAACTTACGTTTTGGATCGATGAGATAGCTGTCCATCGCCGTGCCGCATTTCGGGCAACGACGTTTGGCGCGCAGGGCGTTAGTTTCAGCGTCTTCGCCTTCCAGTACGTTCAGTACTTCGTTTTCCGGCACCAGGTTAATGGTGGTTTTGCAACGCTCTTTCGGCGGCAGCGCATAGCCAGAACAGCCAAGGAATACCCCGGTGCTCGCTGTACGAATACCCATTTTGCGGCCACAGGTAGGGCAGTCAATGCTGGTCAAAACCATCTGGTTTGGACGCATACCGCCCTCTTCCGGATCTTTTTCCGCTTTATCAAGCTGTTGGGTGAAATCCGAGAAGAAGTGATCCAGTACAGCTTTCCACTCTGCTTCGTGATTTGCCACCTGGTCGAGACTGTTTTCCATCTGCGCGGTGAAGTCGTAATTCATTAATTCGCGGAAATTTTCTTCCAGGCGATCGGTTACGATTTCACCCATTTTTTCCGCATAGAATCGACGGTTTTCCACACGCACATAGCCGCGATCCTGGATGGTCGAAATAATCGACGCATAGGTAGACGGACGACCAATACCGCGTTTTTCCAGTTCTTTAACCAGCGAGGCTTCGCTGAAACGGGCTGGCGGCTTGGTAAAGTGCTGTGCCGGAGTCAGTTCAACAAGCGACAGGGAGTCGCCTTTATCGACCGCCGGTAAAATACGATCTTCATCGCCTTTACGCAGCGCAGGCATTACTTTCGTCCAGCCATCAAAGCGCAGAATACGTCCGCGTGCTTTCAGGCGGAAATCGCCCGCACCAACGGTCAGCGTCGTGGAGTCATATTTCGCCGGGGTCATCTGACAGGCAACAAACTGACGCCAGATTAACTGGTAAAGTTTCTGTGCGTCCGCTTCCATATCCTTCAGCGATTCCGCCATCACATTGACGTCAGAAGGACGAATCGCTTCGTGCGCTTCCTGTGAGTTTTCTTTGCTGGCGTACTGATTCGGACTTTCCGGCAGATATTTCTTACCAAAATTATCGCTGATATAACCGCGAACCATATTTACCGCGTCCTGACTCAGGTTGGTGGAGTCGGTACGCATGTAAGTGATATAGCCTGCTTCATACAAACGCTGCGCCATCATCATGGTTTTTTTCACGCCAAAACCAAGACGGGTGCTGGCAGCTTGTTGCAGCGTAGAGGTAATAAAAGGAGCGCCAGGTTTACTGGTTGTCGGTTTGTCTTCACGTTCCAGCACGCTGTAGCGCGCTTTTTCCAGCAGACTTACCGCAGCCTGAGTTTGTTCTTTATTGACCGGACGGAACGGTTTGTCATTCTGATGGGTCACCTGCAAAGCCAATGCCTCGCCGGATGGCGTGGTCGTGCTGGCATCCACTTCCCAGAACTCTTCCGGTACGAACGCTTTAATTTCACGCTCACGTTCAACCACCAGGCGGACCGCCACCGACTGCACACGCCCGGCAGACAGACCACGAGCAATTTTTTTCCACAGCAGCGGAGAAACCATATACCCCACCACGCGGTCCATAAAGCGACGCGCCTGCTGGGCATTAACACGATCGATATTCAGCTCACCTGGCTTGTTAAATGCCTGACGAATCGCGTTTTTCGTAATTTCGTTAAATACCACTCGGCTATAGCGCGCATCATCACCACCGATCACTTCCCGCAGGTGCCATGCAATGGCTTCCCCTTCGCGGTCAAGGTCGGTTGCGAGATAGATGTGGTCGGCTTTTTCAGCCAGTTGTTTCAGTTCAGAGACGACCTTCTCTTTACCTGGCAACACTTCATAGTGCGCCTCCCAATTGTGCCACGGGTCAACCCCCATACGGTTGACGAGAGCGCCACGTTCATCCTTTTTAGGCTTTTTAGCCGTCTTGGTGGAGGTAGAGTCGGCACTCTTTTTGGCAGCTGAGCCACTGGTCGGCAAATCGCGGATGTGACCGACGCTGGATTTCACCACGTAGTCACTACCCAGATACTTGTTGATCGTTTTGGCTTTTGC
Organism: Escherichia sp. E13S3; assembly: GCF_004212325.1. NCBI lineage: Bacteria > Pseudomonadati > Pseudomonadota > Gammaproteobacteria > Enterobacterales > Enterobacteriaceae > Escherichia > Escherichia sp. E13S3. The sequence goes on from NZ_RHJR01000012.1 coordinate 134,936, forward strand.
CGGGGACTCAACGATGACAAGAGCTTTACCCATATTCACCTTACCTAATTTGATTCTTCCAGGAATGCGTCGCACATTGATAAACCTTCCACTGGCAACGAGTTACCGATATGGACTCGCTCTCTGCGGATATCAACCCCTTGTCGTGACTCTGTTCACGATAATTCAGGTGACTGAGTTAACAGGTCTTGGCCTACAGGCGCTATAGCACGACGTAATTTTGGTCGAATGTCAAGCAAATCTATTGCCAGATTGACGAAAGCGTCACACTGTACCTGATAAAATCCGTTACGCAACTTTATTAGCATGCAAAATCCAAAGTTGCCAGTAAGGCGCTCTTGCCGTCAGCGTGGTATATTTGTCTGCAAGCCATGCCTGGCGTAGACTAATGTCCTTGTTTAAGGAGTAAATAATGAACAAAGAGACACAACCCATCGACCGCGAAACGCTGTTGAAAGAGGCTAACAAAATCATACGTGAGCATGAGGATACGCTCGCAGGGATTGAAGCCACCGGCGTCACGCAGCGTAATGGCGTGCTGGTGTTTAGCGGCGATTATTTTTTAGATGAACAAGGATTGCCGACAGCGAAAAGCACCGCGGTGTTTAATATGTTCAAACACCTGGCCCATGTGCTCTCGGAAAAATACCATCTGGTCGATTAAAGCAAAACGCGAGGTTTTACCCTCGCGTTTATCTTTTACATCAACGGTTTTTGCCCGCGTTGCCACCAGCGTAGCAACAATCGGTCGGCGCTCTCTGCCGCGCTGCCAGTGAATCGATCGATCAACCGTTTACGCTGCATATAGCGTACATTGACCACTTCACGACCTTCCATCAGGCTAAGGATCACTTCATCACTGGTATTGATTTCGTCAACCAGGCCTTTCTCCACCGCCTGTTGTCCGTACCAGTGTTCACCGGTTGCCACCATTTCAATGTCCAGAGACGGACGCATACGCTTCACAAAATCTTTAAATAACTGATGAGTTTCGTTCAGTTCTTCGCGGAATTTCTCGCGCCCTTCTTCGGTGTTTTCACCCAGCACTGTCAGTGTGCGCTTATACTGCCCGGCAGTGTGCAGTTCGATATCAATATCTTTGCTTTTCAGGAAGCGGTTAAAGTTGGGCATTTGCGCCACAACACCAATAGAGCCAACAATTGCAAACGGCGCTGAAACAATTTTATCCGCCACACAGGCCATCATGTAACCGCCGCTGGCAGCCACTTTGTCTACCGTAACGGTTAAAGGAATATTTTTATCGCGCAGGCGCTGCAACTGTGAAGCCGCCAGGCCGTAACCATGTACCATGCCACCGGGGCTTTCCAGACGCAGAACGACCTGATCCTGCGGTTTAAATGCCGCGAGTACCGCAGTGACCTCTTCACGTAGCGCGTTCACTTCATGCGCGTCCATGCTGCCTTTGAAATCCAGCACCCAGACTCGAGGCTTGCTTTCGGCTGTCACCTCGCCCAGTTTGGCTTTTGCTTTCGCTGCCTTCGCTTCTTGCTTGTGCTTTTTCTTCTGCGCTTTGTGCCACTGTTTTTGCTGATGTGGATCCATCAGCGCCGCAGCCAGTTCTTCTTTCATCTCCTTATACTGTTCGCTGAGATTGTTGACCCGTAACTCGCCACGCTGGCGTTTATTACGTTGAGCAACATTGACAATAATGGCGGCAATAGCCGCAATCGCCACCACAACGGTGACGATTTTCGCCAAAAACAAACCATATTCAGACAACAATTCCACGAGTCCCACCTTGGTTAAACAACGCTTTGGCTCACAGTTTACAACAGGCATGTTAAGCCGTCTCGCAGAGATGTTATTGCAGGGAAAGTATGACAAAGTATTCATTTTACGGCGTTATCGCCCCAGGCTGATTGAAATGCCCTCCTGTTTCAGGCATAAAACCCCAAAGTCATAAAGTACACTGGCAGCGCGACTGTTGATGTCGTCGGGGAGTAGCCATGCATTACCAACCAAAACAAGATTTACTCAATGATCGTATTATCCTGGTGACAGGCGCCAGCGACGGCATTGGTCGTGAAGCCGCCTTAACTTATGCGCGCTATGGCGCGACGGTCATTCTGCTGGGCCGGAACGAAGAAAAATTACGTCAGGTGGCCCAGAGCATGTTCGAAGAGACAGGACGCCAGCCGCAATGGTTTCTTCTCGATTTGCTGACCTGTACGTCCGAAGACTGCCAACAACTGGCACAGCGTATTGCTGTTAATTACCCGCGTCTGGACGGCGTGCTGCATAACGCCGGATTGCTCGGCGATGTTTGCCCAATGCGCGAGCAAAATCCGCAGGTCTGGCAGGACGTCATGCAGGTCAACGTTAATGCCACCTTTATGCTCACCCAGGCACTGCTTCCTTTATTACTCAAATCTGACGCGGGTTCGCTGGTCTTTACCTCATCAAGCGTTGGACGTCAGGGACGAGCCAACTGGGGCGCATATGCGGTGTCGAAATTTGCCACCGAAGGAATGATGCAAGTGCTGGCCGATGAATACCAGCAGCGCCTGCGTGTGAACTGTATTAACCCAGGTGGTACACGTACTGCAATGCGTGCCAGTGCTTTCCCCACCGAAGATCCACAGAAACTCAAAACCCCCGCCGATATCATGCCACTCTATTTATGGCTGATGGGCGATGACAGCCGCCGTAAAACCGGCATGACCTTTGACGCCCAACCGGGCCGCAAACCAGGAATTTCCCAATGAGTGATGAACGCTACCAACAGCGTCAGCAGCGTGTTAAAGAGAAAGTTGATGCTCGCGTGGCGCAAGCGCAGGATGAGCGTGGCATTGTCATCGTCTTTACCGGCAATGGAAAAGGCAAAACCACCGCGGCATTTGGTACGGCAACACGCGCAGTTGGTCACGGAAAAAAAGTGGGCGTCGTGCAGTTTATTAAAGGCACCTGGCCTAACGGCGAGCGCAATCTGCTGGAGCCACATGGCGTCGAGTTTCAGGTGATGGCAACGGGCTTTACCTGGGATACGCAAAATCGCGAGTCTGATACCGCCGCCTGCCGTGAAGTCTGGCAACATGCAAAGCGGATGCTGGCTGATTCCTCACTGGATATGGTTTTGCTCGATGAGCTGACGTATATGGTGGCGTATGACTATTTGCCACTGGAAGAAGTGATGCAAGCCTTAAATGATCGTCCACATCAACAAACGGTGATTATTACGGGTCGTGGCTGTCATCGGGATATACTTGAACTGGCAGATACCGTCAGTGAATTACGCCCCGTCAAACATGCGTTTGATGCAGGTGTTAAGGCGCAAATCGGGATTGACTACTAAGTGAAAGCACCTCAAAAGATTGCCTCTTGAGGTGCTTTAATCATAATTATATTCAAGCGGCAATAGCGAAATTCAGAATTCGTTTAATCTCATTCAAATGTCCCGGATATGCTTCATGATTCTCAGCGTCAACATCTTCAATAAATAATATCAGTTCCGTAATTAGCACATTCGCATCTTCATAACTGATTCCGCTTAACTCTGGTGAGGTTTCAGTACCATAGTTAATCGTCAGATTGTTCATAACCGAGAGGATAAGGATAAAATATTTATGACAAACCTTGCATGTGGTTTTGTTGCCCAAGGTATTATACAGCATGTCGAGTAATGCCAGTATTCTACGATTTTGTACATCGTTCATAAAAAGCCTCCTATAACATTATTCCGCTAGCAATAAGTAGTTTTGCCAGCCCCTCAGACGCCTTTAATCCACTAATTACTTGTGCGCGTAATATTTCATTTAATCTTTTTTGTTCAGCTGCCGTACGTGTTTTATTAACGTATAAGCTTTTCAGATAATCACCCTTATCTATAAAGGCATTTAAAGCCTCAATCGCAGGCATGGCAGGTGCCGATGCCTGTAGTCTGGTTTCATTCACATTGATTACTAAACTTAGAAACTCCTTCCTGTTTTTCAGAGTGTTAAACTCTGTATTCTTAGAGTTTTTAGATGCCGTATTATAATAAAACATATTATCATGCACATTCGCAAAGGTATAATTTTCAATCTTATTGCTTTTTGTATAAATATCATTGCGCAAAACTGCCATGTTCTTTATAAGTCTTACCCAGTTTTCATCTACCGTTTTGCCTATTTTTCCAGAATTGACTTTAATTATATATAACTCATTGAAATAATTTACCAAATCTTTAACCGCTGCTGCAGATTGAGCTAAATCTTTGCTATGTGAAATACCAAGTAGTGTTTGTGCGTTGTTTGCGTGATCCAGAGCCTGTTTAAGTAATGCCACTTGCTGACTTTCCGTAGTTGCCATATCCTCTGTCAGAAGTTCCACATAAGCGCTCATGCTATTAATGACTTCCATTGAAGCCAGTAATTTTTCTTTCTCGAAAGGGACTAATTGTACTTGTTTTGTATTTGGCCCTGAACGCTGGCATAATTTTCCGCCATTCCCATCACCGCCTATATCAATGGTATAATCAGGTCGCAGGGCACAATCCGGATTAGTCGCGTAGAAATTAACAAGGAAGTTTTCACGAGAAGCATAGTATTGTTTAAAGAAACTTGCATTCGCCGCTACTGCTTTGTTACCCGCAGTAATAACAGTTTCAGCTTGTTCGTTTTTCAATGCTTCAGTTGCACAACCTGAAAGCATTAACAGCGATAGAAATATTCCACTATATCTAATCATAACCCACCTCTTGACGTTGAGTTTATCTCAGATAATTAAATAGTAATGTGGCTATTTCCGGGTATTATTCATAAGCAAGTATGAAATTAAATTAAAATACTGCGACTATTTATCATGCTTCAAATGAAGAAAAGGCCCCGCAGGGCCTTTATTTTATACTTATCTAAAATTAACCGTTATTATTACGTCCGCCAGAACGACGACCACCGCTGACCTGGCTATGGCGTTTCACCGCACGTCGAATTTGATTTGCCTTCATGCGACGACGATCTTTTTCTACAGCGACTTTAGAGCTGGTTTCTGGCGGCAGTTCCACCAGTTCACGCAGATAGTTAGTCTGGGCGAGATCCAGCTCTGTCCAGCCGCCGCGTGGCAGACCTTTCGGCAGTGGAATATCACCGTAACGCACACGGATCAGGCGACTTACCTGCACACCAACCGCTTCCCAAAGACGACGAACCTCACGGTTACGACCTTCGGTCAGAGTCACGTTGTACCACTGGTTAATCCCTTCACCACCGCTGAACTTGATGGTTTTAAAGGCTGCCGGACCATCTTCCAGTTGCACGCCACGACTTAAATCGCGCAGTTTCGCGTCGTCAACCTGACCAAATACACGCACGGCATATTCACGTTCAACTTCACGGCTGGGGTGCATTAAACGGTTTGCCAGTTCACCATCGGTGGTAAACAGCAACAGACCGCAGGTATTAACGTCCAGACGACCCACGGCAATCCAGCGCGCACCGCGCAGCTTCGGCAGACGATCGAACACGGTCGGACGCCCTTCCGGGTCATTACGTGTACACAACTCACCTTCCGGCTTGTAATAGGCCAGAACGCGACAAATTTGTTCAGCGGACTCACGTACCGAAATCAGATGACCATCGATACGGATTTTCAGCCCAGGGGTAACTTCAACGCGATCGCCGAGTTTAGCAATTTTGCCATCAACACTCACACGACCGGCTTCAATAATAGATTCGATTTCACGGCGAGAACCGTGGCCGGCACGCGCCAGCACTTTCTGTAACTTTTCGCTCATTGAGCTTCCTTTTGGTGTCGCCTTCCCAGGCGTCTGATATGCTTTTGTGCAACAATGAGTCAGAACTTACATCTGACTCACTGATAGTAAAGTCTGTTTGAACTCTTCAGGCCTTAAGTAAACGACTCGACGTTTATCGGCCTGGCTTTGAGGCGCAACATACTACACTATCTTTATGGTTAAAGCTTGTTTCGATTAACGTCGATTTGGTTACCAACCGCCTCCGCCACCAGCGCCAGAACCACCACCGGAATAGCTCCGCCCCAACAAACTGGTATAGGCCCCGCAACTCAGGTGCGTCTGCAATGATAATAAAACGCCGTTACGGGCAATCTCTGGGGCACAAATCGCCGAAGAAAGCGAAGGGGCAATGCGTAACGCCCATTCCCTCCCCAAATTTGCCGATATAGCCCAACCTAACAACGCGTAATCCAGTTTCCGTGTTTCCCCTTTCCGCCGCCGCCCACTGTGTGTTGCCTCCTCTTTACGCGCAAGATAGTTAACGATAGCTTCACCGTGGGCATAACGTTGCTGCCCAGTTTGAGTAAACTTTGGCAGAAAAATATACCCCATGCCAGTGAGATAACCGGTCAGGAAAACAGCGCTAAAATAACCCGCTGGCATATACCAGTAAAAGAATACATCTCCGACATTGATATAGAGAGAATAGAAGGCCACGCCTGAACAAATCAGTGGTAAAAACAAAGTGATGATTACACGATTAACGCAAGGCTTGTCATCATCGCGGGCAAACAAAAGCTCAAGGGAACAAAATAAAAAAGGAAGAAGCCAGCAGATCATAATAAACATATCGCCCACCAGACTCATTCCTGCACAACCTACGGGACTCAGGTTACCGTAGAGAATGACCGCCAATATCGCCATTCCGCCCCATTGCAAAAACGCATCAGGTCGGTAAAACGAAGACTTTTTACGCGGCAGATAAAATTTCTGCATCCGTAAAAATGCTCTGCGTAAGACTCTGTTGCGCCTCCCCGTAAGGACGACCTTATCGCCTTTACGAAATAGCGCTTCCAGTAATAACTGTTCGGTGGGCAGTAATACCGCATTATTTCTGGTCGCGCCTTCATTAACACGAATCAGGGTTTGCTGATTTTTGTCATACTGATCTTCCAGATGAATTTTTCCTTTCACAATCAGATTTACGATATCGGCACAAAAACCTTTATCGTCGTAAACCAGTTTCGCATCGAGACGTAACATGCCGGGCGTGTAATCTGGCGGAATGACATCGGTTTCAATCACATCTACCGGCGTAAATTGCGGCCTGCGCATCCAGAGATATAACCATCCACATACCAGGAGCAAACACGGTAACCAAATGATAAGAGACGATGTTGAGGGCCAAAAAAGATGGCTATAAATATTCGTCGTGTGTTGTGCCGGGGCATTATCCAGCAAGGCATGAGGCCAGCGGTAGAGTACCGTGAAGTCTTCACGATAAAACGGATCGCGGGATTCAATTCTTCCGTCCTCAAGGATGCGGCCATTTCGATATGTGTCGCCCTCATCTCCGGTAAAGAGATCGATTTCATTAAATGGATTACCCGCAATATTAGAGAACTTGAGTGAAAATCGAGTCTTATAGATTTCAAACGGCCAGTTGTTACCGGTCACGTTCCAGATTAGCAGGTCAGAATCACCCTCGCGCAGGAAAGCATTTTTAACCTGATAATGAATTTGATAATGATAGTCGCCTTGAGGCAAGAAACGTTGTTTATCGCCCACGACAATACTCATTAACCCGATATGCCAGTCAAGATGCCAGGGTTCAGGAACGCCGTCACGGGTGACGCCAACAATACGATAGTTCAGCAGTGCAGCGTCCCCATTAGACTGCATCCATAGTCGCGGTAAATCACGAGAAAATCCGTGCTTAAGCTGCTCGCGCCTGAAAATAAATGTTCTCTTTGATGTCGAGCACCCCATCCAGTTGCAGAGTGGCTTCAACACCAAAGAGCGAGCTCCCTTCTTCATATGAAGGGAGCTCCGTGTTTTTCGCATAACTCAACGAAGAGAAAAAAAGCCCAACTATCAACAGCAAAATGCAGCGATATATCCCTGCCATAGTCTTCCATCCGTGGAACGCAATTTGTTATAAGAAAGGCTTCACATCACCTACGCCTTCACGCACCACGACCGGCGTATCATCGGTAAGATCAATGACCGTTGTCGGTTTCTGCCCGAGATAGCCGCCGTGGATAATCAAATCCACCTGTTTTTCCAGACGGTCTTTAATTTCTTCCGGATCGGATTCGGTAAATTCGCTGCCCGGTAGCATCAGCGATGTGGAAAGCATCGGTTCGCCCAAAACTTCAAGCAACGCCTGCGCAATCGGGTTAGAAGGCACACGCATCCCAATGGTTTTGCGTTTTTCCTGCAACAGACGGCGTGGCACTTCCTTCGTCCCCTTCAGGATGAAGGTATAGTTGCCCGGCGTGTTGTTTTTCATTAAACGAAACGCAACGTTATCCACGAATGAATAGGTCGAGAGTTCAGAAAGATCGCGACACATCAGGGTAAAGTTGTGACCGTCCGGCAGCTGGCGAATACGACAAATACGCTCCATCGCGTTTTTATCTTCAATTTTACAGCCGAGCGCATAGCCGGAATCAGTTGGATAAACAATCACCCCGCCTTTACGCACGATCTCCACCGCCTGGTTGATCAGACGTTGCTGCGGGTTATCAGGATGAATATAAAAAAACTGGCTCATAATTCCCTCTCTGTGGTGTTCTGCGGCTGTTCCCATAGCTGCCAGACGCCTTCAACGCCTGCGGGCAGCCAGAGTTTACGACCCAGTTCGATCCACGGGCATGGCTGATGAAAATCAGATCCTTGTGATGCCCATAAATGATGCTGGCGGGCAAGTGTCGCCAGCTGGGTGCGTTCATTGGGCGATTGCTGGCACTGCGCGACTTCCATCGCGTCGCCGTGGTGTTCGGCAAAATGCGCAACCAATCTTTTCAGCCATTTAGCACTAAGATTGTACCGCCCAGGATGAGCTAGCACCGCCTTACCGCCAGAATGATGAATGACATCAATAGCTTGTTCTATTGTACACCACTGTGGCGGAACGTATCCGGTTTTCCCGCGCGCCAGATACTTTTTAAAGACATCCGCCATTGAACTGGCTTTGCCGCACTCCACCAGGAAACGCGCAAAATGACCGCGCGTCACCGCGCCGCCCTGCGCCAGTCGTTGCGCGCCTTCCAGCGCCCCTGGTATTTGCGCTTTTTCAAGTCTTTCGGCAATTAGCTGCGCCCGCTGATTGCGCCGTTCTGTCTGCTGCGCGAGGAACTCACACATTAGCGGATGAGTAATATCAATATTCAGCCCGACAATATGAATTTCATGATTTTCCCAGACCGTGGAAATTTCCACGCCGGGAATAAGATTCAGCGCCAGTCCCGAACGTGAAATTTCCTCTCTTGCTGGCGCGATTGCAGCTGTGGTGTCATGGTCGGTGATCGCCAGGGTGCCAACGCGCATCTCGACTGCACGGTGCACCAATGCTTCTGGCGTCAGGCAGCCATCGGAAGCTGTGGTGTGGCTGTGCAGGTCGTAAATCACTGCGTAATTCGTGTCGCTCAAGGCGCACTCCCGTTTTGGATAATGTTTTTGGCACCGACATCATAACGGTTCTGGCAAATATTCTGAAATGAGCTGTTGACAATTAACCATCGAACTAGTTAACTAGTACGCAAGTTCACGTAAAAAGGGTATCGACAATGAAAGCGATTTTCGTACTGAAAGGTTGGTGGCGCACTTCCTGAAACGGGCAGTGTATTCACCATGCGTAAAGCAATCAGATACCCAGCCCGCCTTATAAGCGGGCTTTTTTTTGAACAAAATTAGAGAATAACAATGCAAACACAAAAACCGACTCTCGAACTGCTAACCTGCGAAGGCGCTTATCGCGACAACCCGACCGCGCTTTTTCACCAGATGTGTGGGGATCGTCCGGCAACGCTGCTGCTGGAATCCGCAGATATCGACAGCAAAGATGATTTAAAAAGCCTGCTGCTGGTAGACAGTGCGCTACGCATTACAGCATTAGGTGACACTGTCACAATTAAAGCACTCTCACGCAATGGCGAAGCCCTGTTGACACTACTGGATAACGCCCTGCCTGCGGGTGTGGAAAATGAACAATCACCAAACTGCCGTGTGCTGCGCTTCCCCCCTGTCAGTCCACTGCTGGATGAAGACGCTCGCTTATGCTCCCTTTCGGTTTTTGACGCTTTCCGCTTATTGCAGAATCTGTTGAATGTACCGAAGGAAGAACGAGAAGCAATGTTCTTCGGCGGCCTGTTCTCTTACGACCTTGTTGCGGGGTTTGAAGATTTACCGCAATTGTCAGCGGAAAATAACTGCCCTGATTTCTGTTTTTATCTCGCTGAAACGCTGATGGTGATTGACCATCAGAAAAAAAGCACCCGCATTCAGGCCAGCCTGTTTGCTCCGAATGAAGAAGAAAAACAACGTCTCACTGCTCGCCTGAACGAACTACGTCAGCAACTGACCGAAGCCGCGCCGCCGCTGCCGGTGGTTTCCGTGCCGCATATGCGTTGTGAATGTAATCAGAGCGATGAAGAGTTCGGTGGCGTAGTGCGTTTGTTGCAAAAAGCGATTCGCGCCGGAGAAATTTTCCAGGTGGTGCCATCTCGCCGTTTCTCTCTGCCCTGCCCGTCACCGCTGGCGGCCTATTACGTGCTGAAAAAGAGTAATCCCAGCCCGTACATGTTTTTTATGCAGGATAATGATTTCACCCTGTTTGGCGCGTCGCCGGAAAGTTCGCTCAAGTATGACGCCACCAACCGCCAGATTGAGATCTACCCGATTGCCGGAACACGCCCACGCGGTCGTCGCGCCGATGGTTCACTGGACAGAGATCTCGACAGCCGCATCGAACTGGAGATGCGTACCGACCATAAAGAGCTGTCTGAACATCTGATGCTGGTGGATCTCGCCCGTAATGATCTGGCACGCATTTGCACCCCTGGCAGCCGCTACGTCGCCGATCTCACCAAGGTTGACCGTTATTCCTATGTGATGCACCTCGTCTCTCGCGTAGTCGGCGAACTGCGTCACGATCTTGACGCCCTGCACGCTTATCGCGCCTGTATGAATATGGGGACGTTAAGCGGTGCGCCGAAAGTACGCGCTATGCAGTTAATTGCCGAGGCGGAAGGTCGTCGCCGCGGCAGCTACGGCGGCGCGGTAGGTTATTTCACCGCGCATGGCGATCTCGACACCTGCATTGTCATCCGCTCGGCGCTGGTGGAAAACGGTATCGCCACCGTGCAAGCCGGTGCTGGCGTAGTCCTTGATTCTGTTCCGCAGTCGGAAGCCGACGAAACCCGTAATAAAGCCCGCGCTGTACTGCGCGCTATTGCCACCGCGCATCATGCACAGGAGACGTTCTAATGGCTGACATTCTGCTGCTCGATAATATCGACTCTTTTACTTACAACCTGGCAGATCAGTTGCGCAGCAATGGTCATAACGTGGTGATTTACCGCAACCATATTCCGGCGCAGACCTTAATTGAACGTCTGGCGACCATGAGCAATCCGGTGCTGATGCTTTCTCCGGGGCCAGGGGTGCCGAGTGAAGCGGGATGTATGCCAGAACTGCTCACCCGCTTGCGTGGCAAGCTGCCAATCATTGGCATTTGCCTCGGACATCAGGCGATTGTCGAAGCTTACGGGGGCTATGTCGGTCAGGCGGGCGAAATTCTTCACGGTAAAGCGTCGAGCATTGAACATGACGGTCAGGCGATGTTTGCCGGATTAACAAACCCGCTGCCGGTGGCGCGTTATCACTCGCTGGTTGGCAGTAACATTCCGGCAGGTTTAACCATCAACGCCCATTTTAATGGCATGGTGATGGCGGTGCGTCACGATGCGGATCGCGTTTGCGGATTCCAGTTCCATCCGGAATCCATTCTCACTACCCAGGGCGCTCGCCTGCTGGAACAAACGCTGGCCTGGGCGCAGCAGAAACTAGAGCCAACCAACACGCTGCAACCGATTCTGGAAAAACTGTATCAGGCGCAGACGCTTAGCCAACAAGAAAGCCACCAGCTTTTTTCAGCGGTGGTGCGTGGCGAGCTGAAGCCAGAACAGCTGGCGGCGGCGCTGGTGAGCATGAAAATTCGCGGCGAGCACCCAAACGAAATCGCCGGAGCAGCAACCGCGCTGCTGGAAAACGCCGCGCCGTTCCCGCGCCCTGATTATCTGTTTGCCGATATCGTCGGTACCGGCGGTGACGGCAGCAACAGTATCAATATTTCTACCGCCAGTGCGTTTGTCGCCGCGGCCTGTGGGCTGAAAGTGGCGAAACACGGTAACCGCAGCGTCTCCAGTAAATCTGGCTCGTCGGATCTGCTGGCGGCGTTCGGTATTAATCTTGATATGAATGCCGATAAATCGCGCCAGGCGCTGGATGAGTTAGGCGTCTGTTTCCTCTTTGCGCCGAAATATCACACCGGATTCCGCCACGCGATGCCGGTTCGCCAGCAACTGAAAACTCGCACCCTGTTCAACGTGCTGGGGCCACTGATTAACCCGGCGCATCCTCCACTGGCGTTAATTGGTGTCTACAGCCCGGAACTGGTGCTGCCGATTGCCGAAACCTTGCGCGTGCTGGGGTATCAACGCGCGGCGGTGGTGCACAGCGGCGGGATGGATGAAGTTTCATTACACGCGCCGACAATCGTTGCCGAGCTGCATGACGGCGAAATTAAGAGCTATCAATTGACCGCTGAAGATTTTGGCCTGACGCCCTACCACCAGGAGCAACTGGCAGGCGGAACACCGGAAGAAAACCGTGACATTTTAACACGCTTGTTACAAGGTAAAGGCGACGCCGCCCATGAAGCAGCCGTCGCTGCGAACGTCGCCATGTTAATGCGCCTGCATGGCCATGAAGATCTGCAAGCCAATGCGCAAACCGTTCTTGAGGTACTGCGCAGTGGTTCCGCTTACGACAGAGTCACCGCACTGGCGGCACGAGGGTAAATGATGCAAACCGTTTTAGCGAAAATCGTCGCAGACAAGGCGATTTGGGTAGAAGCCCGCAAACAGCAGCAACCGCTGGCCAGTTTTCAGAATGAGGTTCAGCCGAGCACGCGACATTTTTATGATGCGCTACAAGGCGCGCGCACGGCGTTTATTCTGGAGTGCAAAAAAGCGTCGCCGTCAAAAGGCGTGATTCGTGATGATTTCGATCCGGCACGCATTGCCTCGATTTATAAACATTACGCTTCGGCAATTTCGGTGCTGACCGATGAGAAATATTTCCAGGGGAGCTTTGATTTCCTCCCCATCGTCAGCCAAATCGCCCCGCAGCCGATTTTATGTAAAGACTTTATTATCGACCCTTACCAGATCTATCTGGCGCGCTATTACCAGGCCGATGCCTGCTTATTAATGCTTTCTGTGCTGGACGACGAACAATATCGCCAGCTCGCTGCCGTCGCCCACAGTCTGGAAATGGGCGTACTGACCGAAGTCAGTAATGAAGAGGAGCTGGATCGCGCCATTGCGTTGGGGGCAAAAGTTGTCGGCATCAACAACCGCGATCTGCGTGATTTGTCGATTGATCTCAACCGTACCCGCGAGCTTGCGCCGAAACTGGGACACAACGTGACGGTAATCAGCGAATCCGGCATCAATACTTACGCTCAGGTACGTGAGTTAAGCCACTTCGCTAACGGCTTTTTAATTGGTTCGGCGTTGATGGCCCATGACGATTTGAACGCCGCCGTGCGCCGGGTGTTGCTGGGTGAGAATAAAGTGTGTGGCCTGACTCGCCCACAAGATGCCAGAGCCGCTTATGACGCGGGCGCGATTTACGGTGGATTGATATTTGTTACAACGTCACCGCGTTGCGTCAGCGTTGAACAGGCGCAGGAAGTGATGGCTGCGGCACCGTTGCAATACGTTGGCGTATTCCGCAATCACGATATTGCCGATGTGGTGGACAAAGCTAACGCGTTATCGCTGGCAGCAGTGCAACTGCATGGTAATGAAGATCAGCAATATATCGACGCACTGCGTGACGTGCTGCCCGCTAACGTTGCCATCTGGAAAGCATTGAGCGTCGGTGAAACTCTTCCCGCGCGCGATTTTCAGCACGTCGATAAATATGTTTTCGACAACGGCCAGGGTGGAAGCGGGCAACGTTTCGACTGGTCACTGTTAAACGGTCAATCGCTTGGCAACGTCCTGCTGGCGGGTGGCTTAGGCGCAGATAACTGCGTGGAAGCGGCACAAACCGGCTGCGCCGGGCTTGATTTTAATTCTGCTGTAGAGTCGCAACCGGGCATCAAAGACGCACGTCTTTTGGCCTCGGTTTTCCAGACGCTGCGCGCATATTAAGGAAAGGAACAATGACAACATTACTTAACCCGTATTTTGGTGAGTTTGGCGGCATGTACGTGCCACAAATCCTGATGCCTGCTCTGCGCCAGCTGGAAGAAGCTTTTGTCAGCGCGCAAAAAGATCCTGAATTTCAGGCCCAGTTCAACGACCTGCTGAAAAACTATGCCGGGCGCCCAACCGCGCTGACCAAATGCCAGAACATTACGGCTGGCACGAACACCACGCTGTATCTGAAGCGCGAAGATTTGCTGCACGGCGGCGCGCATAAAACCAACCAGGTGCTGGGCCAGGCTTTACTGGCGAAGAGGATGGGTAAAACCGAAATCATCGCCGAAACCGGTGCTGGTCAGCATGGCGTGGCCTCGGCACTTGCCAGCGCCCTGCTCGGCCTGAAATGCCGTATTTATATGGGTGCCAAAGACGTTGAACGCCAGTCGCCTAACGTTTTTCGTATGCGCTTAATGGGGGCGGAAGTGATCCCGGTACATAGCGGTTCCGCGACGCTGAAAGATGCCTGTAACGAGGCGCTACGCGACTGGTCCGGCAGTTATGAAACCGCGCACTATATGCTGGGCACCGCAGCCGGCCCGCATCCTTATCCGACCATTGTGCGTGAGTTTCAGCGGATGATTGGCGAAGAAACCAAAGCACAGATTCTGGAAAGAGAAGGTCGCCTGCCGGATGCCGTTATCGCCTGTGTTGGCGGCGGTTCGAATGCCATTGGCATGTTTGCTGATTTCATCAACGAAACCGACGTCGGCCTGATTGGCGTAGAGCCTGGTGGTCACGGTATCGAAACCGGCGAGCACGGCGCACCATTAAAACATGGTCGCGTGGGCATTTATTTCGGTATGAAAGCGCCGATGATGCAGACCGAAGACGGGCAGATTGAAGAATCTTACTCCATTTCTGCCGGGCTGGATTTCCCGTCCGTCGGCCCGCAACACGCATATCTCAACAGCATCGGTCGCGCTGATTATGTTTCAATTACCGATGATGAAGCACTGGAAGCCTTTAAAACGCTGTGCCTGCACGAAGGGATTATCCCGGCGCTGGAATCCTCCCACGCTCTGGCCCATGCGCTGAAAATGATGCGCGAAAACCCGGAAAAAGAGCAGCTACTGGTGGTTAACCTTTCCGGTCGCGGCGATAAAGACATCTTCACCGTTCACGATATTTTGAAAGCACGAGGGGAAATCTGATGGAACGCTACGAATCTCTGTTTGCCCAGCTGAAGGAGCGCAAAGAAGGCGCATTTGTTCCTTTCGTCACACTCGGTGATCCGGGCATTGAGCAGTCGCTGAAAATTATCGATACGTTGATCGAAGCCGGTGCTGACGCGCTGGAGTTAGGCATCCCCTTCTCCGACCCACTGGCAGATGGCCCGACGATTCAAAACGCCACACTGCGTGCCTTTGCGGCGGGTGTGACCCCGGCGCAGTGCTTTGAGATGCTGGCACTGATTCGTCAAAAACATCCGACCATTCCTGTTGGCCTGCTGATGTATGCCAACCTGGTGTTTAACAAAGGCATTGATGAGTTTTACGCTCAATGTGAAAAAGTCGGCGTCGATTCGGTGCTGGTTGCCGACGTGCCAGTGGAAGAGTCTGCGCCCTTCCGCCAGGCAGCACTCCGTCATAATGTCGCGCCTATCTTTATCTGCCCGCCGAATGCTGATGATGATTTGCTACGCCAGATTGCCTCTTACGGTCGTGGTTACACCTATTTACTGTCGCGTGCGGGCGTGACCGGAGCGGAAAACCGCGCGGCATTACCGCTCAATCATCTGGTCACGAAGCTGAAAGAATACAATGCTGCGCCTCCATTGCAGGGCTTTGGTATTTTCGCCCCAGATCAGGTAAAAGCAGCAATTGATGCAGGAGCTGCGGGCGCGATTTCTGGTTCTGCAATTGTTAAAATCATCGAGCAACATATTAATCAGCCAGAAAAAATGCTGGAAGCACTGAAAGCTTTTGTACAACCGATGAAAGCAGCTACACGAAGTTAATTTGAGACAAACCGCCAGAATATATCTGGCGGTTTATTGATGGTAAAAAATTAGAAGCGGTAACCCGTAGAGAACATAAATACCCATGGGTCGAGGCGTACGTTGTCAGAATAGCGTCCTGCAGGCAGCACTGCGCCATTGGATTTATATTTCACCTCAGTGTCGATATCCATGTACCAGACCGACATATTAAGCAACCAGTCACGGTTGATGAGATAATCCAGACCTACTTGTCCCGCCACGCCCCATGAATCCTTCAGACTAAGGTCGGATAAACCAAGACCTTCACCGGTGTCATTGAAGTCATTATTAAAAAAGGTAGTGTAGTTAATACCCGCACCAATGTAAGGACGGAATTTACTGCCGGAATCGCCAAAATACCATTGTGCCATCAGTGTTGGCGGTAAATGGTGGACTGTCGCAATATCTCCAGTTGTGGCTGTGCCAACCTTATGACGAAACGGCGATGCCGCCAGCAATTCCACACCAATGTTATCAGTCGCCATATAGGTGAAGGTCAGGCCCAGTTGGGTGTTATTGGTCACGCTAAAGCCACCCAGGCTTCCCAGAGTTCCATCCGCGCCTTCCGTTGGACGTACCGTTGCCGAACCTGCACGAATAAAGAACTCGCCTGCTTCGTGAGCATAGACGCTACCAGAGAGAAGTGTACTGACTGCCAATGCCGCCACTGTTAATTTTTTCATATTCGCTCCGTCGTTATGGTTATAAAAACGTGACGAATATACCTACATTGGAGTAACAAATGATCCTACATAGATCACATTGCATTCGCTAAATGACCATTTATTGATCTGGATTAATTTAGAAGTTGTATCGCAAATCCTGGTTAATGTGATTCAAATCAATTTGAATGCTTTCCATCTCCAAAAGTATTCTTTTGCTACCTTATTGGCCTTTTAAGCAGGCGGTAAGTTGCGGTATTTATGCAAACAGCCCTTCTGCTTGTCAGGAATTTGTCGTGTCCGGAGAAAGCAATGGATCCTGTGATCGCACCCACGCACGCTGTGGATTACCTGCGCTTTACAAAGATATGCTTTTCCATACAAGTCGTGATGCTGCCACTGAAGGGATAACCAGGGTACAATTGCCCGCTAATTAACACCTGCATAAAACTCAAGGAGAGTGCATGTCTATCACGGCGCAGTCCGTATACCGTGACACCGGAAATTTCTTCCGTAATCAATTTATGACCATTCTGTTGGTATCGTTGCTTTGTGCATTTATCACAGTGGTGTTAGGACATGTTTTCTCACCCAGTGACGCACAGCTTGCGCAGCTCAATGACGGCGCGCCCGTTAGTGGCGGCGGTGGGTTGTTCGATCTGGTGCAAAATATGTCCCCGGAACAGCAACAAATTTTGCTGCGTGCTTCCGCTGCGTCCACTTTTTCAGGATTAATCGGTAACGCCATACTCGCCGGAGGCGTAATATTAATCATCCAACTGGTGTCCGCGGGTCAGAGAGTCAGTGCGCTACGCGCTATTGGTGCCAGTGCGCCGATATTGCCAAAGTTATTTATTCTGATTTTTCTGACTACCCTTTTAGTACAGATTGGCATCATGCTGGTGGTCGTTCCGGGAATTTTAATGGCCATTTTACTGGCACTGGCGCCGGTGATGTTGGTGCAGGATAAAATGGGCGTTTTCGCCTCTATGCGCAGCAGTATGCGGCTGACATGGGCGAATATGCGTCTGGTGGCACCTGCAGTACTAAGCTGGTTACTGGCAAAAACACTGTTGCTGCTGTTTGCCTCTTCGTTTGCCGCATTAACCCCGGAAATTGGTGCCGTACTGGCGAATACCTTAAGCAACCTGATTTCAGCCGTATTGCTTATCTATCTGTTCCGCCTGTACATGTTGATTCGCCAATAACCTGAAGTATTTGATTACGGAATCGTAAAATGAAGCAGTTTCTTGATTTTTTACCGCTGGTTGTCTTCTTCGCGTTCTACAAAATTTATGACATCTATGCGGCAACTGCGGCGCTCATCGTCGCCACGGCGATTGTGCTTATTTATAGCTGGGTTCGCTTCCGGAAAGTTGAGAAGATGGCCCTGATCACCTTCGTTCTGGTGGTTGTTTTCGGTGGTCTGACGCTGTTCTTCCACAATGATGAGTTTATTAAATGGAAGGTCACTGTCATCTACGCTCTGTTTGCCGGTGCTTTGTTGGTTAGCCAATGGGTAATGAAAAAGCCGCTGATTCAGCGCATGCTGGGTAAAGAACTCACTCTACCGCAGCCGGTGTGGTCGAAACTGAATCTGGCCTGGGCAGTCTTCTTTATTCTTTGCGGCTTGGCGAATATCTACATCGCATTCTGGCTACCGCAAAACATTTGGGTCAACTTCAAAGTGTTCGGTCTGACCGCCCTCACCTTAATCTTCACACTGTTAAGCGGTATTTATATCTACCGCCATATGCCGCAGGAAGATAAATCATAATCTGTCTGCCGGCCCTTCGGGGCCGGCGCTGCATATCCTCTGTTCTCATTTGGAAAATCATAGTAGCATCGCGCCTGTGATTTTCCTTTTATGTCGGTTTTACCATGTCTACAACACCTAACGTCCCTCAGGGCGATCTTGTTTTACGTACTTTAGCCATGCCTGCCGATACCAATGCCAATGGCGATATCTTTGGTGGTTGGTTGATGTCGCAGATGGATATTGGCGGTGCCATTCTGGCAAAAGAAATTGCCCACGGTCGCGTCGTGACCGTGCGGGTTGAAGGAATGACTTTCTTACGACCAGTTGCGGTTGGTGATGTGGTGTGCTGCTATGCGCGCTGTCTCCAAAAAGGGACGACATCAGTCAGCATTAATATTGAAGTATGGGTGAAAAAAGTGGCGTCTGAGCCGATTGGGCAGCGCTATAAAGCGACGGAAGCGTTATTTAAGTATGTTGCCGTCGACCCTGAAGGAAAGCCTCGTGCCTTACCTGTAGAGTAATAGTCAAAAGCCTCCAGGTTGGAGGCTTTTGATTTTCAGGTTATTGAATTTCGGTGGTGCCGTTAATTTTAAACAGGATATTTACCACAATCCCACTTCCGGGTTTGCCCGGCTCATAACGCCATCTGCGCATCGCGTTTTTCACTTCGCGCTCAAACATGTTCGCCGGTTTGGCTGAAAGAATTTGTACGTTATCCACGCGACCATCCGGTGTGACGTCAAATTTAACTTTAACCTGCCCTTCAATGCGTAGTGCCTGCGCGCGCGCCGGATACTGCGGTTGATTACGGCTTAATGCCCGTGGACCAGACGCGACACTTGTGACCGGTTTGCTGGTTGCAGCCGTTGCCGTACTTGATGTCGGGCGAGCTGGTGCCGTATTTTCAAACGGTGACGCCGGACGTGACTCTACCGGTTTGACATCACGTTTCGGCTGCTCCTGTACCTTTTTCACCGGCTTCGGTTTTGGCTTAGGTTTCGGCTTCGGCTTTTCAATGACTACCGGAGCTTCTTTTGGCGGTTCTGGTATCGGCTCAGGCTCCGGTTCTGGCTCCACCACTGGTTCCGGCGGCGGTTGAACGGCTTGTGGCGGCTCAAGTTCGGCCGGGGCAACCATGGTGACAGAAATCGGCTGCGCGGGCGCAGGTAGTTCAATAACCTGATGTACCGAGGTATAGAGTAGACCCGCCACAACAGCACCATGAATGCAGACCGAAAGTAACGTCGGCCAGGGGAAGCGGCGAGGTAAATCAAGGGTCATTGAAGTCATAATCGTTTCAGTAAAAAAACCAGGCCTCGATTTTAAATGCAAATAGCAATCATATTCAATAAGGCAAGGCGATCAGGATCAGTGAAAACGCAATTTTTGGCGCTGTTAACCTTACTTTTAGTGACGCCTTAACAAAGACATCATCTTTCCGTTGCAGATCTTCGCCCTTTCAAATAACGTACTTTATAACTTTTCCGAACAAGGAGTTGTGCCCGTGTTGTATGTTATTTACGCTCAAGACAAAGCCGATAGCCTCGAAAAGCGCCTTTCCGTTCGTCCGGCACATTTAGCGCGTTTGCAGTTACTGCATGATGAAGGGCGTCTGCTGACCGCCGGTCCAATGCCAGCGGTAGACAGTAACGATCCAGGCGCCGCAGGATTTACTGGCTCAACCGTTATTGCTGAATTTGAATCGCTGGAAGCAGCCCAGGCATGGGCAGATGCCGATCCGTACGTGGCAGCGGGAGTCTATGAGCACGTTTCCGTGAAACCCTTTAAGAAAGTGTTCTGAATATCAACATCCAGGGGCGCGGTGACAGAAACCGTGCTCTTGTTTTTTCTTTATATTTACCGATGCCCCCAATCCACCACCACAAACAGATAATAACTTTATCTGTATCTCCCTATATACCCTCGGCATCTCCGTCTAAAAATGACAAAATTTCTCTGCCTGATTCGGTTTTGATCAATCAAAACCTTTGATTGCTGCGGATAAAGTCATCTACTATGGTTTAACACATTCACGTGCCGCATGTTTTTCACATTCTGTACGCGTGAAGATAATTAAACAAAATTGTGGTTACAGAGGTATCAGTGAGTCACTGGGCTACATTCAAGCAAACAGCGGTAAATTTATGGGTGACCCTGCGGCACGATGTTATCGCGCTGGCGGTCCTTTCAAATGGATTGCTTATTTTTAAAACAATTTATGGCATGTCGGTCAATCTGCTCGATATTTTCCATATCCAGGCGTTTTCAGAACTTGACCTCTCCTTGCTGGCCAATGCGCCACTGTTTATGCTCGGCGTCTTTCTTGTTTTGAACTCGATCGGCTTGCTATTTCGGGCAAAGCTGGCATGGGCTATCAGTATCATTTTATTGCTGATAACGCTGATTTACACCCTGCACTTTTATCCCTGGCTGAAATTCAGCATTGGTTTTTGCATCTTTACCTTGATAATTTTGTTGGTGCTGCGTAAAGACTTCTCTCACAGTAGTGCTGCAGCCGGGACAATTTTTGCTTTTATTAGTTTTACGACGTTACTGTTTTACTCTACCTACGGCGCCCTTTATTTAAGCGAAGGTTTTAATCCGCGAATAGAGAGTCTAATGACCGCGTTCTATTTTTCGATAGAAACTATGTCAACCGTGGGCTACGGCGATATCGTCCCGGTTTCTGAATCAGCGCGCCTGTTTACTATTTCGGTCATTATTTCCGGTATTACCGTTTTTGCCACCTCCATGACCTCGATTTTCGGCCCGCTTATCCGCGGAGGATTCAATAAACTTGTGAAAGGAAACAATCATACAATGCGTCGTAAAGATCACTTTATTGTTTGCGGGCATTCCATTCTGGCAATCAACACGATTCTGCAACTGAATCAACGCGGACAAAACGTCACGGTTATCAGCAACCTGCCAGAGGATGACATAAAACAGCTTGAACAAAGACTCGGTGACAATGCCGATGTTATCCCCGGTGACAGCAATGACAGTTCAGTACTAAAAAAAGCGGGAATTGATCACTGTCGGGCTATTCTGGCGTTAAGTGATAATGACGCCGATAATGCTTTTGTCGTTCTGTCGGCGAAAGATATGAGCAAAGATGTTAAAACCGTGCTTGCCGTCAGTGATAGCAAAAACCTGAATAAGATTAAGATGGTGCATCCGGATATTATTCTTTCACCGCAGCTATTTGGTAGCGAGATACTGGCGCGTATTCTCAATGGGGAAGAAATTAATAATGACATGCTCGTCTCGATGTTGCTGAACTCCGGGCATGGCATTTTCAGCGATAACAATGACGACGAAGCCAAAACTGACAACAATGAATCTGCGCAAAAATAGATTTTAACGGCGGAAAGATAATCTTAATGGGCACCGCGTTGGTGCCCAGAACATTTAGATATTGTAGATCGCAAACAATAACGAGTTTCGCTGTTTGTTTAGAAGGCACTTCCTGATGCTGTGGATCCGCATATTTCGGCGTGACTGCCCCTCAAGCCAACGCGATTTCCGTCGGCTAGCCTGACGCTGCATGCGCCAGCGCCCCACTTCCGTTCTACTCCGCTTCATGTTAACTACTCTATGCAATAACAGAGCGGTCATTATACCCCCGGTCCCGACGCTGACCAGTGCTTTTACCGCGTTTTTATTTGCCAGATGAATCCATATGCGTAAACTCATAACAATGCGCTTTCAAAAGGATTTCTAATCTATGACAACCGTTTATACGTTGGTGAGTTGGTTGGCCATTCTGGGATACTGGTTGCTCATTGCAGGCGTAACTTTACGCATTCTAATGAAACGACGCGCAGTTCCCTCCGCCATGGCCTGGCTGTTGATCATTTACATTCTGCCGTTGGTCGGAATTATTGCTTATCTGGCTGTTGGCGAACTCCACTTAGGCAAACGCCGTGCCGAACGCGCCAGAGCGATGTGGCCTTCCACGGCGAAATGGCTTAACGATCTTAAAGCCTGTAAGCATATTTTTGCTGAAGAAAATAGCAGCGTCGCTGGACCGTTATTCAAGCTCTGTGAGCGTCGTCAGGGGATCGCCGGGGTCAAGGGTAATCAACTGCAACTGATGACCGAGTCTGATGATGTGATGCAGGCGTTAATCCGCGACATTCAACTCGCTCGCCATAACATTGAGATGGTGTTTTATATCTGGCAACCAGGCGGTATGGCAGACCAGGTGGCAGAATCTTTGATGGCCGCAGCACGACGCGGTATTCATTGCCGATTAATGCTCGACTCTGCAGGGAGTGTTACTTTTTTCCGTAGCCCGTGGCCAGAGTTAATGCGAAATGCCGGTATCGAAGTGGTCGAGTCCTTAAAGGTTAACCTGATGCGCGTATTCTTACGCCGCATGGACCTGCGCCAGCACCGCAAGATGATCATGATCGATAACTACATTGCCTACACCGGCAGCATGAATATGGTCGATCCGCGCTTCTTCAAACAGGATGCGGGCGTAGGACAATGGATTGATCTGATGGCTCGCATGGAAGGCCCTATCGCCACCGCGATGGGAATTATCTACTCTTGCGACTGGGAGATTGAGACGGGAAAACGTATTTTACCACCACCGCCTGATGTCAATATTATGCCGTTCGAGCAGGCCAGCGGTCATACGATTCATACCATCGCTTCCGGCCCGGGATTCCCGGAAGACCTGATCCACCAGGCTTTGCTGACTGCAGCTTATTCAGCTCGTGAATATTTAATCATGACGACGCCCTACTTCGTCCCCAGCGATGATTTACTTCACGCAATCTGCACGGCGGCGCAACGCGGGGTTGATGTCAGTATTATTTTGCCGAGGAAAAATGACTCAATGCTGGTAGGCTGGGCCAGTCGCGCATTCTTTACAGAACTACTTGCTGCTGGGGTTAAGATTTATCAGTTTGAAGGTGGGTTACTGCATACCAAGAGCGTGCTGGTCGATGGCGAATTAAGTCTGGTTGGCACCGTTAACCTCGACATGCGTAGTCTGTGGCTGAATTTTGAAATCACGCTGGCTATCGACGATAAAGGTTTTGGTGCCGATCTGGCTGCCGTTCAGGACGACTACATTTCTCGTTCGCGTCTGCTCGATGCGCGGCTGTGGTTAAAACGTCCACTCTGGCAACGTGTCGCCGAGCGACTGTTTTACTTCTTCAGCCCGTTGCTGTAAAACGTCGCCAACAGAGATTAAACAGGTAGTGACTATGGATATGGATTTAAACAATCGCCTGACTGAAGATGAAACGCTTGAGCAGGCCTACGATATTTTTCTCGAACTGGCCGCTGATAATCTCGATCCGGCTGATGTTCTGTTGTTCAATCTGCAGTTTGAAGAGCGCGGTGGTGCAGAGTTATTTGATCCGGCGGAAGACTGGCAGGAACATGTTGATTTCGACTTGAACCCGGACTTTTTTGCCGAAGTGGTGATTGGTCTGGCAGACAGTGAAGATGGCGAAATCAACGATATTTTCGCCCGTATTTTGTTATGCCGCGAAAAAGATCACAAACTATGCCATATTATCTGGCGGGAATAACGCTTGCCATCGGATGTGACGTAGCTGCGTCACATCCGTTCTTCCTTTTACACATCTACCTTTCCCCTCCTCCCAGTTCATTGCCACAAATACGACAATACTTCGCATCGTGTGCATGATGTTGGGTATTGCATTTAGGACAACAGAGAAGTTTTTTAGTCTGTTCAAGTTCACTGGTGAGTTGCGCAGTAATAATCCCCGTCGGAATTGCAATGACTGAGTAGCCAATCAAGATTAATACCGAGGCCACCATCCTTCCTGCCTCAGTATGCGGCGTAATATCGCCATATCCAACGGTGGTCACGGTCACTATCGCCCAGTAAACCGCTGTACCCAGCGAGTTAAATCCGTTTGATGCGCCTTCTATGGCATACATTAACGCCCCAGCGACGATCATCACAATGGCAATAAAAGCATAAAAAAGAATCAACTGATGTCGGGCATTTTTTATCGCCCGCCATAAACTGTTTAAGGCTGGCATAAAACGAAGAAGGCGTAAAATTCGCAACGCGCGAATAGCTCTCATCGCTCGCCAGGCAAATAAATAAGTAAAACCAATTTCAGGCCATAGCCAGATGACATACAGCGGCAAAATGGTGGTCAGATCGATAAATCCCCAAAAGCTAAAAACATAACGTACCGGATTCGGCCAGGTTAATATTCGCAGGAAATACTCGATCGTGAAGACGAAGGTAAAGAACAGTTCTATCCAGACAAAGACATGCCATTCGTCGTAGGTTAACTGAAATTGCGATCCAATGCCGGATTCTATGAAAACAACGCCTACGCTTAACAGTGCGAGGAAACCAAACAGTGCCTCGCATCTTCTCCCGGTTTTTGTATGCCGATCAAAAAGAAAATGATAAACCCGCTGGCGATAGCCTGAAAGATATCCTGTCACCTGCGCCTCCCATGAAAAAGGGCCGGCAATTTGCCAGCCCTTAAACGGTTTATAACGGATCGACTTTCAGGCAAGAAACGGCATGTCTGAAACTCCCCTCCAGCACAGGTCGTGTTTTGGCACACTCCGGACCGGCAATCGGGCAACGAGTGCGGAACACACAACCAGAAGGCGGGTTGATGGGCGACGGTAATTCCCCTTCCAGTAACTGGATAGATTTATTCTTCTCCAGATCAGGGTCTGGAATGGGGACTGCCGACATCAATGCTTTGGTATAGGGATGCAACGGATTGTGGTAGACCTCATCATACGTCCCCAACTCTACCGCATGGCCGAGATACATCACCAACACGCGATCGGAAATGTGTTTTACCACGGCCAGATCGTGAGCGATAAAAATTAATGACAATCCCATCTCACGTTGCAACTGCTGGAGTAAATTCACCACCTGCGCCTGGATTGACACATCCAGTGCCGACACCGGTTCGTCGCAGATAATCAGCTTCGGTTCGAGGATAAGCGCACGCGCAATCCCGATACGCTGACACTGACCGCCTGAGAACTCATGCGGATAGCGGTTAATCAGGTTAGGTAGCAAGCCGACTTTCATCATCATCACCTTCACGCGCTCGCGAACTTCCTGGCGTGACATTTTCGGATGATAGGTACGCAGCGGTTCAGCGATGATCTCGCCGATGGTCATACGCGGGTTTAGCGATGCCAACGGGTCCTGGAAAATCATCTGAATATCACTGCGAACGGCACGCCATTCATCGGGCTTCATGCCCAGCAACTCTTTACCTAACCAGGCAACATGACCGTCGGTAGCTTTGACCAAACCGATGATGGCACGGGCAAAGGTGGACTTTCCACAACCTGATTCCCCTACGACGCCCAACGTTTCCCCTTCATATAACCTGAGCGTCACACCATCAACGGCCTTAAGGGTTTTCGGCGGTTGCCAGAACCACTGTTTGCCATCTTTGATCTCAAAGTGCACTTTCAAATCGGCAATTTCGAGGAGGACTTTTCTTCCTTCGGTTACAGCATTCATAACAGTTCCTCCACCGGTTTAAAGCAGGCACGCAGTCGGCCTGGCGTGAACTCTTCCAGCGGCGGCGCGCTACTGCAAATCTCCATCGCATACGGACAACGCGGCTGGAACGGGCAACCTTTCGGCAAACGTAGCAGGTTTGGCGGGTTACCCGGGATGGTCAACATAGTTTCACCTTCCGCATCAAGACGCGGCACCGCATTGAGTAAACCGATAGAATAAGGATGAACGGGTTCATAAAAGACATCGCGCGCGTTGCCATATTCCATCGTGCGCCCAGCGTACATCACCAGAACTTTGTCACAGATCCCCGCAACCACACCGAGATCGTGGGTGATCATGATAATGGCAGTATTAAATTCCCGCTTCAGTTCATTCAATAGCGTCATGATCTGCGCCTGTACTGTCACGTCCAGCGCAGTAGTCGGTTCATCGGCAATCAGCAATTTAGGTCGACACAGCAACGCCATCGCAATCATCACACGCTGACGCATGCCGCCAGAAAACTCATGAGGGAACATCTTCATGCGCTTACGCGCTTCTGGCATTTTCACCGCATCGAGCATTCGTACCGATTCTTCAAACGCTTCGGCCTTGCCCATACCTTTATGCAGCATCAGCACTTCCATCAACTGCTCGCCGACGCGCATGTATGGATTTAACGAGGTCATCGGGTCCTGAAAAATCATCGAGATTTGTTCAGCGCGCAGTTTATTAAGTTCACGTTCTGGCAGATTGAGGATTTCGCGCCCATTAAAGGTTGCCGATCCACCAATGCGTCCGTTAGCCGCCAGCAGCCCCATTAAAGCAAACGCGGTTTGCGACTTACCGGAGCCAGATTCGCCAACGATACCCAGCGTTTCCCCGGCACGCAGGGAAAAATTTAAATCATTGACCGCCGTGACGTCACCGTCCGGGGTACTAAATGTCACTCGCAAATCTTTCACGTTCAGCAGTGCGTCAGCCTGTTGCTGTGCGAGCGGCACGGTTGCAGTTTCAATTACGCTCATGGCTGCACTCCTTAACGATCTTTCGGGTCGAGGGCATCACGCAAGCCATCGCCGATAAAGTTGAAACAAAACAGTGTCACCACAAGGAAACCTGCCGGAAATAGCAGCAACCACGGAGAGACTTCCATCGAGTTCGCACCATCACTGAGCAATGCGCCCCAACTACTTAATGGCTCTTGCGTACCCAGTCCCAGGAAGCTAAGAAAAGACTCAAAGAGGATCATGCTGGGTACCAGCAGAGAGGCATAGACCACTACCACACCAAGCACGTTCGGCACAATGTGGCGAATCACAATGCCGGGCGTAGATACACCGCCAACTTGTGCCGCCTCAATAAACTCTTTGCGCTTCAGACTAAGGGTTTGACCACGCACGATACGTGCCATGTCCAGCCAGGAAACCATCCCAATCGCTACGAAAATCAGCAGGATGTTTTGGCCGAAAAAGGTCACCAGCAAAATGACGAAGAACATGAACGGAAAGGAGTTGAGGATTTCCAGCAGGCGCATCATTACGGAATCCACCTTGCCGCCAAGATAACCGGAAAGTGAACCATAAAGCGTTCCTACGACTACTGCCACCAACGCTGCAGCAACACCAACCATTAATGAGATGCGCCCACCAATGGCAACGCGCACCAGCAGATCGCGACCGGAAGAGTCAGTACCAAAGTAGTGACCAGATTCCATATCCGGGGCGCTGGACATCATCGCCCAGTCGGTGTCGTCATAGGCAAATTGCGAGAGCATCGGCGCCAGGATAACAAACAGTGCAATAAGCACCAGTACAATCAGACTGGCCACTGCTGCACGGTTATGCATAAAACGTCGACGTGCGTCCTGCCATAAACTGCGGCCTTCGACCTCCAGCTTTTCACTGAAATTCTCCAGCGTCTCGCTGTTTTTCTTACTTAACATCATCGCGAGCTCCAGTATCAGTAACGGATTTTCGGGTCGATAACCGCATATAGCACATCGACAATGGCATTGAACAAAATGGTTAAAGCACCAACCAGAATGGTCAGGCTTAACACCAATGAATAGTCACGGTTCAAGGCACCATTAACAAACAATTGTCCGATGCCCGGCAAACCGTAAATGGTTTCGATAACCATAGAACCGGTGATAATGCCAACAAATGCGGGTCCCATATAAGAAAGCACCGGTAGCAACGCGGGCTTTAATGCGTGGCGGAAAATAATGCGCCGCATGGGCAGACCTTTCGCGCGTGCGGTACGAATGAAGTTCGAGTGTAAAACTTCAATCATCGATCCACGGGTGATACGCGCAATACTGGCGATATAAGCCAGTGATAAGGCAACCATCGGCAGGATCATAAATTTCAGCGCCCCACCATTCCAGCCACCGCCCGGTAGCCAATGCAAAATGATCGCGAATATCATGACTAATAATGGCGCAACGACAAAGCTTGGTATAACCACTCCCGTCATAGCCAATCCCATGACGGTATAGTCCCATTTGGTGTTTTGTTTTAATGCGGCAATAACGCCAGCACTAACGCCCAGTACCACTGCGAGGAAAAATGCAGCAGCGCCCAGTTTTGCTGAAACGGGGAAACTGGATGCGACCAGGTCATTGACCGAATAATCTTTATATTTAAATGAAGGGCCGAAATCGCCATGAGCCAGTTGTTTCAGATAGCTGAAATACTGCGTCATGATGGGATCATTAAGATGATATTTCGCTTCAATATTGGCCATTACTTCTGGCGGTAACGTACGTTCGCCGGTAAAGGGACTTCCCGGCGCGAGGCGCATCATAAAGAACGAAATAGTAATAAGAATAAATAGCGTCGGAATCGCTTCCAGACAGCGACGTAGAATAAATTTTAACATTGCCGTACCTTCTGGCCTGTGCCTTCTGTAATGCGATAAAAAGCAGACACCGTGGAGCAGGATACACCTGCCCCACGCATTGCCATTAGTGCTTCACAATGTACATATTTCGGGTGTAGGTATTATCCAACGGATCTTTACCGGTATAACCCCCAACCCACGGTTTTACCAGACGCGCGTTCACGTAGTAATAAACCGGAACAATGGCCGAATCTTTATCCAACTGTTGCTCTGCTTTCGTGTACAGCGCCGTGCGCTGCGCCTCGTCTGTAGCTTTCAGGGTTTCCGCCATAATGCTGTCAAAGGCCGGGCTCTTATAATGCGCGGTGTTCATCGAACTGTTCGACAGCATGGTGTTCAGGAAGGAAGTTGGTTCATTATAGTCTGCACACCAGCCTGCACGGGCCACATCGAAAGTACCCTGGTGGCGGGTATCGAGGAATGTTTTCCATTCCTGGTTAACCAGTTTAACGTCCACGCCGATATTTTTCTTCCACAGTGAAGAGGCGGCAATCGCCAGCTTTTTATGCAGATCGGACGTGTTATATAACAGATTAATCGTTAGCGGTTTGTCTGCGGTATAGCCCGCTTCTGCCAGCAGTTTTTTCGCTTCTTCGTTACGTTTTTCCTGGCTCCAGCCAAACCATTCTGGTTGCGTCAGTTTTGCGCCATCGGTATATGGTGGCGTGTAACCATAGGCCGGCATATCGCCCTGCGCTTTGACTTTATTAACAATGATATCGCGATCCATACCCAGTTTCAGTGCGGTACGCACACGCACATCATTGAATGGCGGTTTCTGGTTGTTAATCTCGTAATAGTAAGTGCACAGGTATGGATCAACGTGAACTTCGTTCGGGATTTCTTTTTTCAGTTTCTGGAACAGTTCGATCGGCATGTTGTTATAAGTCATATCGATTTCGCCGCTACGATAACGGTTAACATCGGTGACTTCAGAAGCGATCGGTAAATAGGTCACCTGGTTAATTACCGTTTTAGCGTTATTCCAGTAGGTCGGGCTGCGCTCAAGAACGATACGTTCGTTAACAACCCAATCTTTTAATGTATAGGCGCCGTTAGTAACGATATTGCCTGGCTGGGTCCATTTTTCGCCAAATTTCTCAATAGCGGCTTTTGGCACCGGGGAAGTAGATGGGTGAACCAGTAACTTATAGAAGTACGGAACAGGTTCACTTAAGGTGACTTCTAATGTGTGGTCATCGAGGGCTTTAACACCGAGATCGGTAATTGGTTTCTTCCCCTCCAGTATTTCATCAATACCCGCAATATGCCCGTATTGTAAGTAGCTTGCGTAGGGAGAAGCGGTGTTCGGATCAACAGAACGTTGCCAGCTATACACAAAGTCTTGTGCCGTGACTGGCGTGCCGTCAGACCATTTCGCATCTTTACGCAGGTGGAACGTCCAGACTTTAGCGTCTTTGTTATCCCAGGATTCAGCCACGCCAGGGGCCGGATGACCATCAAGATCGCTAACCAGCAAACCTTCAAACAGGTCACGGCTGATATTAGACTCAGGAACCCCTTCAATTTTGTGCGGATCTAATGACTGAACTTCAGAACCATTGTTGCGTACCAGCGTTTGTTTTTCCGCTAGTGTGACTCCTGCAGGTACATCAGCTGCCAGTGCGATATTCCCTGCCATAAGCGCAGCCAGAACGCCTGCTGCCACTAAACTTCTCTTGGTGATGTTGGTCATTGTGTTTTGGACTCCCTCATTATAATTACTGGTTTTTACCAGCATGTGTAATCCCGGATTAGGATACCTGTACAGCTCGGAGACTTTTTGCTGCCAGGTTGCTTTATCGTTACTAATTGCTATCACCGACTTTATTTATTCTGGTGATTCAGATGACCACCTTATGTCGATTCTTACTGTGTCTCCCCTGTCGAGACACATTATTTTTTGCAGCGTCTTTTAATCGCAAATCATTCTCATTGCCAATAAAAATCGCCAAACGGTTGGCCGAAAAGTATCAAATGCCCTTCTTGCCCGCCAATACATTTTGCAAAATTGTTACGCAATTCTCTTTTACTAACCATACCAGTACGTATACCCCTCGTTATCCAATCAATAAAATAATTTAAAAACAAAGGGATATAACTAAAGAAAGCAATACTGCCTTTTCCGGTTATAGTCCAGACAGAAAATGCGCACAATAATTTAACAATTGAATGCTATTTAGCACTTTTCTCTGCCAAAGGCAGTAGAATTACTAATATCATTTCAATTATTCTTCAGCAAGGCCCAGGATTATGATGTGATGAAAATAACATGATGATGCGGATCGCCAGATAAGGATAGTCTTATAACCATCTGTAAAATGGGAAAAAAATTATCTATTTCTTTTGTTAACTGCGTTGGGTTGCAGTAAAAATAATGATGAAAGAAACGGAGCATCATGACTCCGTTTCATATGAAAGGAATTAATTGAGCAGACCAGGGAAAATCCCTTTGATACCATTGACGATAAATTCAATCCCTAATGCCATTAGCAATAACCCCATAATCCGGGTAATGACGTTGATGCCAGTCTGACGCAGAACCCTCACCAGCCAGGGTGCCATGCGGAATAGCCCCCAGCAACATAAAGCGAACAACGCGATTGCTACAAAAAAACCGAACAGATAACCAATGCTGTGATAACGCGTTCCCCATACGATGGTTGAACTGATTGCCCCTGGTCCTGCCATCAGAGGTAATGCGAGCGGTACAACGCCAATGCTTTCACGAATTGCGGTTTCTGATTTTTCTTGTTTGTTCTGTTTATCCTCACCAAGCTTACCGCTGATCATCGACATTGCAATTGTCACGACCAGTATGCCGCCTGCGATGCGGAACGAATCAATAGATATTCCAAAAAGTTGCAGAATCGTGTCGCCGAGAAACAGTGCGATCCACAAAATAATGGCTACAGACAAGTTGGCGGTCAGATTTGTTTTGTTTCTCGCTGCCGCAGTCTGATAGCTGGTCATACTGATGAACACGGGGATGATCCCTACCGGGTTAACCAGCGCAAATAACCCGATGAAAAACTTAAAATAAACGGGAAAATCAAAAAGTGTCTGAATCACGGTTAGCTCCGAAGCAAAAGCCGGATAATGTTATCTTTAAACAAGGGTAAAAATACGTGCTGACAATACGCCTTTTGTCAGCATTTTTCACCTCCTAACTATCTAAAATTACTATCATTCATTATTGTTATCTAGTCGTACAAAACATGCTAAGGTAGCCAACAATTAATACTACAATTTATTAACTATTAGCTATTATGGCTAAAAGCGGAGCTGAAAGGTGTCAGCTTCGCGAAATTTTGATCTGGATCACTTAATCGGTACCCAGAAGTGAGTAATCTTGCTTACGCCACCTGGAAGTGACGCATTAGAGATTAATGACTCTAATGTTTAAACTCTTTTAGTAAATCACAAGTGAGTGTGAGCACGAGTAAGATTTTGATTTTCAAAGGTTAAGCAAATCATCATCGCACTGACTATACTCTCGTATTCGAGCAGATGATTTACTAAAAAAGTTTAACATTATCAGGAGAGCATTATGGCTGTTACTAATGTCGCTGAACTTAACGCACTCGTAGAGCGTGTAAAAAAAGCCCAGCGTGAATATGCCAGTTTCACTCAAGAGCAAGTAGACAAAATCTTCCGCGCCGCCGCTCTGGCTGCCGCAGATGCTCGAATCCCACTCGCAAAAATGGCCGTTGCCGAATCCGGCATGGGTATCGTTGAAGATAAAGTGATCAAAAACCACTTTGCTTCTGAATATATCTATAACGCCTACAAAGATGAAAAGACCTGCGGTGTTCTGTCTGAAGACGACACTTTCGGTACCATCACTATCGCTGAACCAATCGGTATTATCTGCGGTATCGTTCCAACAACTAACCCGACTTCAACCGCTATCTTCAAATCTCTGATTAGCCTGAAGACCCGTAACGCCATCATTTTCTCACCACACCCGCGTGCTAAAGATGCAACCAACAAAGCTGCTGATATCGTTCTGCAGGCTGCTATTGCTGCTGGTGCACCAAAAGATCTGATTGGCTGGATCGATCAACCGTCTGTTGAACTCTCCAACGCACTGATGCACCACCCTGACATTAACCTGATCCTTGCGACCGGTGGTCCAGGCATGGTTAAAGCTGCATACAGCTCCGGTAAACCGGCGATCGGCGTAGGCGCAGGCAACACCCCAGTTGTTATTGATGAAACTGCTGATATCAAACGTGCAGTTGCATCCGTGCTGATGTCCAAAACCTTCGACAACGGCGTAATCTGTGCTTCTGAACAGTCTGTTGTTGTTGTTGATTCTGTTTATGATGCTGTACGTGAGCGTTTTGCCACCCACGGCGGCTACATGCTGCAGGGCAAAGAGCTGAAAGCTGTTCAGGACGTTATCCTGAAAAATGGCGCGCTGAACGCAGCTATCGTTGGTCAGCCAGCTTATAAAATTGCTGAACTGGCAGGCTTCTCTGTACCAGAAAACACTAAGATTCTGATCGGTGAAGTGACTGTTGTTGATGAAAGCGAACCATTCGCTCATGAAAAACTGTCCCCGACTCTGGCAATGTACCGTGCGAAAGATTTTGAAGACGCGGTAGAGAAAGCAGAGAAACTGGTTGCTATGGGCGGTATCGGTCACACATCTTGCCTGTACACCGACCAGGATAACCAGCCGGCACGCGTTTCTTACTTCGGTCAGAAAATGAAAACTGCCCGTATCCTGATCAATACCCCGGCTTCTCAGGGCGGTATCGGTGACCTGTACAACTTCAAACTCGCGCCTTCCCTGACTCTGGGTTGTGGTTCCTGGGGTGGTAACTCCATCTCTGAAAACGTTGGTCCGAAACACCTGATCAACAAGAAAACCGTTGCTAAGCGAGCTGAAAACATGTTGTGGCACAAACTTCCGAAATCTATCTACTTCCGCCGTGGCTCTCTGCCAATCGCGCTGGATGAAGTGATTACTGATGGCCACAAACGTGCGCTCATCGTGACTGACCGCTTCCTGTTCAACAACGGCTATGCTGACCAGATCACTTCTGTACTGAAAGCAGCTGGCGTAGAAACTGAAGTGTTCTTCGAAGTTGAAGCTGACCCGACTCTGAGCATTGTTCGTAAAGGTGCAGAACTGGCGAACTCCTTCAAACCAGACGTGATTATCGCGCTGGGTGGTGGTTCCCCGATGGATGCTGCGAAAATCATGTGGGTTATGTACGAACATCCCGAAACTCATTTCGAAGAACTGGCGCTGCGCTTTATGGACATCCGTAAACGTATCTACAAGTTCCCGAAAATGGGCGTGAAAGCGAAAATGATCGCAGTCACCACAACTTCCGGTACCGGTTCTGAAGTTACACCGTTCGCGGTTGTAACCGATGACGCAACTGGCCAAAAATATCCGCTGGCAGACTATGCTCTGACCCCGGATATGGCGATTGTTGACGCCAACCTGGTTATGGATATGCCGAAGTCCCTGTGTGCTTTCGGTGGTCTGGACGCAGTAACTCACGCCATGGAAGCATATGTTTCTGTACTGGCTTCTGAGTTCTCTGATGGTCAGGCTCTGCAGGCGCTGAAACTGCTGAAAGAATATCTGCCAGCGTCCTACCACGAAGGGTCTAAAAACCCGGTAGCGCGTGAACGTGTTCACAGTGCGGCAACTATCGCAGGTATCGCGTTTGCTAACGCCTTCCTGGGTGTATGTCACTCAATGGCACATAAACTGGGCTCTCAGTTCCACATTCCGCATGGTCTGGCAAACGCCCTGCTGATTTGTAACGTTATCCGCTACAACGCGAATGACAACCCGACCAAGCAGACTGCATTCAGCCAGTACGACCGTCCGCAAGCTCGTCGTCGTTATGCTGAAATTGCAGACCATCTGGGTCTGAGCGCTCCGGGCGACCGTACTGCTGCTAAGATCGAGAAACTGCTGGCATGGCTGGAAACGCTGAAAGCTGAGCTGGGTATTCCGAAATCTATCCGTGAAGCTGGCGTTCAGGAAGCAGACTTCCTGGCAAACGTTGATAAACTGTCTGAAGATGCATTCGATGACCAGTGCACCGGCGCTAACCCGCGTTATCCGCTGATCTCCGAGCTGAAACAGATTCTACTGGACACCTACTACGGTCGTGATTACGTAGAAGGCGCAACCGTTGCTAAAGAAGCAGCTCCGGCTAAAGCAGAGAAAAAAGCGAAAAAATCCGCTTAATCGGTAGCTCTGTATAACATCATAAACGGTCCCATTCGGGGCCGTTTTTTTGTTTCAGACAAAGAACGGCTATGTAAAGTCAAATAATCCAGCTGTATTAATTCATCATGTTTGTATTGTCGGAAAACGAGCACAAAGCGAGATTGTCGACAAATAACTCTACCTCGTAGGTAATGAGGCATCGACGCACTAAAATCGTTCTGTGGTACGTTGAGTGATGATTAAGAATAGAGAAAGGATGATGACTCGGAAGAAGTTAGTAAAACGGACTGACAGGAGAAAAGCGCCCTATTCACCCTGTCAGTAAAGAAAAATTTATTAGTCGTGCCGATGATTGTCCTGAATCGCCGTCAAAGAGCCAATCTCTAACGCTTCTTTATAGTGTTTACGGCAAACCGAGACGTAACGCTCATTACCACCAATAACCACCTGCTCACCTTCGTTATAAGGTCTACCCGCCAGATCAAGACGTAGCACCATGCTTGCTTTGCGGCCACAAAAACAAATAGTTTTTAATTCGACCAGTTTGTCTGACCATGCCAGTAAGTATTGGCTACCAACAAACAATTCACCGCGAAAATCGGTACGCAAACCATAACAAAGTACGGGTATATCGAGTTGATCGACAACCTCCGATAATTCATATACTTGTTGTCTGGTTAAAAACTGGCATTCATCAACAAGTACGCAATGAATTGTCTGCTGTTCGTGTTCCGCACGAATCTCATCAAATAATGATGAATTTTGGTTAAATAATTTTGCAGGTGATGACAAACCTATACGCGAGCTGACTTTCCCTGCCCCGAAACGATCATCAATTTCTGCCGTATATACGACAGTGCGCATACCGCGTTCCTGGTAATTGTATGAAGATTGCAACAATGCCGTAGACTTACCCGCATTCATTGCGGAATAGTAGAAATATAGCTGCGCCATCAGCCACAGGCCCTCAATGATATGAAATAAAGTTGGCAGGAGTTTATCATAATTCGTCAGTTTTACAGCGTAACAGTGCGCACAGAAGTAGTATATTCGTCATCCATTACGAATGGCTGGCATAATCCTTCAGAGCTATCTTTACCACGGCCTTGCTTGTTATAAACGCGTAAATGACTCTTGGTAACTATTCACAATCTTTAACCTGTTGCGCACGTAATAACCCCTGTTGGCCTCCAGGAAAGAGCAATACGAAGTCCTTGCACTTATTGCGACTGTTCTACTTTTCATCATTCACTTAATAGGGGATTTTCATAAACAGGGCTAATACCCAAGAGTGAAAAGGCTCCAGCGCATGTTAATCTCCACATAAAATGTGACATGAATCAGGAAGTTTTAACCTTAAGTGATGCGAAAGCATCGATGTAAATAGGGCTATATGCCACGTCATTTCTGGCTAATTTTATGAAAAGATATTTATTGTCGGTACGAAATAAAGAACATTTTTGAATTCCTTACATTCCTGGCTATTGCACAACTGAATTTAAGGCTCTATTATTACCTCAACAAACCACCCCAATATAAGTTTGAGATTACTACAATGAGCGAAGCACTTAAAATTCTGAACAACATCCGTACTCTTCGTGCGCAGGCAAGAGAATGTACACTTGAAACGCTGGAAGAAATGCTGGAAAAATTAGAAGTTGTTGTTAACGAACGTCGCGAAGAAGAAAGCGCAGCTGCTGCTGAAGTTGAAGAGCGTACTCGTAAACTGCAGCAATATCGTGAAATGCTGATCGCTGACGGTATTGACCCGAACGAACTGCTGAATAGCATTGCTGCTGTTAAATCTGGCACCAAAGCTAAACGCGCACAGCGTCCGGCTAAATATAGCTACGTTGACGAAAACGGCGAAACCAAAACCTGGACTGGCCAGGGCCGTACTCCAGCTGTAATCAAAAAAGCAATGGATGAGCAAGGTAAATCCCTCGACGATTTCCTGATCAAGCAATAATCTTTTCTTGATTCTGTTTGCTTAAAATCCCGCCATTGGCGGGATTTTTTATTGTCCGTTTTAAGACTCTCTGATAAGAATACGCTATAAAAAAACGGCATTGATCACTCAATGCCGTTTCGTAGAAAACATCGTGATAGATGTTACTTCTTAATGCCTATCTCTTCTTCAAGCCAGGCTTTAAATTCAGTACCCAGAGTGTTGTGGCGAATACCGTATTCAACGAAGGCCTGCATGTAACCTAATTTATTACCGCAGTCATGGCTCTTCCCTTTCATATGATAGGCTTCAACCGTTTCTTTTTCGATCAGCATATCAATCGCGTCGGTGAGCTGAATTTCATCACCTGCTCCCGGAGGGGTTTTTGCCAGCAGCGGCCAAATATCAGCACTGAGAACATAACGGCCGACAATAGCAAGATTAGACGGCGCTACATCTGCTTTCGGTTTTTCTACCACACCGACCATCGGTACACTTTCGCCAGGCGCTAAATCCACACCTTTGCAATCCACAACACCATATGCCGTCACATCAGCAACAGGCTCCACCATTATCTGGCTGTGGCCAGTTTCATCAAAGCGACGAATCATCTCTGCAAGGTTATCCTGCGATAAATCGGATTCATATTCATCCAGAATAACGTCAGGCAAAATAACAGCCACAGGTTCATCACCAACTACCGGATGGGCACACAATACTGCGTGTCCCAAACCTTTCGCCAGTCCCTGACGAACTTGCATAATAGTCACGTGTGGTGGACAAATGGACTGCACTTCATCAAGCAACTGGCGTTTTACACGTTTTTCCAGCATTGCTTCCAGTTCAAAACTGGTATCGAAATGGTTTTCAATAGAGTTTTTA
The DNA here is from genome assembly GCF_004212325.1 of Escherichia sp. E13S3. Lineage (NCBI taxonomy): Bacteria > Pseudomonadati > Pseudomonadota > Gammaproteobacteria > Enterobacterales > Enterobacteriaceae > Escherichia > Escherichia sp. E13S3. The sequence goes on from NZ_RHJR01000012.1 coordinate 172,956, forward strand.
GATGAGTGAGTGACCAGCACAATTTCAGTAATGCCAGCCGCAATACATTCATTCACGACGTATTGAATTAATGGCTTATCGACAAGCGGCAGCATCTCTTTCGGGATAGCTTTCGTCGCCGGCAACATCCTGGTTCCTAATCCCGCAACGGGGATAACGGCTTTTTTGACTTTCGTATTAATGGCAGCCATTTAAATTCTCCTGGACTGTTCGTGTATTGAACGTGTTCATATTTCTGTGTCGCATCCCAGTATATCAGTACCCTGACGAGGCCTGGTTCTGAAAAGGAGGCGAGTTAACATAATTAAGACAATTACTTAAACGAATGGCGACGATAGTACCACCAGCCGACACCAGCGCGTAATGCAATTTTATCCCATATAATCGTTTGCTCATTCCGCAGACAACATCAAGCGCAGTCTTCCACCTGTTCCCCAAATTTGACATTGCCAGGCATCACATCGCTGGCTCAATTGATTCAAATAGGCGTTGCCTAATGTTCCTAACGGAACGCCATTACTGATTTGAATCTGGTGTTCACCAGCATTTAACGTTGCATTCAGACCAGCGGAAACCAAAATGAGATTTTTTAATTCACGATGATAATAGCCGACTAATAGCGGGAACTGACCAGGCAGATTGGCCTGCCGCAGTAAATGATTTACCTGCTTCAATAACGCACCCAACTCTGGCAAACGCTGATTTTGGTGGGCAATCTGTTCCTGTAATAACCCATTAAACAGCGCGCGTAATAACAAGGCGGCAAGGACACCATTATGTCCGGCGCGAGTTACATCGAGACAATAAAAAGCCAGATCGTTTTCCGAAAGAGCTGCAATATCAAGCACCAGCCCCGGTTTATCAACGGCCACCAGTTGGCGATAATTAACCCGGCAATGGGAAATCACCTGCTGAACCGGAGGTTGTAATTCTTGCAATAATTTAGCAGCCGCGGTGGGATTATCCACCATCGCATCCCAGTCGCGAAAAAGCCGTTCTTCTTCCTCTACACGCGAATTAAACATGCTGGGATAGAGACACGCAAAAACCATCTCGCGCAGACGGTTGAGATCTTTAACTGGTTTTAACAAAACATCTTCCACGCCCAGACGTAACGCTTTGGCGATATCTGCCATGTTTTCCGTAGCGGAAATCACCAGGACAGGCGTTTGGTCACCCCGGTTGCGAATATGTTCCAATAGTTTCAGGCCGTTCATTCTCGGCATTGCAATATCACATATCATTAGATCGGGTGTGAAACCGCCCAGTAGCTCAAGGGCATCCACCCCATCAGCCGCCAGTACCGTTGTCGCTCCCAATGAGGAAAACCACGAATCCAGAAGCGAGCGAAATACCGCCTCATCTTCAACTATGAGAATCTGTTTTCCGGCCAATGGCTGCGTCATGTTCTCTCCCCTGACTGGCTTTATTCAATAGTGGCATGCTATTGCCATCAGTGCCTGTCAGAATTAACTTAAGTGTAGATAAAAAATCAGGTCAAAACGTTAGTTCGAACTAGCGGTAAAAGCTCATCCATTTTCTTCTCAACCGCCAATTGTCCTGCCGAAATGGCAGCCTGCGCACGATGAAAATCGAGCATGGAAATCTGTGGGCAAACGGGTTGAATCAGAATATCAGGCGGGTCCCCTGCCATACGGTTTCTTTTAAGGCGGTTTTCCAATACCTGAATAGAGGTCGTCATAATCTCTGTTGCTGTCGGTGCCGTGACGCCTCGACGCGCAGTAATACTACTTAGCCGCTCTTTCAGCCGCGCATGCCAGGGTAGATCATCTTCACTCTCGCCATTTTCAGCACTGACATTAAATGAAAGAAGATCTTGCTGCATTAAGTGAGCGTCGTGCTGGAGATCAACCGCAATTACGATATCTGCGCCCAACGCACGAGTAAGAGAGATAGGAATGGGATTAACGACTGCGCCATCAACAAGCCAGTAGCCGTTATGTGCGACCGGTGCCATCAAGCCCGGAATACTGCAGGATGCACGAATAGCGAGATGGAGATCACCTTCGGTAAACCATAATTCGCGCCCTGTGCTTAGATTGGTGGCGACTGCAGCGAAGCGGCGTGAACAATTCTCGATTTCTGTTTCTGGCATTATTTCACGATATCGATTGAACACACGCTCTCCGCGCAGCAGTCCACCGCGCTGCCAGGAGAGGTCCATAAGTCGTAAAACATCCCAATAGCTAAAAGAGGTAACCCACTCTTCCAGCGCAGATAATCGACCACAGGCATAGGCTGCGCCTACCAGCGAACCAATTGAACATCCTGCGACGATATCAATTTCAATGCCCATTTTTTTAAGCGCGTTAATGACGCCAATATGCGACCATCCTCGTGCAGCACCGGATCCCAGCGCCAGCCCTATTTTTACTTTTCTCATTGTTCCTGAAAGCGTCCCCTGGAATGCAGCCGTAGCCACATCGCTACCGCTCGGTTAACATAGTGCTACTCCGGCGGTTAAAACGCCGTTATTGTTTCCAGGGAGATTATTTGTGTCTAAGCTTTGTCCCTGTGGTAGTGCTGTCGAGTATAGCCTATGTTGCCACCCTTATGTGTCTGGTGAAAAGGTTGCACCAGATCCCGAACGTCTTATGCGTTCGCGTTACTGCGCTTTTGTGATGCACGACGCAGATTATTTAATTAAAACCTGGCATCCATCCTGTGGCGCCTCTGTGTTACGTGCTGAATTAATTGCCGGATTTGCACATACCGAATGGTTAGGTTTGACCGTATTTGAACGTTCATATCATGAAGGTGACGACGTAGGTTATGTCAGTTTTGTCGCTCGTTTTACTGAGAAGGGTAAATCCGGGGCGATTATTGAGCGTTCGCGATTTTTGAAAGAAAACGGTCAATGGTACTATATTGATGGTACACGTCCGCAGTTTGGTCGCAACGATCCCTGCCCTTGTGGTTCAGGTAAAAAATTTAAAAAGTGCTGCGGCCAATAAAGGTTGACGGTACGGTTTAGCAAACACTCTCAACAAGGTTTTTCCAGCAATGCATTCACTCCAACGTAAAGTTCTGCGTACTATTTGCCCGGATCAAAAAGGTCTGATCGCGCGTATTACTAATATTTGCTACAAGCACGAGTTAAATATCGTGCAGAACAATGAATTTGTTGACCACCGTACCGGGCGCTTTTTTATGCGCACGGAACTGGAGGGTATTTTTAATGATTCCACCCTGTTGGCGGATCTCGATAGCGCTTTGCCAGAAGGTTCGGTGCGTGAACTGAATCCCGCAGGTCGCCGCCGCATAGTCATTCTGGTGACCAAAGAAGCGCATTGCCTGGGCGATCTGCTGATGAAAGCCAACTACGGTGGACTGGATGTTGAAATCGCTGCGGTTATTGGTAACCACGAGACCTTACGTTCTCTGGTGGAACGTTTTGATATTCCGTTTGAACTGGTGAGCCATGAAGGGTTAAGCCGCAACGAGCACGATCAGAAGATGGCGGATGCCATTGAAGCGCATCAACCTGATTATGTGGTGCTGGCGAAATATATGCGGGTATTGACGCCGGAGTTTGTCGCTCGCTTTCCGAACAAAATCATCAACATTCACCATTCATTCCTGCCAGCGTTTATCGGCGCACGTCCCTATCATCAGGCTTATGAACGCGGCGTGAAGATTATTGGCGCAACAGCACACTATGTAAATGACAATCTGGATGAAGGTCCAATCATCATGCAGGATGTCATTCATGTGGATCACACCTACACTGCCGAAGACATGATGCGTGCAGGTCGTGATGTTGAGAAAAACGTATTAAGCCGCGCGCTTTACCAGGTTTTGGCACAGCGTGTATTTGTTTACGGTAACCGGACGATTATTCTTTAATCGCTGGCAAAATAGAACTGGTTGGCTTTAATCCGTTACGGATGAAAATTACGCAACCAGTTCATTTTTCTCAACGTAACTCTTTACAGCGGCGTGTCATTTGATATGATGCGCCCCGCTTCCCAGTGAGGGAGCAGGCCAGTAAAAAGCATTACCCCGTGGTGGGGTTCCCGAGCGGCCAAAGGGAGCAGACTGTAAATCTGCCGTCATCGACTTCGAAGGTTCGAATCCTTCCCCCACCACCATTATTCACCACAGCGATGTGGTAACTTCGGTGAGATTGTGAAAGTTTGCACTCATCGGGGAAGGGTGAGAACCTTCGACTAAGGTTCGACTCGAGCGAAAGCGAGAGAACGTTGCCGCAGGCAACGGCCCGAAGGGTGAGGAGCGAGGCGACGAATAATCCTTCCCCCACCACCATCTCAAGCATTACCTACAATATGAATTACCTCTGGTGGGGTTCCCGAGCGGCCAAAGGGAGCAGACTGTAAATCTGCCGTCATCGACTTCGAAGGTTCGAATCCTTCCCCCACCACCATCACTTTCAAAAACCCCTGAATTCCCTTACAAATCCATAATTAAATATTCTGCCCATGCGGGGAAGGATGAGAAGCTTCGACCAAGGTTCGACTCGAGCGTCAGCGAGAGAGCGTTGCCGCAGGCTACGACCCGCCGGGCGAAGCGCGTAACGCTGAGTAATCCTTCCCCCACCACCATTACTTCCTGATAAAACTCATTTCAAACTTATCGATATCGTTTCATATTCTGCCCATGCGGGGAAGGATGAGAAGCTTCGACCAAGGTTCGACTCGAGCGTCAGCGAGAGAGCGTTGCCGCAGGCTACGACCCGCAGGGCGAAGCGCGTAGCGCTGAGTAATCCTCCCCCACCACCATCGCTTCCTGAAATACTCAAAACCTGTTACTCCGAGCTAATTTTGCCCAATGGCACCGCGTTTACCGGACCTACAATATCCTCCCCTGTAGGTCGGATAAGCGAAGCGCATCCGACAACTCACCCCGCACCGTGCCCATAAAAAAACCCCGCCGAAGCAGGGTCTATGTGAACTAAAATTCGCTTAGTGGCGAGCGCGCACCAGCTGATACTTACGTGTCAGATACTCCACCGGTACGCTCCAGATGTGCACCAGACGCGAGAACGGGAACAGCAGGAATAACGTCATCCCCAACACCAAGTGCAGACGGAAGATAAACGCGACACCATCAAGGTGTTGAGAAGCGCCACCGTGGAAGGTCACTACCGACTGCGCCCAGCCAACCAGTTTCATCATCTCGCTACCGTCCATATGCTGGGCGGAGAACGGAATGGTCAACAGGCCCAGCGCGCACTGGATAACGAGCAGCGACAGGATCAGGATATCCGCTCCGGTAGTGGTTGCACGCACGCGTGGGCTGAACAGACGACGCTTCAGCAACAGCACGCCACCAATCAGACACAGCACGCCGCTGGCACCACCAGCAAACATCGCCATTTTTTGTTTCACTTCAATCGGCAGCCAGGCTTCATACATCCAGTGCGGCGTCAACATACCGAAGAAGTGACCGACAAAAATCCCCAGAATCCCGATATGGAACAGGTTCGACGCCAGGTTCATTCCTTTACGGTCCAGCATCTGGCTGGATGCCGCGCGCCAGGTGTACTGCCCGTAGTCATAACGCAGCCAACTACCAATCAGGAAGACCGCCCCGGCAATGTACGGGTAGATATCAAAGAAGAACATATTCAGGAATTGCATTAGTGCTGTCCTCCGGTGGTGATATTCAGATATTGCGGCGCGACGGCACCGGCAAAGCGACGCTGATGAGCAGTGATTGCTGAATCACCGCAGCCTTTGTCAGCAAAGAATTTAACCTGCTCTTCTTCCCAGACAGCATCCAGCGCCTGCGGCGTATCGTCGCGCGCTTCATCGGCAATTTTTTCCGCCACTTTGTCGCTGTCGATAGCGGTATTCGCCAGTTTCAGCAGCAGATCAAACAGCACGGCATAACGGCTTTCACGCTGTTGCAGACGCGCGCTCAGCAATGCCAGAATCGGCGCAATGTCTTTCAAACCCTCCACGGCTTCGCTTTGCGGCAGCTGCGCCAGGTATTCCAGATACAGCGGCAGATGGTCCGGCAATTCGCGGCTGTTTAACTGCAAGCCGTGCTGCTCGTACTGCGCCAGTAAATCCACCATCGCCTGACCACGATCGCGGGATTCACCGTGAACATGTTCGAACAGCAACAGTGACGTGGCGCGACCACGATCGTACAGTTCGCTGTACTGCGCCTGGGCATCCAGCGGATCCATCGCCGTTAAATCGCGCAGGAAAATGCCCAGTGCATGGGCATCTTCTTTCGACAAATTTTCCGACGCGGCAATCGCCTCGAACATCTCCTGTTGATGCTGCCATAAGGCAGCATCCGGATATTCAAGGAGACGCGATACAATCACGAGTTCGATCATGGATGCGGCTCCGTTTTGCTGGTCACATCGATGGCATCGATACGACGGCTGTTGAACAGATTGAATTTGGTATCTGAACCGTGGCAGCCGTCACCAAAGGTAAAGCCGCAGCCATTTTTCTCCGGGAAGGCTTCCCGCGCCAGTTCACGATGACTGCTCGGCACCACAAAACGATCTTCGTAGTTAGCAATCGCCAGATAACGATACATTTCCTGCGCCTGGGCTTCGGTCAGACCGACCTCTTCCAGCGCACGGGTATCAACTTTACCGTCAACGGTTTCAGCACGTTTGTAATGACGCATCGCCAGCATGCGTTTCAGCGCACGCAGTACCGGTTGGGTGTCGCCTGCGGTCAGCAGGTTCGCCAGATACTGTACCGGGATACGCAGGCTTTCGACGTCTGGCAAAATACCGTTGCTGCCCAACTCGCCAGCGTCTGCTGCAGACTGAATCGGAGACAAAGGCGGCACGTACCAGACCATCGGCAGTGTGCGATATTCCGGATGCAGCGGCAGCGCCAGTTTCCATTCCATCGCCATTTTATAAACCGGCGACTGCTGCGCAGCTTCAATAACGCTCAGCGGGATACCATCTTTAATCGCCTGCTCGATGACCTTCGGATCGTTCGGATCGAGGAACACGTCCAGCTGACGCTGGTAGAGATCTTTTTCGTTCTCGGTGCTGGCCGCACGTTCAATGGCGTCCGCATCGTACAGCAGCACGCCGAGATAACGGATACGACCGACACAGGTTTCTGAACACACCGTCGGCTGACCGGCTTCAATACGCGGATAACAGAAGATGCACTTCTCAGACTTACCGCTCTTCCAGTTGAAGTAGATTTTTTTGTATGGGCATCCGGTGATGCACATACGCCAGCCACGGCATTTGTCCTGGTCGATCAGGACGATGCCATCTTCTTCACGCTTGTAAATCGCACCGCTCGGGCAGGTCGCCACACATGCCGGGTTCAGGCAGTGTTCGCACAGGCGCGGCAAATACATCATGAAGGTGTTTTCGAACTGGCTATACATCGCCTTCTGGATGTTGTCGAAGTTCTTGTCTTTCGCCAGCTTGTCAAACTCACCGCCCAGGTCATCTTCCCAGTTCGGCCCTTTTTCGATTTTTGCCATCCGTTCGCCGGTAATCAGCGAACGCGGACGGGCAATCGGCTGCGCTTTGCTGCCTTCCGGCGCGGTATGCAGGTTCTGATAGTCAAAATCGAACGGCTCGTAATAATCGTCGATCCCCGGCAGATGCGGGTTAGCGAAGATTTTACCCAGCAGCATGGCGCGGTTACCCATGCGCGGCTGCAGTTTGCCATTGATTTTACGGATCCAGCCACCTTTGTATTTTTCCTGGTTTTCCCAATCAGTCGGGAAGCCCTGGCCCGGCTTGGTTTCCACGTTGTTGAACCACGCGTATTCCACGCCTTCGCGGCTGGTCCAGACGTTTTTACAGGTAACTGAACAGGTGTGGCAGCCGATGCACTTATCGAGATTCAGCACCATGCCGACTTGTGAACGAATTTTCATTTTACGCTCTCCTGTACCTGGTCATTGCCTTCGCCATCTAACCAGTCAATGTTCTTCATCTTACGCACTACAACAAACTCATCACGGTTAGAACCTACAGTGCCGTAGTAGTTAAAGCCGTATGCCAGATGGGCATAGCCGCCGATCATATGCGTCGGTTTCGGCGTGATACGGGTGACCGAGTTATGGATACCACCACGCTGTTGGGTAATTTCCGAACCAGGCAGGTTAACGATACGTTCCTGCGCGTGGTACATCATCGTCATCCCTGCCGGAACACGCTGGCTGACAACCGCACGGGCAGTCAGTGCACCGTTGCTGTTGAAGACTTCAATCCAGTCGTTATCGGCGATACCCAGATCTTTGGCATCGGCTTCACTCAGCCAGACCACCGGACCACCGCGACCTAAAGTCAGCATCAGCAGGTTGTCGCTATAGGTGGAGTGGATCCCCCACTTCTGGTGCGGCGTCAGGAAGTTGAGCGCTTTTTCCGGATTACCGTTGGATTTCTGCCCCATCACTTCTTTCACCGAACGGGTGTCAATCGGCGGACGATAAACCAGCAGGCTTTCACCGAAATCACGCATCCACTGGTGATCCTGATACAGCTGCTGACGACCAGAGAGCGTACGCCATGGGATCAGCTCGTGAACGTTGGTGTAACCGGCGTTGTAAGAAACGTGTTCATCTTCCAGACCAGACCAGGTCGGGCTGGAGATAATTTTGCGCGGCTGTGCCTGAATATCGCGGAAGCGGATCTTCTCGTCTTCTTTATTCAGCGCCAGATGCGTATGGTCACGACCGGTAAATTCGCTCAGGGCAGCCCAGGCTTTTACGGCTACCTGACCGTTGGTTTCCGGTGCCAGCGTCAGGATCATCTCCGCCGCATCAATGGCGGTGTTCAGCATCGGCTGACCTTTCGCCGGGCCTTCCGCTTTGGTGTAGTTGAGCTTACGCAGCAGATCCATCTCGCTCTGGGTGTTCCAGGCAATCCCTTTACCACCGTTACCGATTTTCTCCATCAACGGACCGATAGAGGTAAAGCGTTCGTAAGTTGCCGGATAATCGCGCTCTACGACCATAATGTGCGGTGCAGTTTTACCGGGGATCAGGTCGCATTCGCCTTTTTTCCAGTCTTTCACATCCAGCGGCTGTGCCAGTTCAGCGGCAGAGTCGTGCTGGATAGGCAGCGTGACGATGTCGGTTTCTTTACCCAGATGACCGACGCACACTTCGGAGAATTTCCTGGCGATAGCTTTGTAGATTTCCCAGTCGCTTTTCGCTTCCCAGGCCGGATCGACCGCCGCAGACAGCGGGTGAATAAACGGATGCATATCCGAAGTATTCATGTCGTCTTTTTCGTACCAGGTCGCCGTCGGCAAAATGATGTCGGAATAGAGACAGGTGCTCGACAGACGGAAGTCCAGCGTCACCACCAGATCCAGCTTGCCTTCCAGACCATTGTCCTGCCAGTCCACTTCTTCCGGCTTCACGCCGCCCTGCTGCCCCAGATCTTTACCCTGGATACCGTGCTCCGTCCCCAGCAGGTACTTGAGCATAAACTCATGACCTTTACCGGAAGAACCGAGCAGGTTAGAACGCCAGATGAACAGGTTACGCGGGTGGTTTTTACCGTTTTCTGGTTGTTCTGCCGCAAAACGGATGGAACCGTCTTTCAGGGATTTCACGGTGTAATCTACCGGATTCATCCCGGCTTTTTCTGCTTCGCGAGCGATAGTCAGCGGGTTAGTGCCTAACTGCGGCGCAGATGGCAGCCAGCCCATGCGTTCTGCACGGACGTTAAAGTCGATCAGGTGTCCGGTATAGCGGGATTTATCCGCCATCGGCGACAGCAGTTCTTCCGCAGTCACGGTTTCATAACGCCACTGGCTGGAGTGGTTATAGAAATAAGAGGTGCTGTTCATGTGACGCGCCGGACGCTGCCAGTCAAGGGCAAACGCCAGCGGCTGCCAGCCGGTTTGCGGACGCAGTTTTTCCTGACCTACATAGTGCGCCCAGCCGCCCCCGCTCTGACCGACACAACCGCAGAAAATCAGCATGTTGATCAGACCACGGTAGTTCATGTCCAGGTGATACCAGTGGTTCAGACCCGCACCGACGATAATCATCGAACGACCGTGCGTCTTGTCAGCGTTATCGGCAAATTCACGGGCGATGCGGATAATCTGACTGCGAGAAACACCGGTAATCTGCTCAGCCCAGGCCGGGGTGTAAGCTTTCACATCGTCATAGCTGGTTGCACAGTTAACGTCGTTCAGGCCACGTTCCAGACCGTAGTTTGCCAGCGTCAGATCATAAACGGTGGTCACCAGGGCGGTGCTGCCGTCAGCCAGTTGCAGGCGTTTCACCGGCAGTTTGTGTAGCAGAATGTTTTCCAGTTCTACTTTGTTGAAGTGTTCCGTGCCGTCGCCACCAAAGTACGGGAAGCCCACTTCAGCGATCTCATCCTGGCTACCCAGCAGGCTCAGTTGCAGCTCGGTTTCTTCGCCAGTTTTGCCGTCGCGCTGTTCAAGATTCCATTTGCCCTTCTCGCCCCAGCGGAAGCCAATAGAACCGTTCGGCGCAACCATTTCGCCATTGGTATTAAAGGCGACAGTTTTCCATTCCGGATTGTTTTCCTGGCCCAGCGCATCCACCAGATCGGCAGCGCGCAGCATACGACCCGCGGCGTAGTAACCGTCGCGCTCTTCCAGCATCACCAGCATTGGCATGTCGGTGTAGCGACGCACATAGTCGGTGAAATATTGGCTTGGATTGTCGAGGTGGAATTCACGCAGCATTACGTGGCCCATCGCCAGCGCCATTGCCGCATCGGTGCCCTGTTTCGGTGCCAGCCACAGATCGCACAGTTTGGCGATTTCAGCGTAGTCCGGCGTTACGGCAACAGTTTTGGTGCCTTTGTAACGCACTTCAGTAAAGAAGTGAGCATCCGGGGTACGCGTCTGCGGCACGTTTGAACCCCAGGCGATGATGTAGCTGGAGTTGTACCAGTCAGCGGATTCCGGAACGTCAGTTTGCTCGCCCCAGGTTTGCGGAGACGCAGGAGGCAGGTCGCAGTACCAGTCGTAGAAGCTCAAGCAAGTACCGCCAATCAGCGAGAGATAGCGCGCACCCGATGCGTAAGAAACCATCGACATTGCCGGAATTGGCGAGAAGCCAGCGACACGGTCCGGGCCGTAGTTTTTGATGGTGTAAACGTTAGAGGCGGCGATCAGTTCGTTCACTTCCTGCCACGAAGAACGAACAAAACCACCGCGTCCACGCGCCTGCTTAAAGCTTTTCGCTTTATCGGCGTCTTCGATAATAGAAGCCCATGCCTCAACCGGATCGCTATGCAGCGCCTTCGCTTCACGCCACATTTTCATCAGGCGTTTGCGCATCATCGGGTATTTCAGGCGGTTGGCGCTGTAAAGATACCAGGAGTAGCTGGCACCGCGCGGGCAGCCGCGAGGTTCATGGTTTGGCAGGTCCGGACGGGTACGCGGATAGTCAGTCTGCTGGGTTTCCCAGGTCACCAGACCGTTTTTAACGTAGATTTTCCAGCTACAGGAGCCGGTGCAGTTTACCCCGTGGGTAGAGCGGACGATTTTGTCATGCTGCCAACGCTGGCGATATCCATCCTCCCAGTCACGGTTGGTATTGAGAAGCTGGCCATGCCCATCGGCAAAGGTTTCGCCCTTCTGCTTGAAGTAGCGAAACCGGTCCAGGAATTTACTCATCGGTTTTCTCCTGTGGGAGCCTGTCGGCTCTCTGATAAATCGACATTGCTAATGTTTAAAGGCAAGGTAACGCTCTGAAACAACGTGGGAATTGATAACGATCAAGAGTGGTGGGGATGAAAAATAAAGTAAATTCCTAAGATACTCCTTAAGGGTAATTAATGGCTTATATCTAACAGACTGTAAATTAATGGTTTTTATGCTATCTCACATTTATACATTTCGGATTTTTATACAGGTGGGTATTAAGGAGTATCCCCCATGGATGACATATTAATGGTGCTTAATTGACGCAATTGAAAATAATTATCGCCCTCAAAGTATGTTGTAACTAAATGACAAATAAAAAAAGCGCGACATTACGCCGCGCAAAGGATAATCAAATATTACGATTTATTTTTTAGAATGCCGACCGTATACCGCCCAGGTAATCACCACGCAGGCGATATAGAAAATCAAAAATACTTTCATTGCACCGACTGGCGAACCCGTTAATGCCAGTGAGCTACCGAACGCTTTCGGGATAAAGAAGCCACCGATAGCGCCAATCGCAGAGATGAAACCCAGCGCCGCCGCTGTGTCGGTTGCCGCTTCACGCATAGCACGTTCGTCAGAACCGCCTTCTGCTTTCACACGATCCATCGTCAGTTTACGGAAGATCACGGAGATCATCTGGAAGGTAGAACCGCTACCCAGCCCTGCGGTCAGGAACAGCGCCAGGAAGACCGCAAAGAACGCCATAAAGCTTCCGCCCTGCCCGTCAGTCGGTAAGGTGAGGAACAGCAAGCCACTGAAAATCGCCATCAGCACGAAGTTCACCAGCGTGACACGGGTACCGCCAAGACGGTCAGACAATGCACCACCAGCAGAACGCGCCAGTGCGCCAATAAACGGTCCGAAGAAGGCGTAGTGCAGAATCTGCACGTCCGGGAACTGCGTTTTTGACAACATGGCAAAGCCCGCAGAGAAACCGATGAAGGAGCCGAAGGTTGCCAGATACAGCAGGCTCATAATCCACAGATGCCCACGTTTGAGTACCGGTAACTGCTCCTTGATGGAGGCTTTCGAGGTAGCAAGGTCGTTCATGCCAAACCACGCCGCGATGGTGAAGATGGCGAGGAACGGCACCCATACCCAGGACGCGTTCGCCAGATACAGCTCGGTGCCATCAGGCTGTGTTACACCCTGGCTACCAAATGCAGCAAAAATTGATAGTGATACCACCAGCGGAGCAACCAGCTGCATGACGCTGACACCCATGTTGCCCAGACCACCATTCAGGCCCAGCGCGCCACCCTGCTTCTGCTTCGGAAAGAAGAAGCTGATGTTTGCCATACTGGAGGCGAAGTTCGCGCCAGCAAAGCCGCACAGCAGAGAGATGATGATGAAGACGCTATAAGGCGTGGAGGTATCCTGAACGGCAAAACCCAGCCAGACGCAAGGAATAATCAGAATACCGGTGCTGAATGCTGTCCAGCGACGACCACCGAAGATTGGAACCATAAAGGAGTATGGAACACGTAATAATGCGCCAGAAACTGAAGGTAGCGCAGTCAGCATAAATAGCTGATCGGTCGTAAAATTAAAGCCGACTTTCGGTAGGTTCACCGCAACGGCACTGAATAACATCCATACGCAAAACGCCAGAAGCAGGCAGGGAACGGAAATCCACAGGTTACGGCTGGCGATGCGTTGACCGCGTTGTTGCCAGAACGCAGGATCTTCCGGTCGCCAATCTGTAATGACTGCTCCAGTAGCCCTTTCGGGGGCGGATGAGTGACTCATAGACACCTCTGATACTCGTTTCGATGTCTGCCACCTTAGTGTCTGTAGCCAAAGGCAATTTGATGTAAATCAAACGACAATATAACTTTATCTATCATTGATATTTATCATTACCCATAGTGAGTACAGAGATTTCATAAAAATTTTGAGATTTTTCACGACACTGTAAAATCCCTACCCTTACTGACGTAAAGCGACTAACCACACGGCAAATAAGGAGTAACTCTTTCCGGGTATGGGTATACTTCAGCCAATAGCCGAGAATACTGCCATTCCAGAATGTATCGTCACATTCATTAAGGTTATTGCTCATTCAAAGCCTGAAGGAAGAGGTTTATATGCTTAAACGTTGTCTCTCTCCGCTCACCCTGGTTAATCAGGTTGCGCTGATTGTTTTGCTTTCTACCGCCATTGGACTGGCGGGGATGGCAGTTTCTGGCTGGCTGGTGCAAGGCGTTCAGGGCAGCGCCCATGCGATCAACAAAGCGGGATCGCTGCGCATGCAAAGTTACCGTCTGCTGGCGGCTGTGCCATTAAGCGAGAATGACAAGCCCTTAATCAAAGAGATGGAACAAACGGCATTTAGCACCGAGTTAACTCGTGCGGCAGAACGAGACGGGCAACTGGCGCAATTACAGGGGCTACAGGATTACTGGCGCAATGAATTGATTCCTGCGCTGTTGCGTGCACAAAACCGCGAAACGGTGTCGGCAGACGTCAGCCAGTTTGTTGCCGGGCTTGATAAGCTGGTTTCTGGTTTCGATCGCACCACCGAAACGCGTATTGAGACAGTTGTGCTGGTCCACCGGGTAATGGCGGTCTTTATGGCGCTTTTACTGGTGTTTACCATTATCTGGCTGCGAGCGCGTTTGCTTCAACCGTGGCGACAATTACTGGCAATGGCCAGCGCCGTCAGTCATCGCGATTTTAGCAAGAGAGCGAATATCAGCGGACGCAACGAGATGGCGATGTTGGGGACTGCACTGAACAATATGTCTGCTGAACTGGCGGAAAGTTATGCCGTGCTTGAGCAGCGGGTACAGGAGAAAACTGCCGGACTGGAGCATAAAAATCAGATTCTCTCTTTTTTGTGGCAGGCCAACCGCCGTTTGCATTCCCGCGCTCCGCTGTGTGAACGCCTGTCGCCTGTGCTTAACGGTCTGCAAAATTTAACCTTGTTGCGTGATATCGAACTACGGGTATATGACACGGAAGATGAAGAGAACCATCAGGAGTTCACCTGTCAGCCAGATATGACTTGCGATGATAAAGGCTGCCATCTCTGCCCACGCGGCGTTTTACCCGTTGGCGATCGCGGCACTACGTTGAAATGGCGGTTAGCGGATTCTCATATGCAGTATGGTATTTTGCTGGCTACCCTGCCGCAGGGGCGTCATCTTAGCCATGATCAACAACAACTGGTGGATACCCTGGTTGAACAGCTCACCGCCACGCTGGCGTTGGATCGCCATCAGGAGCGCCAGCAGCAGTTGATCGTGATGGAAGAGCGTGCCACCATTGCGCGCGAACTGCATGATTCTATTGCTCAATCGCTCTCTTGCATGAAAATGCAGGTAAGTTGTTTACAGATGCAAGGCGACGCGCTGCCAGAAAGCAGCCGCGAACTGTTAAGCCAGATCCGTAACGAACTGAATGCGTCCTGGGCGCAGTTGCGTGAGTTACTCACCACATTTCGTTTACAGCTCACCGAACCAGGATTACGTCCCGCACTGGAGGCGAGCTGCGAAGAGTACAGCGCCAAATTTGGCTTCCCGGTGAAGCTGAATTACCAATTGCCGCCACGTCTGGTGCCTTCACATCAGGCAATCCATCTGTTGCAAATTGCCCGTGAGGCATTAAGTAACGCCCTCAAACATTCGCAAGCAAGTGAGGTGGTGGTTACGGTGGCGCAAAACGATAATCAGGTAAAACTGACCGTTCAGGATAATGGCTGCGGCGTGCCTGAAAATGCCATCCGCAGCAATCACTACGGCATGATAATAATGCGCGACCGTGCGCAAAGTTTACGAGGCGATTGCCGCGTCCGCCGTCGTGAATCAGGTGGCACCGAAGTGGTGGTCACCTTTATTCCCGAAAAAACTTTCACAGACGTCCAAGGAGATACCCATGAGTAATCAGGAACCGGCTACTATCCTGCTGATTGACGATCACCCGATGCTGCGAACTGGCGTAAAACAGCTTATTAGTATGGCACCAGATATCACCGTGGTTGGCGAAGCGAGTAATGGCGAACAGGGTATTGAACTGGCGGAGTCTCTTGATCCCGATCTGATCCTGTTAGATCTCAATATGCCCGGCATGAACGGTCTGGAAACGCTGGATAAACTGCGCGAAAAGTCCCTCTCCGGCCGCATTGTGGTGTTCAGCGTCTCTAACCATGAAGAGGACGTGGTAACCGCATTGAAACGTGGTGCAGATGGCTATCTGTTAAAAGATATGGAGCCAGAAGATTTACTGAAAGCATTGCATCAGGCTGCCGCTGGCGAAATGGTCTTAAGCGAAGCGTTAACCCCTGTTCTGGCCGCCAGCCTGCGCGCTAACCGCGCTACGACTGAGCGTGATGTTAACCAGTTAACGCCACGTGAACGCGACATTCTAAAACTAATAGCTCAGGGCTTACCGAATAAGATGATTGCCCGTCGCCTGGACATCACTGAAAGCACGGTTAAAGTGCATGTGAAACACATGCTGAAAAAAATGAAGCTCAAATCTCGTGTAGAAGCTGCGGTATGGGTGCATCAGGAACGTATTTTCTGATTACGGTTCCCAGATCGGTTCGTCGTTCGACATTGCGTCGAAAGGTTCGGCAAGCGTTAGCGTGATCTCATTGGAGGAGACACGCTGCCCCTGGTTATCCTCCACCACTACCGACAATCGCCATTGATTGCTCGCCCCTTCCCCACTTTGCCAGTCCGGCATGATCAACGTCCAGCCATCCGCACTATTGGCTGTCGCTCCCGATGTCAGACTTAACATCTGCGTATCTCCCTGCCAGATCAATTGCCGAATACCGTAATGACTGCGAATTTGTAATTTCAGTGGCACGGTTTCACCAGGTTTAAGATCCCAGGGCGGTGTCGCCAGAAACACCGTTAAGGTTTTACGCTGCCGATACTCAATAGTCGGCAGATTATTTCGCTGCGGATTGTCATAGCGACTACCGCGTAGCGACTGGCTTTCAGCAACTTCGCCAGCAGAAAGCTGTTTGTTGAGCGGCACGCCAAAACGGTAGTTAATATTCAGTCCGAGGTTATTTTGCCTTTCTCCACTTTCCCCCTGTTTATGCAGGGCGGTTACTGTAACGAGTGGGACAGGTGTGTAATTTAGTCCAAGACTCAAGGCGACGGGATTGTGATAACCCGTGCCGGTGTTAAACAAATCAACACTCTGACCAAAATATTGTTCGAGGCTAACGCTGGTGTTGATATGCTGGTAAAACGGCATCCGCATCCGGGCCGTCAAGTCGTAACCACGCGCCATTCGTTGCTCGAGCGTGGCGGTCTGTTCACGCCAGGAGGCAAAAGGCTGATAATAATTTGCTGACAACCGCAAATATTCCCCCCACGCTTCGGCACCGAAACCTGCTCGCTGGAGATTTTGATCCAGCAAGTTGTCATAAAAAGTGTTATATCCCACCAGCCAGTTGCCACGCGCCCAGCGTTGGCCTGCGCCAAGGTTACTGACCAGACCATCATCCTGCTGAGTGAGCCCAATCTGGCTCCATGTAAGATAACGGTCGTTATCCTGTAGCGGTACAAACCAGCTCCCCCGGCTACCTGTAAAATGTCCTTCGTTATCCACTTTGACGTCGACACTGGCGTTCCCCCACGGCGATAGCCAGGATTCCACGTGCTGATTGACCTGCTGGCTAAGCGCATCGCGGACTTTTCCCAACGCAAAAGCTCTCGCCTGCTCGCCAGTGTCCTGACCTTTATCAGTCATACTGGTTTCACCAAAATCTTTCACAATTTCAGCAAAATGTTTTTCACCATCATGATTTTCCGCAGCCATTCCTAAGTCAGGAAGACCGTCACTGTCGTTATCAAAAGGATTTGCCGCTTGCTGTTTAAAAGAGGACTGTGCGCTAGCTATACCGCCTGCCAGCAGCAAGAGTAAACAAATTGCGATAATGCGGGGGACGAAACGGCTCAAAACGTCAGTAATTTCCAATAAAAATGAACAGCTACAGCTTTATAGAATAACGATTACTGGTAATTTTTCTTGTACTTTTGCATGCTTTATGACAAATCCTAAAAAATGTGACGGATTGGTCAGACAGCACACAAGCTGTAAGATAGAAACTGAACATCTAATTCCCTGAATACAGGAGTAAATAATGCAAAGAATCGTGATCGTTGCCAATGGCGCACCCTACGGGAGCGAATCCTTATTTAACAGCCTGCGGCTGGCCATTGCGCTACGAGAGCAGGAAAGCTACCTGGATCTGCGTCTATTCCTGATGTCTGATGCGGTCACTGCCGGATTGCGCGGACAAAAACCTGGGGAAGGCTATAACATTCAGCAAATGCTGGAGATCCTCACGGCGCAAAATGTGCCAGTGAAATTGTGCAAAACCTGCACCGATGGTCGTGGCATCAGCGCACTACCACTGATTGATGGAGTGGAAATTGGTACTCTGGTAGAACTGGCGCAATGGACGCTGCTTGCCGATAAAGTGCTCACATTTTAACGTAAGTATGGGGCGCTCAAGATAATAGAGATGCCCCACTGCTAACATGTTTTATCGGGCAAACCCGGGCCGTAACACACCATCCGGGTAATTTTCCGTCAGAAGTTTTTTCACCGACACCAGTAAATCACTCAGCCCGTCATCCTGCATCCCCAGTTTGTTAAGTGCTTGTTCCAGGGAAAACAAGTACTGTGCGTTGGTTCCTAATGGCCCACTCGCCGCAGCAATCAACGGGGCAATCACCTGAGCGCGGGTATCGGACTCATACTCAGGATGGCGCGGGTCCATAATGAACACCAGCGCATTGACGGTGCGGCCATCGTCAAGATGAAGCTGACACCAGGACGGCAGATAGCAGCCAGTAATCATCTCACGCTTCCACAGTAAGGTCAGCTCCTGCTCCAGAGACTCTTCCGGCAGACGATACGCAACGCCCGTGGTACGCCCGCCCTCTTTCAGTGCAAGCATCCTCCCCGGCTGGTGCGCAGTCCCCCGCCCGGCAGTAAGCCGCAAACAGAAAGCACGATGCCACCCAACCAGCGTACCGGTGCACGACTCGGTAAACTCCAGCGCCGGATTCCACATTAATGATCCATAGCCGAAGATCCACACCGGTCCCTCATCAGGTCGACAAGACAGCGTCGCCGCCAGCGAGGCCGCCCGTTGTTCTGCCGACCATAAGAGTGATTCTTCAATGGCACCAAATGCCGTTTTACAATCGGCATTCATCAAGAAATCACGCGTTATCACCTTACACCTCCGCCACTGCATACTTCCCTGTGACAACTTTTTGGTGTCTTCCGGACATTTTTACTGCTCATTTTGAAACCACTATTGGGACAATATGCAATCCACAGACCACTTGCAAGGCAACACCGCACGAATAGCTTTAACTCGCCGCTGAGTTTTACGATTTTTTATGCCATTTATCATCATCGCCTTTTGCATATTCATGTTTCACCGCAGCCCAGGCCACTTTATGCGCTGTCTCTTCGCGACTGGCATCATCACGCCGGTCTTCTTTATCTTTATATTGCTCCCAGGCGCTGTTGAATGCTTCTTTATAGATATCCTGGGCATGAGTGGGTAAAACGTGTTTTACGCTTTCCGGCAGGTCGCTTTTCGTTTTATACGGCATTGTTGACTCCTTTATTAAAATTGAACATTAAGTGTGGTCAACAATATCCCCTCTTGCCAGAACATAAGAATTCTCACATCAGACTATCCTCAAGAGACGCTAATACAAACATTGTCTAAACACGTAGCTTATTTTTATGCTCCGAAGAGTAAAAAAACGACTACGGGGTAAAATTTCGTAAAATGTTACCGATATCCTGACACTTTCTGTTATTTTTCCTGCCTATTTATTACATTTCCAACAAATTCATCTGCAAAGGATAACCATAATGACAAATGCTCACGAGGCGGTAAAAACCCGCCACAAGGAGACTTCACTTATTTTCCCGGTTCTGGCGCTGGTAGTGCTGTCCCTGTGGGGAAGCAGCCAAACACTACCAGTGGTTATTGGCATCAACCTTCTTGCTCTTATTGGTATTTTAAGCAGTGCTTTTAGTGTTGTCCGTCATGCGGACGTACTAGCCCATCGTCTGGGTGAACCTTACGGTTCGCTTATTCTTAGCCTTTCCGTCGTTATTCTTGAAGTCAGTTTGATTTCAGCCTTAATGGCGACCGGCGATGCAGCGCCGACGTTAATGCGAGATACGCTCTATTCAATCATTATGATTGTTACCGGCGGACTGGTTGGTTTTTCATTACTGCTGGGTGGACGTAAATTTGCTACCCAATATATGAATCTGTTTGGTATTAAACAGTATTTAATTGCCCTGTTCCCATTAGCCATAATCGTGCTGGTATTTCCGATGGCGCTGCCTGCGGCGAATTTTTCGACCGGTCAGGCGTTACTTGTGGCATTAATTTCCGCAGCGATGTACGGCGTATTTTTGCTGATTCAAACCAAAACGCATCAAAGCCTGTTTGTCTATGAGCATGAAGATGACAGCGATGATGACGATCCGCATCATGGCAAACCGTCCGCTCATAGCAGCCTGTGGCATGCCATCTGGTTAATCATCCATCTAATTGCCGTTATTGCGGTCACCAAAATGAACGCCAGCCCGCTGGAAACATTGCTCACCAGCATGAATGCGCCGGTGGCCTTTACCGGTTTCCTGGTAGCGCTATTGATTCTGTCGCCGGAAGGTTTAGGCGCGTTAAAAGCAGTTTTAAGCAACCAGGTCCAGCGCGCGATGAATCTGTTCTTTGGTTCGGTATTAGCGACTATTTCGCTTACCGTACCTGTCGTAACGCTTATCGCCTTTATGACGGGTAATGAATTGCAGTTTGCTCTGGGCGCACCAGAGATGGTGGTAATGGTAGCCTCTTTGGTACTGTGCCATATTTCATTTTCGACTGGCCGTACTAACGTACTCAACGGCGCGGCGCATCTGGCACTGTTTGTAGCTTATTTAATGACAATATTTGCCTGACATTTATATCTCCTCCGATGGCGGAAATCGGAGGAGATAATAAAAATTATCTGCTTATAGTATTTCTTCATACTACCTGAACAGATCGTTAATCAGATTTGCGAGCCTGTACCACAACCTGCACGAAACCACTGCAACAGCTGATGAAAAGCCGGAACGCGTACAGCATTGCGCACATTTCAGGGATGAAGTGAATATAAATTGAGCCGTAGTATCCACACCAAGCCGGAGTTATCCGGTGAGGCGCAATGTTGTGGGGGCTTTATCCCTGGCGGCATTGGTTGCTGGAAAGAGAAAACCCCCGCACGTTGAGAGGTCAAACCTGACAACAGAACGGGGGCTAATCTTGAACCAGAACAATTCAAGAATAGCCGCGAAATGTTGTCATTACAACAAAAAGGCGGTTATATGACGCTCGCGCAGTTTGCCGTGATTTTCTGGCACGACCTGGCAGCACCGATCCTTGCGGGAATTATTACCGCAGCGATTGTCAGCTGGTGGCGTAGCCGGAAGTAAGGTGAAAACGGGCGTCAGGCTGCCGTAATGGCAATATGCGCCCGAAACCGGCCGCAGGGTTAACAGCCTGCGGCCTTTTTTGTATTTATCTCTTCCACAAGTAGACACTGGCAACCAGATCTGGAAGCTCATCCAGTGCACTCATGAAACAACTGCAACTGCTGTTGAAAAGCCGGAATGCACTCTTCATTGCAAACATTTCAGGGATGAAGTGAATATAAATTGAGACGTAATATCGACACCAAGCCGGAGTTATCCGGTGAGGCGCAATGTTGCGGGGGCTTTATCCCTGGTGGCATTGGTTGCTGGAAAGAGAAAACCCCCGCACGTTGAGAGGTCAAACCTGACAACAGAACGGGGGCTAATCTTGAACCATCAACAATTCAAGAATAGCCGCAAAATGTTGTCATTACAACAAGGCGGCTATATGACGCTCGCGCAGTTTGCCATGATTTTCTGGCACGACCTGGCAGCACCGATCCTTGCGGGAATTATTACCGCAGCGATTGTTGGCTGGTGGCGTAGTCGGAAGTAAGGTGAAAACGGGCGTCAGGCTGCCGTGATGGCAATATGCGCCCGAAACCGGCCGCAGGGGTAACAGCCTGCGGCCTTTTTTGTCTTCTTTGACCATGAAAAAAGCCCTACCGTAGAACGATAAGGCCTTTGTTTTCAAAGCAGAAAAGATTACTTGCTGGTATCCAGCTCTTCGAAACCTTTAACCAGATCATCAATCGCTTTCATCTGCTTGAGGAACGGCTCCAGTTTAGCCAGCGGCAGCGCGGATGGACCGTCGCATTTAGCATGTTCCGGATCCGGATGCGCTTCAATAAACAGCCCAGCCAGACCTACAGCCATACCGGCACGTGCCAGTTCGGCAACCTGGGCGCGGCGACCACCAGAAGCTGCACCAAACGGATCGCGGCATTGCAGTGCGTGGGTAACGTCGAAAATTACCGGGGAGTTGCCAGAGACTTTCTTCATTATGCTGAAGCCCAGCATATCAACGACCAGGTTGTCGTAACCGAAGTTAGCGCCACGGTCACAAAGAATCACTTTATCGTTGCCGCCTTCTTTGAATTTATCAACGATATTACCCATTTGGCCTGGGCTCACGAACTGTGGTTTCTTGACGTTAATTACCGCGCCAGTCTTCGCCATTGCCTCCACCAGGTCAGTCTGGCGAGCAAGAAACGCTGGCAACTGAATAACATCTACCACATCAGCAACAGGCTGTGCCTGGCTTGGCTCGTGAACGTCAGTGATAATTTTTACGCCAAATGTCTGTTTCAGTTCCTGGAAGATTTTCATCCCTTCTTCCAGTCCTGGTCCACGATAAGAGTGGATGGAGGAACGGTTGGCTTTGTCAAAAGAGGCTTTGAACACGTAAGGGATACCCAGTTTCTGGGTTACGGTTACATAGTGTTCGCAAATGCGCATCGCCAGATCGCGAGATTCCAGCACGTTCATACCACCAAACAGCACGAACGGCAGGTCATTTGCTACGTTGATGTCGCCAATGCTAACCACTTTTTGTTTCATAGGATCGCCTTAATCTTAAGTAAAGTGTCGATTAATTAATGCAGCACAATATGTTTATGCGCGATGTTGTTAATTTGCGCACGTATCATTTCGCTGATCGGGTCTTCCGGACACTGTTCAACGAAATAATTTAAATCATTCAACGCAACGTGTTCGCAATCCAGTTGCGCGTAAATCAACCCACGATCGCGAATTTCATACGGATCTTCCGGGTTAAATTGTAATAAGGCCTCGCTGGTGCGTAACGCCAGTTCCATCTGATTTTCTTCCATCAGCGACGCTTTCAGCGTATCCAACAGTTTACGGATAACCTCAATGTTATCGGCTTCATCCAGGTCTTCATAAAACAGTTCCGCAGACGGGCTGATATTTCCCTTTAACCACACATCCAGCATATGTTCGCTTAATGATTCACCGTTAAAAGGGTTAATCAGCCAGATTTCTCCGTCCGGGCATTCTATGCGCAATATAAGCTGCGTCGGGAATATCACCGGCAATAGCGGCAAATCGAGACGATTAGCAACCCACAATAAAACGGCGCCTAACGATACCGCACTGCCCTGCCGATTTTTTAGCACTTGATCAAGCCATAATGCATCGGAAAGACGATAAACACCACGTGAGGCTTTAAACCCCCATTCGCCGTAAAACAGCGCGATTAATTTTTCCAGCTGCTCTTCTAATGGCAGAAGCTGGCTAATTTCTTCCTTCGCCAGACTAACGAGACGCTCCAGTTCGTCGTAAACATCTTGCGAGGGAAAATCGCGGCGGATTGCTTCGCAAGCCAGGATCATGCCTTCGCACAGCGGCGCTTTATTAAATTCGAAATCAGCTAACGATCTCATGACTTACCCCAGTAACGGTACTTTTGTGGTGGCGAGTTTAATGATGATGTACAGCACCACCAGCGCCAGCGGGAAGGCAATAATGCGCGCCTGCTGACTGTGCATCCGACGATAATCGAGTGCAATAAAACCCAAAACGATATAAATGATAACTCCAAACAGCTTTTCAGTCAGCCATTCAGCCTGCCCGGAAAATGGCAGGATGTGCGCTTTAGCCATCAGCGCGATGCCGCTAAGCAATAACACCGTGTCGACAACCGGCGGCACAATGCGCGTCCAACGAGCGAATGCCAGTGGATGCTCCTGGTAACGTAGCCAGAATCGTAGGGTTAAGAGCCCAACAGAAAGCGCGATGCTAATGAGATGAACGCTAAGCAGCGTAGTAAAGCTTATCATCGATAATAGCGACCGAGCGTTACGCGCTCGTTATCACCATAGTCCCGACAGGTTTCGACTTCATGATATCCCGCGTGGATAAATGCCTGTCGCACAGCTTCGCCCTGCTGCCAGCCATGTTCCAGAAGCAGAAAGCCGCCGGATACCAGCGCGTTACGCGACTGTTCGATGATATGCACGATGTCTGCCATTCCGCTGTCTGCCGCAACCAGCGCAGTGAGTGGCTCAAAGCGGACATCGCCTTGTTGAAGATGTGGATCCTGCTCGTCAATATACGGCGGATTACTGACAATCATCGCAAACTGCTGCCCGGCTAGCGCGCTAAACCAGTCGCTTTGCAGGATGTGGATATTTTTGATTGCCAGATTTTGCGCATTGCGCTTCGCAAGAGCGACAGCGTCAGGCATTCGGTCAACCGCCGTAACATCGCAATCCGGGCGTTCGCTGGCCAATGCCAGCGCAATTGCCCCAGTGCCAGTTCCAAGATCGAGAATACGGCAAGGTTGTTCAGGCAATCGCGCCAGTGCCTGCTCCACCAGACATTCCGTATCCGGGCGCGGAATTAAGGTCGCTGGCGAAACAAATAATGGCAACGACCAGAATTCACGCACACCGGTTAAATGAGCAATAGGTTCACCGGCACGACGACGAGCTAAAAGCGCGTCGAGTTGCTCACATTGCTCTTCAGTCAACTGCGTTTCACCAAAGGCGAGAATATAAGTGCGCCCCTTGCCGGTAACATGCTCCAGCAGGATTTCAGCATCGCGCCGCGGGCTTTCGCTCGCCTGAAGTTGGCTTATTGCTTCACGTAACCAGTGTTGATATTCCATTATTCCTGCTCGGACAACGCCGCCAGTTGGTCGGCCTGATGTTCCTGGACGATCGGTTCTATCAGCATATCCAGTTTACCTTCCATTACTTCATCCAGACGGTAGAGCGTCAGGTTGATGCGGTGATCGGTAACACGCCCCTGCGGGAAGTTATAGGTACGGTTACGATCGCTGCGATCGCCGCTACCCAGCAAGTTGCGACGGGTGGAAGCCTCTGCCTGCTGGCGTTTTGCCATTTCCGCCGCATGGATACGAGCACCAAGCACTGAAAGTGCCTTCGCTTTGTTTTTATGCTGCGAACGTTCGTCCTGACATTCAACAACAATACCGGTCGGCAAGTGGGTAATACGAATTGCCGAATCGGTGGTGTTGACGTGCTGACCACCCGCGCCTGAGGAACGGAAAGTATCGATACGCAAATCTGCCGGGTTGATATCCGGTAGTTCCGCTTCCGGCAGCTCCGGCATTACCGCTACGGTACAAGCAGAAGTATGAATACGCCCTTGCGATTCCGTCGCAGGAACACGCTGCACGCGATGGCCGCCAGATTCGAATTTCAAACGTCCATACACACCATCACCGCTAATTTTGGCGATGATCTCTTTATAACCACCATGTTCACCCTCGCTGGCGCTCATGATTTCTACACGCCAGCGGCGGGCTTCGGCGTAGCGGCTGTACATACGGAACAGATCGCCAGCGAACAGCGCCGCTTCATCACCACCAGTTCCGGCACGCACTTCAAGGAAGGCGTTACGTTCGTCATCGGGATCTTTTGGCAGCAAAAGAACCTGTAACTGTTGTTCCAGTTGCTCGCTTTTTTCTTTGGCTTCACGCAGCTCGTCCTGCGCCATTTCACGCATTTCCGGATCGTCGAGCATTATCTGCGCGGTTTCGATATCTTCCTGAACCTGTTGCCAGTCGGTAAAACAGCGCGAAACATCACTTAATTGCGCATATTCACGTGATAATGCGCGAAAACGTTCCTGGTCGGCGATGGTTTGCGCATCACCCAGCAGTGCCTGAACTTCTTCATGGCGTTCATGCAGGGCTTCCAGTTTGGCAACGATAGAAGGCTTCATAGGCGTAAATGCACCCTGTAAAAAAGAAAATGATGTACTGCTACTCCAGCCCGAGGCTGTCGCGCAGAATATTCAGGCGTTCGTTATCCCCGTCACGGGCGGCCTGTTGAAGTGATTTCGTTGGCGCATGGATCAGGCGGTTAGTCAGTTTCCATGCCAGATCCTGCATTATGGCTTGCGCGTCGCCGCCCTGTTCCAGGGCCGCTAACGCTTTGGCGGTTAACTCATCGCGAACTTGTTCAGCCTGGCTGCGATAATCGCGAATGGTTTCGCTGGCGCTTTGTGCGCGTAGCCACGCCATAAATTCGCTGGTTTCCTGGGCGACGATAGTTTCCGCCTCAACTGCGGCGGCTTTACGTTGCGCCAGGTTGTGCGAAATAATGGTTTGCAGATCATCAACGCTGTAAAGGTAGGCATTCGCCAGTTTGCCAACTTCTGGCTCAACATCGCGTGGAACGGCAATATCGACCAGCAGCATCGGTTGGTTGCGACGACTTTTTAATGCGCGCTCCACCATGCCTTTACCGATAATCGGCAACGGGCTAGCGGTGGAACTGATGATGATATCGGCTTCACACAGACGTTCGTCGATATCGCTCAGGGCAATCACTTCCGCGCCGACTTCATCTGCCAGAATTTGGGCACGTTCGCGAGTACGGTTGGCGATAATCATCTTCTGTACTTTGTGTTCGCGCAGATGACGCGCCACCAGCTCGATGGTTTCGCCCGCGCCAACCAGCAATACGGTCACCGTAGAGAGCGATTCAAAGATCTGCCGCGCCAGCGTACAAGCCGCAAATGCAACAGATACCGCACTGGCGCCAATATCCGTTTCAGTGCGAACGCGTTTCGCCACGGAGAAAGATTTCTGGAACATACGCTCCAGTTCGCTGGCCTTCATATGGCCTTTTTGTGAATCGGCAAAGGCTTTTTTTACCTGACCGAGGATTTGCGGCTCGCCCAATACCAGTGAATCCAGACCACTGGCAACACGCATTAAATGGCTGACCGCATCGTTATCCTGATGCCAATAGAGGCTATTACGCAGATCTTCTTCGTTGAGATTATGGTAATCGCACAACCAGCGAATGAGCGCCTCTTGCAGGTTATCCTGCTCTTCAACGCTAAGATAAAGTTCTGTGCGGTTACACGTCGACAGCACCACGCCGCCCTGCACCATCGGCTGCGCAAGCAGGCTGTCCAGCGCCTGATCGAGCTTATCCGGCGAAAACGATACACGTTCTCGCAGCGATACAGGTGCCGTTTTATGGTTGATACCGAGTGCTAAAAGGGTCATGTCTGCGGGAAATAATACCAACGTTGATATGGTTAGTCTGCTCGCATCATACAGGATGCGCGGGATCAATAAAAGAGAGCGCCCCCTTTTGGAGTAATTGCCTAAACCCGTTAGATTCTGGCAATTAAGACAACTTGAACATAGACGATGGCTGACGGTAACGCTAGCATTAAGGGTTATAACTGCAACGTATCTCAAGGACTTGTCATTATTATGCCCCTGCCCGATTTTCGCTTTATCCGCCTGCTACCGCTGGCTGCTCTCGTGCTCACGGCCTGTTCCGTTACGACGCCTAAAGGTCCAGGCAAAAGCCCGGATTCGCCACAGTGGCGTCAGCATCAGCAAGACGTGCGCAACCTGAATCAGTACCAGACACGCGGTGCATTTGCCTATATTTCTGACCAACAAAAAGTGTATGCCCGTTTCTTCTGGCAGCAAACTGGCCAGGATCGCTACCGTCTGCTGCTGACTAACCCATTGGGCAGCACTGAACTGGAGTTGAATGTCCAGCCGGGTAATGTGCAGTTAGTGGACAATAAAGGCCAGCGTTACACCGCCGATGACGCCGAAGAGATGATTGGCAAATTGACCGGAATGCCGATTCCGCTCAACAGTTTGCGCCAGTGGATTTTAGGTTTGCCAGGTGATGCAACCGACTACAAACTGGACGACCAGTACCGCCTGAGCGAAATTACCTATAGTCAGAACGGTAAAAAATGGAAAGTGGTATACGGCGGTTATGACACCAAAACGCAACCTGCGATGCCTGCCAACATGGAACTCACCGAAGGCGGTCAGCGCATCAAGTTAAAAATGGATAACTGGATAGTGAAATAATGCGGACTCAGTGGCCCTCTCCGGCAAAGCTTAATCTGTTTTTATACATTACCGGTCAGCGTGCGGACGGCTACCACACGCTGCAAACGCTGTTTCAGTTTCTGGATTACGGCGACACTATCAGCATTGAACTTCGCAACGATGGGGAAATCCGCCTGTTAACGCCCGTTGAAGGTGTGGAACACGAAGATAACCTGATTGTTCGCGCGGCACGGTTGTTGATGAAAGCAGCCGCCGCCAGTGGGCGTCTTCCGAAAGGAAGTGGTGCAGATATCAGCATTGACAAGCGTTTGCCTATGGGTGGTGGTCTGGGCGGTGGTTCATCCAATGCCGCAACAGTTCTGGTCGCTTTAAATCATCTGTGGCAATGCGGACTGAATGTTGATGAGTTGGCAGAAATCGGTCTGACGCTGGGCGCAGATGTGCCGGTTTTTGTCCGTGGTCATGCTGCTTTTGCCGAAGGGGTTGGCGAAATATTAACGCCGGTGAATCCACCAGAAAAATGGTATCTGGTTGCGCACCCTGGCGTGAGTATTCCTACGCCAATGATTTTTAAAGATCCCGAACTCCCGCGCAACACGCCAAAAAGGTCAATAGAAACGTTGCTAAAATGTGAATTCAGCAATGATTGCGAGGTTATCGCAAGAAAACGTTTTCGCGAGGTTGATGCGGTGCTTTCCTGGCTGTTAGAATACGCCCCGTCGCGCCTGACTGGGACAGGGGCCTGTGTCTTTGCTGAATTTGATACAGAGTCTGAAGCCCGCCAGGTGCTAGAGCAAGCCCCGGAATGGCTCAATGGCTTTGTGGCGAAAGGTGTCAATCTTTCCCCATTGCACAGAGCCATGCTTTAAGCCGGGCAAGCTGAGTTTCGGTGACAACGTCACCTTGTTCCAGACGTTGCATCGCGCTCTTTAATACACCGCCTGGAAAGAATATTGCCTGGCCCGCACAGTTTTCGGCAGATTCTTTCCACCAATGGACGCATGCCTGAGGTTCTTCTCGTGCCTGATATGAAGCTTTTTGCTGGTAACGCCACCCCGGAACTAGCACAACGTATTGCCAACCGCCTGTACACTTCACTCGGCGACGCCGCTGTAGGTCGCTTTAGCGACGGCGAAGTCAGCGTACAAATTAACGAAAATGTACGCGGTGGTGATATTTTCATCATCCAGTCCACTTGTGCCCCTACTAACGACAACCTGATGGAATTAGTCGTGATGGTTGATGCCCTGCGTCGTGCTTCCGCAGGTCGTATCACCGCTGTTATCCCCTACTTTGGCTATGCGCGCCAGGACCGTCGCGTCCGTTCCGCTCGTGTACCAATCACTGCGAAAGTGGTTGCAGACTTCCTCTCCAGCGTCGGTGTTGACCGTGTGCTGACAGTGGATCTGCACGCTGAACAGATTCAGGGTTTCTTCGACGTTCCGGTTGATAACGTATTTGGTAGCCCGATCCTGCTGGAAGACATGCTGCAGCTGAATCTGGATAACCCGATTGTGGTTTCTCCGGACATCGGCGGCGTTGTGCGTGCCCGCGCTATCGCTAAGCTGCTGAACGATACCGATATGGCAATCATCGACAAACGTCGTCCGCGTGCGAACGTTTCCCAGGTGATGCATATCATCGGTGACGTTGCAGGTCGTGACTGCGTACTGGTCGATGATATGATCGACACTGGCGGTACGCTGTGTAAAGCTGCTGAAGCTCTGAAAGAACGTGGTGCTAAGCGTGTATTTGCGTACGCGACTCACCCGATCTTCTCTGGCAACGCGGCGAACAACCTGCGTAACTCTGTAATTGATGAAGTCGTTGTCTGCGATACCATTCCGCTGAGCGATGAAATCAAATCACTGCCGAACGTGCGTACTCTGACCCTGTCAGGTATGCTGGCCGAAGCGATTCGTCGTATCAGCAACGAAGAATCGATCTCTGCCATGTTCGAACATTAATCGAACCCGGCTCAAAGACCCGCTGCGGCGGGTTTTTTTGTCTGTAATATCCATTTGTATGACCTATGCCTCCTTCACCTGCCATTTAGTTGACAGATGATGCGCTCACGGATGAAACATTATTGTGAACAAAATATTTTCCTCACATGTGATGCCTTTCCGCGCTCTGATCGACGCTTGCTGGAAAGAAAAATACACTGCCGCACGGTTTACCCGTGACCTGATTGCCGGGATAACCGTTGGGATTATTGCTATTCCTCTGGCGATGGCGTTGGCAATTGGCAGTGGTGTGGCTCCTCAATACGGTTTATATACCGCTGCCGTTGCGGGGATTGTCATAGCTCTGACGGGTGGGTCGCGCTTTAGCGTTTCCGGTCCGACTGCAGCATTTGTAGTAATTCTCTATCCCGTTTCGCAACAGTTTGGACTGGCAGGCCTGCTGGTTGCGACGTTGTTGTCGGGGATCTTTTTGATCCTGATGGGTCTGGCGCGCTTTGGTCGTCTGATTGAATATATTCCGGTTTCCGTCACCTTAGGTTTTACCTCGGGTATCGGGATCACCATCGGTACCATGCAGATTAAAGATTTTCTCGGTCTGCAAATGGCTCATGTCCCGGAACATTATCTACAAAAAGTCGGCGCATTATTTATGGCGCTGCCGACCATTAATGTGGGTGATGCTGCTATTGGTATCGTGACGCTTGGCATTCTGATTTTCTGGCCACGTTTGGGTATTCGTTTACCTGGTCACCTTCCGGCCTTGCTGGCTGGTTGCGCGGTGATGGGGATTGTTAACCTGCTTGGCGGACATGTTGCTACCATCGGGTCGCAATTCCACTACGTTCTGGCCGATGGTTCTCAGGGTAACGGTATTCCGCAACTGCTGCCGCAACTGGTGCTGCCGTGGGACCTGCCTAATTCAGAATTCACACTAACCTGGGATTCTATTCGCACCCTGCTGCCTGCGGCTTTCTCAATGGCAATGCTCGGGGCAATCGAATCTCTGCTCTGCGCCGTCGTACTGGATGGTATGACCGGGACTAAGCACAAGGCGAATAGTGAACTGGTCGGTCAGGGGCTGGGGAATATCATCGCTCCATTCTTTGGTGGTATTACCGCTACTGCTGCCATCGCGCGTTCTGCCGCTAACGTCCGTGCTGGGGCAACTTCCCCTATCTCGGCGGTGATCCACTCTATTCTGGTTATTCTCGCCCTGCTGGTACTGGCACCACTGCTCTCCTGGCTGCCGCTTTCCGCCATGGCGGCCCTGCTGTTGATGGTGGCGTGGAACATGAGTGAAGCGCACAAAGTGGTCGACTTGCTGCGTCATGCGCCGAAAGATGACATCATCGTCATGCTGCTGTGTATGTCACTGACCGTGCTGTTTGATATGGTTATTGCCATCAGCGTGGGGATTGTTCTGGCATCGTTGCTGTTTATGCGCCGTATCGCCCGTATGACTCGTCTGGCGCCGGTGGCAGTAGACGTTCCTGATGATGTGCTGGTCTTGCGTGTTATTGGCCCGCTGTTTTTCGCGGCGGCTGAAGGTCTGTT
Organism: Escherichia sp. E13S3; assembly: GCF_004212325.1. Classification (NCBI taxonomy): domain Bacteria; kingdom Pseudomonadati; phylum Pseudomonadota; class Gammaproteobacteria; order Enterobacterales; family Enterobacteriaceae; genus Escherichia; species Escherichia sp. E13S3. Next base: position 204,410 of record NZ_RHJR01000012.1, read on the forward strand.
CACCGACCTGGAATCACGTCTGGAAGGAAAACGGATTGTTATTCTGAAGTGGGATGCCGTTCCGGTGCTTGATGCCGGTGGTCTTGATGCGTTCCAGCGTTTTGTGAAGCGCCTGCCTGAAGGGTGTGAACTGCGCGTGTGTAACGTGGAATTCCAGCCTCTGCGTACAATGGCCCGATCCGGTATTCAACCGATTCCGGGACGTCTGGCGTTCTTCCCGAATCGCAGCGCAGCGATGGCTGATCTGTAAGAAAGGCATTAAATTGACCAGTCAGCGCAAACTGACTGGTCAGCAAACTACTTTAGTTGTTAGCTATGACGGCGATTATCGCTACGGCGGCAACGTTTGTCATAGTGGCGAACCCACCAGTAACGGTCGCACACCTGTTCATGCCCGCCAACACGGGCTCCCGCCAGCCAGAGAATGGCACCGACGAAAATACTCAGCACTGCACCGTGTGCGAAATACTGGGGCATATCAAACTGTGGTAATTGGTTGAGGATTGAATACCCCACGCCGACCACCATCACCACCAGACCCAACCCCATAAGCACGTTACCGAGTAACGAAGCGTTTTTGCGTTTCATGTGTCACCTCCGGAACTTTCTGGGTTGTAACAGGGAATACCCCTCTTCCTTATGTGTAAAGTATAGACAACACCCTGTGGCTTATGTGCGGGCGTGATCACAATTACAACCCTTATTTCAACAAAACTTTACAAATAACCGTCTGAACACCTTGACTTTCTAATAGTCGACACTGGCAATTATTATGTTATCTGCGTTTAACACGCTGTTTTTTGTCAAGCGGGGCCGCAACCAGTAAACTACGCGCCAGTTATGTACTCACTCAGGACAAAAAAACGTGACGATTAAATTGATTGTCGGCCTGGCGAACCCCGGCGCTGAATACGCCGCAACGCGACATAATGCTGGCGCCTGGTTCGTTGACTTACTGGCGGAGCGTTTACGCGCTCCCCTGCGCGAAGAGGCTAAATTCTTTGGTTATACCTCGCGAGTTACCCTCGGAGGCGAAGATGTCCGCCTGTTAGTCCCGACTACATTTATGAATCTCAGCGGCAAAGCCGTCGCAGCGATGGCCAGTTTTTTCCGCATTAATCCGGACGAAATTCTGGTGGCTCACGACGAACTGGATCTGCCTCCGGGCGTCGCCAAATTTAAATTGGGCGGTGGCCACGGTGGTCACAATGGACTGAAAGACATCATCAGTAAATTGGGTAATAACCCTAACTTTCACCGTTTACGCATCGGAATCGGTCATCCGGGCGATAAAAACAAAGTTGTCGGGTTTGTGTTAGGCAAACCACCTGTTAGTGAACAGAAGTTAATTGATGAAGCCATCGACGAAGCGGCGCGTTGTACTGAAATGTGGTTTACAGATGGTTTGACCAAAGCAACGAACCGATTGCACGCCTTTAAAGCGCAATAAGTCGTTGTCTGCGGCATTTTTGCCGAGTGCCGTGTATAATAGGCAAAGTTATTTCCATTTCTGCAATCTGTTTGCGATAACAGGTTGATTATTAAGATATTAAGGTGATTTAAATCATGGGATTCAAATGCGGTATCGTCGGTTTGCCCAACGTCGGGAAATCTACCCTGTTCAACGCGCTGACCAAAGCCGGTATTGAAGCGGCCAACTTTCCATTCTGTACCATCGAGCCGAACACGGGCGTCGTACCAATGCCTGACCCTCGCCTGGATCAACTGGCTGAAATCGTAAAACCGCAGCGTACGCTTCCCACGACCATGGAATTTGTCGATATCGCCGGTCTGGTAAAAGGCGCGTCGAAAGGTGAAGGTCTGGGTAACCAGTTCCTGACCAACATTCGTGAAACCGAAGCGATCGGCCACGTTGTTCGCTGCTTTGAGAATGACAATATCATTCACGTTTCCGGCAAAGTAAACCCGGCGGACGATATTGAAGTTATCAACACCGAACTGGCGCTGGCGGATCTCGACACCTGCGAACGTGCGATTCACCGCGTACAGAAGAAAGCCAAAGGTGGCGATAAAGACGCGAAAGCCGAGCTGGCGGTACTGGAAAAATGCCTGCCACAGCTGGAAAACGCAGGCATGCTGCGCGCGCTGGATTTAAGCGCTGAAGAGAAAGCGGCGATTCGTTACCTGAGCTTCCTGACGCTGAAACCAACGATGTACATCGCCAACGTCAACGAAGACGGTTTTGAAAACAACCCGTATCTTGACCAGGTACGTGAAATCGCGGCGAAAGAAGGTTCTATTGTAGTTCCGGTTTGTGCTGCTGTTGAAGCAGACATTGCCGAACTGGACGACGAAGAACGTGACGAGTTTATGCAGGAACTGGGGCTGGAAGAACCGGGCCTGAACCGTGTGATCCGTGCTGGTTATAAACTGCTGAATCTGCAAACTTACTTCACCGCTGGGGTGAAAGAAGTGCGTGCATGGACCATTCCGGTTGGTGCAACTGCACCGCAAGCGGCTGGCAAAATCCACACCGATTTTGAAAAAGGCTTTATCCGCGCACAAACCATCTCGTTTGAAGATTTCATCACTTACAAAGGTGAACAAGGTGCGAAAGAAGCGGGTAAAATGCGTGCAGAAGGTAAAGACTACATCGTTAAAGATGGCGATGTGATGAACTTCCTGTTCAACGTCTAATTCCGCGTAATATCCTGGCGGTTAATAACGAGCCATTATGTGAGTCGCACATAATGGCTTTTTTACACCTGCTACGCTGCTTTTTTCAATTCTGAGTTACCGAAACTCATAATCAGACTCCTGGCAATATTAACAATACGGCTTTTATGTGATAACAATCACAGTGCATTAACCGTTCAAGAGTTTGTCATGAAAAAAACATTTACCTTCAGTCTGTTAGCAATTGTCTTCGCAAGCCTGTTAAGTGCTTGTGTTCCTCACCATCATCACCGCCACAACGATGGCCCGCGTGGTCCTGCGGCTTCCGGTAAGCCAATGCCACCTTCAAATGGTGGGCCAAATCATGGCAGTCATGGTCGCTATTAATTAGCAAGTCATACGCGGGAGAGTGCCTACTTTCCCGCTATCCACGGCGCTTAAACTGACTTGCATCAATGCCGTATTGCTTCATTTTTCGCCACAGCGTAGTGCGACCAATCCCGAGTAAAACCGACATTTCCTGAATACGTCCGCCAGTCACCTGGGCCGCGTTAATAATCGCCTCTTTTTCAACTTCCGCGAATGACAGACTGGTAGAAAGACGTGTAGCGCTGGCATCATCTGTCGCCTGTTCAGTAAACAGGTGTTCCGGCAAATCACTGACACGAATGCGTCCGTTGTCGCTACTCAGCGCAAGATTCTCGATGACGCTGTAAAGTTCAAAATCATTGCCGGGCCATGCGCAAGAAACCAAGCGAGTAAGCGCATCGTCATCAATTTTCAGACGCGTAGAGAAGCGTTTTTCAAGACTGCGCAATTTGTTATTCACCAGCGCCGGAATACTGTCGCGCCGCATCCGTAAAGGCGGGATGGTAATTTCAAATGCATGAAGCGCGTAATAAAGCTGACGACTAAAGCGATTTTGCTCCACCAGCATCGCCAGATCCGCTGTTGTAGTGGCAATCACTTTGACATCAATGGGTATTAAACGCCGCGCATCCAGTCTTGTGATGACGCCTTGTTTGATGACCTGGAGCAACGCAGACTGTAACTCTGCCGCCAGATATTCAATCTTTTCAAGGAACAACGTGCCGCCATGTGCCAGTTCCAGCCGACTCAGACGACCATTTTCATTCTCCGTTCGATCGCCACCAATAAATTCTTCCGCCAGCGCCGCATCGCCATATAACTCGCAATTAACCGCGATATAGGGACCCGCCGCACGCTCGCTTTCATTGTGAATGGCCTGGCTTAACAGTGCTTTGCCAACGCCTTCTTCTCCACAGAGTAACACCGGGAAACTGCTGCGCGCCGCCTGGCGGCCAAAATGGATCAACCGGCGGGTTTGCGGATCGTCCTGTGGCATATGAGCGAAGGTATGGCTGACTTTTCCTAATTGACTGGTCATCAACTGCCGCATCTGTTCTACCGGATGGAGCAACAGAATAAAGCTGGTCCCTTGCGTTTCAATTATCGGTTTAAGGGTAATGACCGCATCAATAAACTGGTGCTGACTTTCAAAAGTCGCTTCCACATGTTTGAGGGGATGAGCTTGCTTTATTGCCTGTTGCAATACGGTTGGTAGCGTTAATAGCTCAGTGATCGCCCTTCCCTGACTTGCCGTCGCGTCCAGACACAAAACACGCGCTGCCTGGGCATTGATAAATTGCAAATTACCCTGCTCATCCCAGCTAATCACGCCATCGTCCATACTTTCCAGCAAGGCGTTAAGCTGATTTAAATGCCGGTTTGTTTCAGCCAGTAAACTGTCTGTCAGCAGTAAATTTCCTACCTCGCGCGCAATTGCCAGCGTCAACGGCAAATCGGCTGCGGTGGTTTGCTCAACCGGACACGCCAGCGCTATCGTTCCCGTTAATCGGCCCTTGCTGTCAAACAGTGGCATTGCACAAAATGCCCAATCCCACAGCGCCTGCTTGAAATGTTGATCGGCCATCGTTTTCACTGCCTGACCGGAGATAGCCGCTAACGATAGCGCACAAGTACCAATAATTCCCTCTGCGCAATACGTGCCGTCATTGAATCCCAGGACACTAAGCTGGTGCAACGTTTGTGGATCGCCATAACGACTAAGGATGCAGGCGGTTTCATCAAGGATGAACAGTCCGCACGCCCGCGATTCCATATATTCCCAGGCATCTTCCAGTGCCGCTTGCCCGAGTGCCAGCATCGCTTCCTTACGCCGATAGATAGAAGCAAATGTCACGCCCCGAGCCTGATGCGGTACGCTCCATGACTCCCGTTTCATCAGCTTGCGGCATCGCTCCCAGGATGCTGCTATCAAGGGAGATACGCTCTGTTGCTGGTTGTTAAAACCGTCATTCATATTTGCTGCCCTTATGACAAAAAGGTGTTCCGCATCGCAAATTTACTTATCCAGATTCGGCATTGTTCCGTTATGGAACATTTATTAAAGCATATGTTTCATTGTGAAACATAATTTGGGTTAATTTTCTTTTCCCCTCCCTGATGCACAATGGATTTACCGGCAGTCAGTGGTCGCCGTGTCGTTGAACATCATCCATGCCCTACCCTAATTGCTGGAGCAAAATAATGAAAAAATTGATCAATGATGTGCAAGACGTACTGAACGAACAACTGGCGGGACTGGCGAAAGCGTATCCTTCGCTGGCACTGCATCAGGATCCGGTGTATGTCACCCGAGCCGATGCGCCAATTGCAGGAAAAGTGGCGTTATTGTCGGGAGGCGGCAGCGGACACGAACCCATGCACTGTGGTTATATTGGCCAGGGTATGCTCTCGGGGGCGTGTCCTGGCGAAATTTTCACCTCACCGACGCCCGATAAAATTTTTGAATGTGCCATGCAAATCGATGGTGGCGAAGGTGTACTGCTGATTATCAAAAATTATACCGGCGATATTCTTAACTTCGAGACAGCGACCGAATTACTGCACGATAGTGGCGTAAAAGTGACCACCGTGGTCATTGATGACGACGTTGCAGTAAAAGACAGTCTTTATACCGCCGGGCGGCGCGGCGTTGCCAATACAGTATTAATTGAAAAAATTGTTGGCGCAGCGGCAGAACGCGGTGACTCGCTGGAGGCTTGTGCACAACTGGGGCGTAAGTTGAACAATCAGGGCCACTCTATTGGTATCGCCCTCGGTGCCTGTACCGTTCCTGCTGCAGGCAAACCTTCTTTTACGCTGGCAGATAATGAAATGGAATTTGGTGTCGGCATTCATGGTGAGCCGGGTATTGACCGCCGCCCCTTCTCCTCTCTTGATCAAACTGTCGATGAAATGTTCGACACGCTGCTGGAAAATGGCACATATCACCGCACGCTGCGCTTCTGGGATTATCGACAAGGTAGCTGGCAGGAAGAGACGCAAACTAAACAACCGCTTCAGTCTGGCGATCGCGTGATTGCGCTGGTCAACAATCTTGGCGCGACACCGCTTTCTGAACTGTATGGCGTCTATAACCGCCTGACCACGCGTTGCCAGCAAGCTGGCTTGACTATCGAGCGTAATTTAATCGGCGCGTACTGCACCTCACTGGACATGACCGGTTTTTCCATCACCTTACTGAAAGTTGATGACGAAACGCTGGCGTTATGGGACGCCCCGGTCCACACCCCGGCGCTTAACTGGGGTAAATAAGGAGATAACCATGTCACTGAGCAGAACTCAAATTGTTACCTGGCTCACTCGCTGTGGAGAAATTTTCAGCAAAGAGAGCGATTATCTTACCGGGCTGGATCGTGAAATCGGCGACGCTGACCACGGGCTGAATATGAATCGTGGCTTTAGCAAAGTGGTGGAAAAACTCCCTGCCATCGCGGATAAAGACATCGGTTTCATTCTCAAGAATACCGGCATGACGTTGCTTTCCAGCGTCGGCGGTGCCAGCGGCCCACTGTTCGGTACGTTCTTTATCCGTGCGGCACAGGCAACTCAGGCACGTCAAAGCCTGACGTTGATAGAGCTTTATCAGATGTTCCGTGATGGCGCAGACGGCGTAATCAGTCGGGGGAAAGCAGAACCAGGCGATAAAACCATGTGCGATGTCTGGGGGCCAGTGGTTGAGTCGTTACGCCAGTCCAGTGAGCAAAACCTTTCTGTTCCGGCGGCGCTCGAAGCCGCCAGTAGCGTCGCGGAATCCGCCGCACAAAGCACGATTACGATGCAAGCCCGCAAAGGCCGCGCCAGTTATCTCGGTGAACGCAGTATTGGTCACCAGGATCCTGGTGCAACCTCCGTGATGTTTATGATGCAAATGTTGGCGTTAGCCGCAAAAGAGTAAGGAATTGGTGATGGTAAACCTGGTCATAGTTTCACATAGCGCCCGACTGGGAGAAGGTGTCGGTGAATTAGCTCGCCAGATGTTAATGGGCGATAGTTGTAAAATCGCCATTGCCGCAGGAATTGACGATCCACAGAATCCCATCGGTACAGATGCCGTCAAAGTGATGGAAGCCATCGAATCCGTTGCCGATGCCGACCATGTGTTGGTCATGATGGATATGGGGAGTGCGTTATTGAGTGCAGAAACCGCACTGGAATTGCTGGCGCCAGAGATCGCCGCGAGAGTACGTTTGTGCGCTGCACCGTTGGTCGAAGGAACGTTAGCAGCCGCCGTCAGCGCAGCCTCGGGGGCGGCTATCGACAAAGTCATCCATGACGCCATGCATGCGCTGGAAGCCAAACGAGAACAACTGGGTTTACCATCATCCGCTACTGAAATCTCCGACATATGCCCCTCGTACGATGAAGAAGCCCGTTCTCTGGCAGTGGTGATTAAAAACCGTAACGGACTCCACGTCCGTCCAGCTTCCCGGCTGGTCTATACCTTATCGACATTTAATGCAGACATGTTGTTGGAGAAAAACGGTAAGTGCGTAACACCGGAGAGTATTAACCAGATTGCGCTGTTACAAGTCCGCTGTAACGATACGCTGCGCCTGATTGCAAAAGGGCCAGAGGCTGAAGAGGCGTTAGCCGCTTTTCGCCAGTTGGCTGAAGATAACTTTGGTGAAATGGAAGAGATAGCACCGCCAACTCTGCGTCCAGTTCCGCCTGTCACAGGCAAAGCCTTTTATTATCAACCGGTTTTATGCACAGTACAGGCGAAATCATCACTGAGCGTGGAAGAAGAACAGGAACGGTTACGCCAGGCAATTGACTTCACGTTGTTAGATCTGATGACGTTAACGGCAAAGGCAGAAGCAAGCGGGCTCGACGATATCGCAGCAATTTTTTCCGGTCACCATACACTATTAGACGATCCTGAACTGCGGGTAGCGGCAAGCGAACTCCTTCAGCATGAACATTGCACGGCGGAGTATGCCTGGCAGCAGGTTCTTAAAGAACTTAGCCAGCAATACCAGCAGATTGATGATGAATATTTGCAGGCTCGCTATATTGATGTGGACGATCTTCTGCATCGCACCCTGCTCCACCTGACACAGACAAAAGAAGAACTCCCTCAGTTTAGCGCGCCGACCATTTTACTGGCGGAGAACATTTATCCCTCCACGGTACTTCAACTGGATCCGACAGTCGTTAAGGGCATCTGCCTTAGTGCCGGAAGTCCGGTATCCCACAGCGCTCTAATTGCCCGTGAACTGGGTATTGGCTGGATTTGTCAGCAGGGAGAGAAGCTGTATTCGATTCAACCTGAAGAGACGCTAACGCTGGATGTAAAAGCACAATGCTTCAGGCATCAGAGTTAAATTAGATTTGTCTGTCAGTTCGCAGAAAAAGATTTCAATCATGCTCTTACGGCGATCCTGAACTAAGGTTTTCTGATACTTGAATACCGTTTTGTTCGGTATCGCCAAAGGAGAATGATTGATGAAACCACTTGTCCCTCGTCGCTCGCAGAAAGTGGCGTTAATACCTGCTGCCGTATTATTGTGTGCCGCCGCGCTATCTGCACAGGCAGAAGAAACACCGGTGACGCCACAATCGCCTGATATTTTGTTAGGCCCTCTGTTTAACGATGTGCAAAACGCCAAACTTTTTCCTGATCAAAAAACTTTTGCCGATGCCATTCCTAACAGCGATCCATTAATGATCCTCGCAGACTACCGGATGCAGCAGAATCAGAGCGGGTTCGATCTGCGCCATTTCGTTAACGTCAATTTCACCCTGCCGAAAGAGGGAGAAAAATATGTGCCTCCAAAGGGGCAGTCACTGCGCGAACACATTGACGGACTTTGGCCGGTGTTAACCCGTTCTACCGAAAGTACCGAACAATGGGATTCTCTGTTGCCGTTGCCGAAACCCTATGTCGTGCCGGGAGGTCGTTTTCGCGAAGTGTATTACTGGGACAGTTACTTCACCATGCTGGGGCTTGCCGAAAGCGGTCACTGGGATAAAGTGGCGGACATGGTGGCCAACTTTGGTCATGAAATAGATACTTATGGGCATATTCCAAACGGTAACCGCAGCTATTATTTGAGCCGATCGCAGCCGCCCTTTTTTGCCTTGATGGTGGAGTTACTCGCGCAACACGAAGGTGACGACGCGTTGAAACAATATCTGCCGCAACTGCAAAAAGAGTACGCGTACTGGATGGACGGTATTGAAAATCTGCAGGCCGGACAACAGGAAAAGCGCGTTGTTAAACTCAAGGATGGCACTATTCTTAACCGCTATTGGGATGACCACGATACGCCGCGCCCGGAGTCGTGGGTAGAAGATATTGCCACCGCCAAAAGTAATCCGAACCGCCCTGCCACTGAAATTTACCGCGATCTGCGTTCTGCCGCCGCGTCTGGCTGGGATTTCAGTTCACGCTGGATGGACAACCCGCAGCAGTTAAATACGTTACGCACCACCAGCATCGTACCGGTCGATCTCAATAGTCTGATGTATAAGATGGAGAAAATTCTCTCCCGCGCCAGTAAAGTCGCCGGGGATAACGCGATGGCCAGCCAATATGAAACACTCGCCGATGCCCGTCAGAAAGGGATCGAAAAATACCTGTGGAACGATCAACATGGCTGGTATGCCGACTACGACCTGAAGAGCGATAAAGTGCGCAATCAGTTAACTGCCGCCGCCCTGTTCCCGCTTTATGTTAATGCAGCGGCAAAAGATCGCGCGACCAAAATGGCTGCTGCCACTAAAACACATCTGTTGCAACCAGGCGGACTGAACACCACATCGGTGAAAAGTGGACAGCAATGGGATGCGCCAAATGGCTGGGCTCCGCTGCAATGGGTCGCGACAGAAGGGTTGCAAAACTACGGGCAGAACGAGGTGGCGATGGACATTAGCTGGCACTTCCTGACCAATGTTCAGCACACTTATGACCGGGAGAAGAAGCTGGTCGAGAAATATGATGTCAGTACCACCGGAACAGGTGGTGGCGGTGGCGAATACCCGTTGCAGGATGGCTTTGGCTGGACCAATGGCGTCACGCTGAAAATGCTCGATTTGATCTGCCCGAAAGAGCAACCGTGTGACAACGTTCCGGCAACGCGTCCGACCAGTAAATCAACCACACCGCCGGTTAAACAAAAAGAGGCGGAACCTACGTCTTAACTTTACTGTATATCGGGCAATGCCATTGTGCGCATAAAATTGGCATTGCTCTTTTTTTCCACGAAAAACCAAACATCGATTATTATACGGTCTATGTCTTAATTTTCTTATATCAGAGAAGATATTAATTTTACATTATCAATTTATTAATCATTACTCTTCTATTTATATTTTTCCGCCACTCACGCATTCTCCCTGACAATTTTCTTGTTGAACAAAGCGTTGTTTAGCAAATAAGCAGATCATTCTGTTTCTTTAGACAAATCTTGACATCAAACATGATCTTTACCGATATATATGTAAATATATAGCGGTTTTAATTGTCAGGATATTACTTATGTCACTAACCAGACGGATGTTTACGCAGGCTCTTGCGTCTACCTTGTTCCTGCATCATCTGCCGTCCTTTGCACAATCAGTTAAATTCTGGGCCTCATTGACGCTTCCTGAAGCCAAAAAAATTACGCGTATTGTCAGTGCCGGTGCGCCTGCCGATCTGCTTTTGCTGGCTGTCGCGCCAGAAAAACTGGTCGGTTTTTCTTCTTTTGACTTTGCTCGCGAGGCGGCAATTCCATTAACTCCGGCAATACGTCATTTACCTAAACTTGGACGACTCGCCGGGCGCGCCAGTTCGCTTTCAATGGAAGGGCTTATGGCATTGCAGCCCGATTTGGTCGTTGATTGCGGCAATACGGATGAAACCTGGCTCTCCCAGGCACGGCAGGTTAGCGAACAGACACAAATCCCCTGGTTATTGCTTAACGGAAAACTGGAGCAATCGGCAGAACAGTTAACAACGCTGGGCAAAACATTAGGCGAAGAGCACTGCACCGCAGAACAAGCCAATCTCGCCAGCCGCTTCGTTGGTGAAGCTCAGGCATTCGCCACCTCACCCGCCGCTAACCTCCGCTTTTATGCTGCGCGCGGTCCCCGAGGGCTGGAAACGGGCTTACAGGGTTCGTTGCATACCGAGGCGGCGGAATTATTAGGTTTGCACAACGTCGCGCAAATAGCCGATCGCCATGGCCTGGCACAGGTTTCCATGGAAAATCTACTGCGCTGGCAGCCGGATATTATTCTGGTTCAGGATGCTGTGACTGCAAACTTTATCCGTAACGATCCTCTCTGGCAGGGCGTAAAAGCCGTTGCGGAACATCGCATCCTGTTTTTGAGTGGCTTGCCTTTCGGCTGGCTGGATGCCCCGCCGGGAATCAACCGTCTTCTGGGATTGCGCAGACTCCACGCCTGGCTGGATCCCGCAGTCAACAGCCAGTTTAAAAACGATATGCAACGTTACGCTCAACTGTTCTGGCATTGCCCATTAAGTGACGCCGACTATCAAAAAATGGTGGCGAGCTAATGAGAACCGCGAACGGATGTATTCTGCTGCTGGCAGCTATCAGTATCACTTTTGCCGCCGTAAATGGGGCTTATCATCTCGATATACAGCAACTGCTGGCGCTAATTCTTCGTCAAGAAGATGTTCCTGTGCAGGAACAAATTGTCTTCTGGCAAATCCGCGTGCCGCGCATTCTGGCGGCGTTGTTACTGGGCGCTGCGCTGGCAGGCGCCGGAACCACCTATCAGGGGATGTTTCGTAATCCCTTAGTTTCACCGGATATTTTAGGCGTCTCCGCCGGTGCCGGACTTGGTGCCTGCGCTGCAATCCTGTGGGGATTATCGATAGCTTACATCCAACTCTATGCATTTTGCGGCGGTCTGCTGGTGGTCGCAGGCGTCTGGCTGATTACATGTCGGGTGACTCGTCACGATCCGGTGCTCACGCTGGTGCTGGTCGGCATTGCGTTAGGAACGCTGTGTGGAGCGGGGATATCGCTAATTAAAACGCTGGCCGATCCCTATACCCAGTTGCCCTCGATTACCTTCTGGCTACTCGGTGGCCTGTCTACGGTAACCTTACGCGACCTTTACTACGCGGCACCGCTCATTCTGGCTGGCACCGTTCCTCTGCTATTCCTCCGCTGGCGCATGAATTTACTCACGCTTTCTGATGACGAAGCCCGTTCGCTGGGGCTGAATGTTGCGCGTCTGCGATTAGGATTGATTGTCTGCGCCACACTAATCACCGCCAGCACGGTAGCAATAGCGGGCATTATTGGTTGGGTTGGTCTGGTCGTTCCGCACATTGCCCGCTTGTTGACCGGTCATAACCATCAGCAACAGTTGCCCATGGCAATGTGTACTGGCGCGATTCTGCTCCTGCTTACCGATACGCTGGCGCGCAGCATTGGGACAACAGAAATCCCGCTCGGCATTCTGACCGCTTTTGTTGGCGCACCGTTTTTCCTGCTTTTGTTGTTACGCGGAGGTCGCCAGTGACTTTGCTTGCCGTCCGTCATGCGTCTCTGGGTTACTCCCGCCATCCGGTGCTAAGTGACGTTTCCTTCGCCCTGTCGCAAGGAACAATTTGTTGTCTGCTTGGCGCCAATGGTTGCGGCAAAACCACACTCATGCGCTCCATTCTTGGCGTTATTCCGTTATTAAAGGGCGAGATCTTACTGGATAGCATCCCTGTTCAGACACTTAACCATCGCCAGCGCGCGCAAGCAATTGCCTGGGTACCGCAGGCGCACGACGGTATTTTTGCTTTCAGTGTGCTGGATATGGTGTTGATGGGCCTGGCCCCCACCATAGGCGCTTTTTCCGTTCCCGGTAAGCAAGAACGCCTGAAAGCAACGGAACAACTGGAAAAGCTGGGTATTTTGCATCTGGCGACAAGACGCTGGAATACCCTTAGCGGTGGTGAACGCCAGCTGGCTTTAATCGCCCGTGCACTCGTCCAACAACCGCGCTTGTTGTTACTGGATGAGCCCGCCTCCAGCCTCGATTTCGGTCATCAGATCCAACTTCTGGACACGCTGGCGCAGCTAAAAAATAACGGCATGACAATGTTAATGTCGACTCACCATCCGCTCCATGCCAACGCCATTGCCGACAGCATTATTCAGGTAGAGCCAGATGGACGAGTAACACAAGGCTTACCGACCGAACAGTTAACAACGAACAAACTGGCGGCCCTGTATCGGGTTTCTGCCGACCAAATTCATCATCACCTCTCTGCAATTAGCCGCTAAGGAACAATCATGCTCATTGATGATATTGATTTTGCAGACCTTTATCTGCAGCAACTCAAACTGGCTCACCGCACAGAAAAAACGCCCGATCACTGGGATCAACGGGCGGAGAAAATGGCTGAAAATTGTGCCTCGCCAACGGACAGCTACCTGCAACAACTGATCGCTAAAATTGACCTGCAAGGCGCGCAGACCTTATTCGATATGGGCTGCGGACCAGGCACCGTATCGCTGGCGCTGGCTGACAAACTCACTACGGTTTATGGCGTTGATTACAGTCAGGGGATGCTGAACGTTGCCGCCCGCCGCGCCGCCGCACTGAAGGCTGACAATGTCCACTGGATCCAGCGCGCCTGGGAAGAGGACTGGAGTGACCTGCCACGCTGCGATATTGCCGTGGCTTCCCGATCCACTCTGGTGGCTGATATGCGCCAGGCAATGAGCAAACTGAATAATCAGGCACGGCTGCGCGTCTACACCACCCATCTGGTCAGCACCTCGTTCGTCTCCCCGGCCATTCAGCGGGCGGCAGGTCGGGAAGTGATCGAATTACCCAACTATATCTTTGCGCTCAACGTCCTGTATCAAATGGGAATTTATGCTCACGTCGATTTTATCCGTGGACAAAATTGCCAACAGGATAACAGCACCTGGGAACGTTTTGAGCAGAACGTCAGCTGGAGTCTTGGCGCGCTTAACGACGATGAGCGTGAACGGTTATATCGCTGGTATCAACAACAAGATGCTCGTGCCCTCGCCCCTGCCAGCCGCGACTGGGCGCTCATCTGGTGGGATAGCGTGCCGCCGGAGGCACTGCGATGATCTTCATTTCTCAGGCACAAATCGATGCGTTACTTCTGGAAGATATCCAGGGCGGTGACCTGACCACGCGGGCATTAAATATTGGACACCAGCCTGGCTATATTGCGTTTTTTCACCGCCAGGGCGGCTGCGTCAGCGGCGTTTCTCTCGCGTGTAAGATGTTAACCACGCTGGGGTTAACCATTGATGACGCGGTCAGCGACGGTTCACAAGCGGATGCAGGTCAGCGGCTGATCCATGCCCACGGCGACGCTGCAGCACTTCATCAGGGATGGAAAGCGGTCCAGAACGTACTGGAGTGGAGTTGCGGCGTCTCAGATTATCTCGCGCAAATGCTGGCGTTGCTTCGTGAACGTTATCCTGACGGCAATATCGCCTGCACCCGAAAAGCTATCCCTGGAACCCGGTTGCTGGCAACACAAGCTGTCATTGCCGCTGGCGGGCTGATTCACCGTGCCGGATGTGCGGAAACCATATTATTGTTCGCCAACCACCGTCATTTTCTTGCTGACAATCAGGACTGGTCGGGCGCAATCGCTCAGTTACGTCGCCACGCCCCCGAGAAGAAAATTGTTGTTGAAGCCGACACGCCGAAAGAGGCTATCGCCGCGTTACACGCGCAACCAGACGTACTTCAGCTCGACAAATTTAGTCCGCAGCAGGCAACTGAAATTGCGCAAATAGCGCCGTCGCTGGCTCCCCACTGTACGCTGGCTCTGACCGGCGGAATTAATCTGACGACACTCAAAAATTACCTCGACTGCGGCATTCGCCTTTTTATTACTTCCGCGCCTTATTACGCGACACCGGCTGACATCAAAGTCAGTCTGCAACCCGCAGCCTCTATTTAATTCTTTGTTAAACGGAATTTATTCTATGAGACTCAAAAAACGTTATCTCTGCACAGCATTATCACTTGCCTTTACCCAGCAGGCCGTAGCCGCTCAGGAGAGCGACACGCTGACCGTATGGTCCAGCCCCGTATCATCGACGACGACCACCGTTCTCGATCAACCCACCATGAAGGCCCTGGATAAACAGAATGTCGCTAAGGCATTAAGCGTCGTCCCTGGCGTAGTGCTGCAAAAGTCAGGCAGCCGCAACGAAGAACAGGTCAAAGTTCGTGGTTTTGATAGCCGTCAGGTACCGGTCTATTTCGACGGCGTACCGATTTATGTTCCCTATGACGGCAACCTCGATCTGGCGCGGATTCTGACCAACAATCTGGGGGCAGTCGAAGTTTCCAAGGGGTATTCGTCGCTGCTTCAGGGGCCTAATCAGATGGGCGGAGCCATTAATATCACCACCCAGAAGCCAACGAAACCTCTGGAAGCAAATCTGGGATATCGCCAGGGATGGAGCCGTAGCCAGGACAATGCCTACGATATGCATGCTTCATTTGCCGCCAGCAGCGATCTGGGGTATTTGCAAGTCAGCGGTAGCCAGCTAAAGCAGGATTTTCTCGGCCTGCCGCATGGTGTGAATAACGATATTGCAGGCAAACACGGCAAGATGATTAACTCATCGGCTGATGATAAACGCGGCATTGTGAAGCTCGGTTTTACACCACGCGAAAACGATGAATACACACTGACTTACATTAAGCAGGATGGTGAAAAAGATAACCCGCCATACAGCGGAAACAGTGGTCAGAAATCACGCTACTGGCAGTGGCCGGAGTATGACAAAGAAAGTTTTTACTATCAGGGAACGACCCAGCTAAACGAGCGTTTTACTTTGAAAAGTCGGCTGTATCGCGACACCTTTGAAAATACGCTGATGATGTACAACTCGCTGGCTGATTTGAAAAATAAAAAAGGCAGCTACAGCCATTATTCCGATTACAGCGACGGTGCCGGGTTACAACTGGCAGCCGATGTGCGTGAAAACGATCTGCTGTCGTTTGCCGTTAACTGGAAAGATGACGTACACCGGGAAAAAGGTGCGCCGCACGCCGCTTACGATCGCTATGAAGATCGCACCTGGTCGCTCGCCAGTGAATATCAATGGGCTGCCGCCGATAATGTCGATGTCGTGGCGGGAATCAGCTATGACTGGCGCGATAGCGTAGAAGCGAAAAAACATGAGAACGATGGCAGCATCACCCATTATGACGACAACAATCAGTCAGCTTTTAACTGGCAGGTGATGGGGAAATACCACTTTGCCAATGAAGACACGCTGGCGCTTTCGTACTATGACCGCACTCGCTTTCCGACGCTGAAAGAACGCTATACCACGTCCAAACCAGCGTATAACCAGATAGCGATTGTTAACCCACAGCTCAAACCGGAACGCGCGCGCGGGGTAGATTTAACCTGGAATGGTGCCTTCACGCGCGACTGGGGATTTGAGGTCAGCGTTTACTATAACCGGGTGAGTGATGCCATCCTCTCGCACAATATCGATGCCGATACCATTCAAAACCAGAACAGCGGCACGGTAGATTACAGCGGTCTGGATGCCGGTATTAAGGGGAAAATCAGCAATATACTGGATGTAGGATTGAGCTACGCCCTGATCCACGCTGACGCTAAACGCAAAGACATCGGCAAGATTACCGATCTGCCAACGCAGACCATGACCGCATGGGTGACTCTCAAACCGTGGGAGCCGTTAAGCGTAACACTGTCGGAAGAGGCGCGTTCCTCCAGCTACAGCAACAGTGACGGTTCACAAAAAGCCGCCGGTTTTGCGGTGACCCACATTCGAGCTGATTACGCCTTAGGTCATGGCTTCAGCGTCAATGCGTCGGTCAATAACCTGTTTGATACCCAATATGCCTACAGTGAAGGGTTTATTGAAGAAGGTCGCAATTTCTGGGCAGGTGTCGAGTATACGTTCTGATGTGAAAGCGGATAGCGGCATCTGTATCGCTATCCGCCTTATGAAAATCTTATTCTCTTCGCAGGAGGCGGAATACGCCCAGAACGAGAATAGCTCCCACCACCGCCACCAGGAAGCTGTGCAAATTAAAACCGCTGATGGAGCCGCCAATGCCAAACATGGTCGCCAGCCAGCCGCCGACCACCGCACCGACTATTCCGAGAATACAGGTCAGGAAAAATCCACCACCATCACGCCCCGGCATGATTAGCTTGGCGATAATGCCGGCTATCAGGCCAAAAATAATCCAGGCAATAATTCCCATGTTCAGGCCCTCGTTTCTATGAACAGGACGCAAGAAATGCTTACGTCAACGCTCTAAGTATAGGCAAGGGTAAGTTTGATGTCGGGCGTCTGGTGGTTGATTTGCAGTCGACATGTAAAAAAAAATCGCATTTGTATAAAGTTTTGTTAATCGCCACCGATAAACCAAAGACAGTTTGTCGGTCAGGAGTTTTTCCGCGTGAGTCACTACCATGAGCAGTTCCTGAAACAAAATCCTTTAGCAGTACTGGGCGTTTTACGCGATTTGCATAAAGCCGCAATTCCCTTGCGTATCAGTTGGACTGACGGTCAACTGATCAGCAAAATACTGGCAATAAGCCCGGATAAACTGGTGCTGGATTACGGCAGTCAAGCAGAAGACAACAATGCTGTGCTTAAGGCGCAGCACATTACCATAACCGCCGAAACTCAGGGTGCGAAAGTCGAGTTTACTGTTGAACAATTACAGCAAAGTGAATACCTGCAGCTTCCGGCCTTTATTACTGCACCGCCTCCCACCTTATGGTTTGTACAACGACGCCGATATTTCCGCATCTCCGCCCCGCTCCATCCGCCTTATTTTTGCCAGACCAAACTGGCGGATAACAGCACGTTACGTTTTCGCCTGTATGATTTGTCGTTAGGCGGCATGGGCGCATTACTGGAAACGGCAAAGCCTGCCGGATTGCAAGAAGGCATGCGCTTCGCACAGATTGAAGTCAACATGGGACAATGGGGCATTTTTCACTTTGATGCCCAGTTACTGACGATCAGCGAGCGTAAATTGATTGATGGTAAAAATGAAACCGTCTCCACTCCCCGTCTGAGCTTTCGTTTTCTTAACGTCAGCCCGACGGTGGAGCGGCAATTACAGCGAATTATTTTCTCACTGGAGCGGGAAGCCCGTGAGAAAGCGGACAAAGTACGCGACTGAGTTACATTGCGTCCAGAGCCTGCTCGAGTTTATAGATATAGCGTGGAGCCTGCGGCGCGGGGTGATTTCTCGCGACGTGATCGAGGAACTCGTCAGCGTCCAGATCGTTGATTTTGCTGATCGCCTTTTTTCGATCTGAGGAGAAAGTCCGTAACAGTGCGCCTGCCCCATTAGCGTATGACACCACCAGCGCATATTGCAGTACTTTCGGATCTTCAATACCTGCCAGCGGGCCGGTTTCCAGAATATTCAGGTAAGCTGCCCCCATTGAGATATTACGCTCTGGATTTTTCAGCTCACTGGTCGTTGGTTCGCCGCTCCAGCCCATGCGACGGTAAACATCGCGTCCGGACGTGGAGGCTTTTAACTGCATCAAACCAATGGCATTCGACTTACTCACCGCGTTCGGGTTGCCGCCCGACTCGATAGCGATAATCGCCGTGATCAATTGTGGATCGACACCCCAGGCCGCACCGGCTTTCTGACTTATTGGCATCCACTTCATTGCACGTTGTACCGGAACTTTCGCATTCCACGGAGGGTTCGTATAGTCATGTTTTGATGAACAACCCGCTAATAACACAATCAAAAAGGCAAACCATCTCAATTTCACTTCATCTATCCTTATAGCCTGGAATCGCCGTTGAGGTGACAACGGCACACCTAAGCGGCATGATATACAATTCGTTTCTGTTGTCAGCAAGGAATTGCCATGTCTCAGTTTCACTTAATCGCCCCGTCGGGTTACTGCATTAATCAGCACGCCGCGCAGCGCGGTATTCAACGCCTGATGGATGCGGGTCATCAGGTCAATAACGTAGAGGTCATTGCCCGTCGCTGTGAGCGGTTTGCAGGTACGGAAACGGAGCGGCTGGCGGATATTAATTCCCTTGCAGGGCTGACATCACCCAACACTATCGTACTGGCGGTTCGCGGCGGTTACGGCGCCAGCCGCTTACTGGCGGATATTGACTGGCAGGCGCTGGTTGCTCGCCAACAACATAATCCGTTGCTGATCTGCGGGCATAGCGATTTCACAGCCATCCAGTGTGGACTGCTGACCCAGGGTAATGTCATCACCTTTAGCGGCCCGATGCTGGTGGCGAATTTTGGCGCGGAAGAGCTGAACGCCTTTACCGAGCACCATTTCTGGCTGGCATTACGCAATGAAACATTCACCATTGAATGGCAAGGGGAAGGCCCGACGTGTCGGACCGAAGGCTCGTTGTGGGGAGGCAATCTCGCGATGCTGATTTCGCTGATTGGTACGCCGTGGATGCCGCAAATTGAGAACGGTATTCTGGTGCTGGAAGATATTAACGAGCACCCTTTCCGCGTCGAACGTATGCTGTTACAGCTCTATCATGCCGGAATTTTACCGCGTCAAAAGGCGATTATCCTCGGTAGCTTCAGTGGTAGCACGCCCAATGATTATGACGCGGGTTACAACCTGGAGTCGGTGTACGCGTTCTTGCGTTCCCGCCTGTCTATTCCACTCATAACTGGCCTCGATTTTGGTCATGAACAACGCACAGTTACGCTGCCGTTGGGCGCACATGCCATCCTTAATCACACCCAGGAAGGCACACAGTTGACGATTAGTGGTCATCCTGTTCTTAAAGTGTAAAAAAATCACGTTTCAGGGCTAAGTAAAACGCTGTTTCTGCCGCTAATATGGTAGGGTTTATATAAGAGACAGCGTAATCAGGAGTAACCGACCGTTGGATGCCACAACAATAATTAGCCTTTTCATCTTAGGATCCATCCTTGTCACCAGCAGTATTTTACTTAGTTCATTTTCTTCCCGTCTTGGCATTCCCATTCTGGTTATTTTTCTGGCGATCGGCATGCTGGCGGGGGTTGATGGCGTCGGCGGCATCCCGTTTGATAATTATCCTTTTGCTTACATGGTAAGTAACCTCGCGCTGGCGATTATTTTGCTCGACGGTGGGATGCGTACCCAGGCCAGTTCATTTCGCGTGGCGTTAGGCCCGGCGCTGTCACTGGCGACGGTGGGCGTGCTGATTACTTCTGGTTTAACCGGCATGATGGCGGCGTGGCTGTTTAATCTCAATTTGATTGAAGGCTTATTAATCGGCGCTATTGTCGGTTCCACGGATGCCGCTGCGGTATTTTCTCTGCTTGGCGGCAAGGGGCTTAACGAACGTGTTGGCTCGACGCTGGAAATAGAATCCGGCAGTAATGATCCGATGGCCGTGTTTCTGACCATTACCCTGATTGCGATGATCCAGCATCATGAGAGCAATATTAGCTGGATGTTCATTGTCGATATTCTGCAACAATTTGGTCTGGGCATTGTAATAGGTCTTGGCGGCGGTTATTTACTACTGCAAATGATCAACCGCATCGCCCTGCCCGCCGGATTATATCCATTGCTGGCATTAAGTGGCGGTATTCTGATTTTCTCATTAACTACTGCACTGGAAGGTAGCGGTATTCTGGCGGTGTATCTGTGCGGTTTTCTGCTGGGTAATCGCCCTATTCGCAACCGCTACGGCATTCTGCAGAATTTCGACGGCCTCGCCTGGCTGGCGCAAATCGCCATGTTCCTGGTACTTGGGCTGTTGGTTAACCCAAGCGACTTACTGCCTATTGCCATTCCGGCGCTCATTTTGTCCGCATGGATGATTTTCTTCGCTCGTCCCCTTTCGGTATTTGCCGGATTGCTGCCGTTCCGTGGCTTCAATTTGCGTGAGCGCGTATTTATCAGTTGGGTCGGACTGCGCGGCGCGGTGCCGATTATCCTGGCGGTGTTCCCGATGATGGCGGGCCTGGAGAATGCGCGTCTGTTCTTTAATGTCGCCTTCTTCGTGGTTCTGGTTTCGCTGTTGTTACAGGGAACATCGCTCTCGTGGGCGGCGAAAAAAGCCAAAGTGGTGGTTCCGCCCGTCGGACGCCCGGTATCACGCGTTGGCCTTGATATTCATCCGGAAAACCCGTGGGAACAGTTTGTTTATCAGTTGAGTGCCGATAAATGGTGCGTGGGCGCGGCGCTGCGCGATCTGCATATGCCAAAAGAGACGCGTATTGCGGCACTGTTTCGTGATAACCAGTTGCTTCATCCCACTGGCAGCACCCGACTGCGTGAAGGCGACGTCTTGTGCGTGATTGGTCGGGAACGCGATCTCCCGGCGCTCGGTAAACTGTTCAGCCAGTCACCGCCAGTCGCGCTGGATCAACGTTTCTTTGGTGACTTCATTCTTGAAGCCAGTGCCAAATATGCCGATGTGGCGCTGATATATGGTCTGGAAGACGGTCGGGAGTATCGCGATAAACAGCAAACGCTGGGGGAAATTGTCCAGCAATTGTTAGGCGCGGCTCCGGTTGTCGGTGATCAGGTGGAGTTTGCCGGGATGATCTGGACGGTGGCCGAGAAAGAAGATAATGAAGTACTGAAGATTGGCGTTCGGGTAGCGGAGGAAGAAGCCGAATCTTAAGTTTGATCCGTCTTGTATCGCCGGATGCGACGCTGGTCGCATCCGGCTACAGCAAGTTACACCGTCACAACAGGCACACGTAACGCCAGCGCGCACATCAATTCATAGCCAACAGTTCCGGCAGCGGCGGCGACATCATCAATTTTGATCTCTTTGCCCCACAGCTCAACCGGGGTACCAATACCCGCCTGCGGGCAAGGCGTTAAATCGACCGCCAGCATATCCATCGAGACAGTCCCTACCGTCATGGTGCGTACGCCGTCGACTAAAACAGGGGTACCGGTTGGCGCATGCCGCGGATAACCGTCAGCGTATCCGGCGGCGACAATGCCGATTCGCTGTTCATCACGCGCGGTATAGCGACCGCCATAGCCCACGCGCTCTCCCGCTTTCAGCGTCTGGACACCAATAATCTCGCTACTTAACGTCATTACTGGACGTAATCCGGTATTGGCGATATCGCGCCACTGACCGGACGGTGATGCACCATACAAAACAATTCCCGGACGCACCCAGTCAAAATGCGCTTCCGGATGCCACAGCGTCGCCGCCGAGTTAGACAACGAGCGTCGACACTCCAGCCCTTCCGCCGCCTGGTCAACACGCGCCATCGCCTCGGTAATCCCATCAGGATGCTCGGCCTCGGCAAAATGCGACATCAGGGTCATTTCGCCAACATTCGCCATCGCCCGCAGTTGCTGCCAGACGGTGGACACGCGATCGGGCAGGAAGCCCAGCCGATTCATTCCACTGTTCACTTTAAGATAAATATCCAGGGGTGCTTTTAGTCGCGCGTTTTGCAACGCTTTGAGCTGCCAGTTACTGTGAACGCAGGTAGTCAGGCGATACTGGTCATAAATCTCCAGATCCTGGGCGTGGAAAAAACCTTCCAACATGAGGATCGGCCCTTTCCAGCCGCGCTCACGTAGGATAATGGCCTCTTCCAGATTAAGTAAGGCAAAGCCATCAGTCGCCCCGAGCGCACTCCAGATACGCTCAATACCGTGCCCATACGCGTTCGCTTTTACCACCGACCAGACGCGCGCGTGCGGCGCGGCCTGGCGGACGATGTTCAGATTCTGTTTTAATGCCTGTAGATCGAGGCTGGCCTGTATCGGTCTGGTCATCTCGATTCCTTAGCTGTGCGCGCCATGTAAATGGCCCGGGCGTGATGGCGTAAATCCACGGCTGTAGCGCGCTACGCTTAAATCCTCATACGGGATAGCGGGCGTGCGCCCCGAGAGCAGATCGCTTAACAACTGGCCGGAACCGCAAGCCATCGTCCAGCCGAGCGTACCGTGACCGGTATTCAGCCACAGATTTTTAAAGCGTGAACGACCAACAATCGGCGTGCCGTCTGGCGTCATCGGGCGCAAACCGGTCCAGAAAGTTGCCTGCTCGACATGACCGCCGCGCGGATAGAGATCGCGAACGACCATTTCCAGCGTTTCACGACGCGGCTGTAACAGTTCAGTGTTAAAGCCAACAATTTCCGCCATCCCGCCAACGCGGATACGGTTATCGAAACGGGTAATGGCGATTTTGTAGGTTTCATCAAGAATGGTGGATACCGGCGCGCCATCTTCCTGCGCAATTGGAATGGTCAGGGAATACCCCTTCAGCGGATACACCGGAATATCAACAATGCCTTTGAGCATCGCCGTCGAGTAAGAACCAAACGCCATCACATACGCATCGGCCTTAATCACTTCATCACCACACTTCACGCCGTAGATTTGCTCGCCGTCGCAAAGTAGTTGATCAACGGGCGTATTAAAGCGGAATTTAACCCCCGCCTGCTCCGCCATCCGCGCCAGATTCTGGGTAAAGAGCTGGCAGTCTCCGGTTTCATCATTGGGCAGTTGCAAACCGCCGGTCAGTTTATGCGCCACTTCTGCCAGTGCGGGCTCCACTTCTGCCAGGCGGCTGGATTCCAGTAATTTGTACGGCACACCAGCATCTTCCAGCACGGCGATATCGCGAGTGGCGTTTTCATATTGTTGTTCGGTACGGAACAGTTGCAGCGTCCCACCCTGCCGACCTTCATACTGGATATTTGTCTCTGCGCGTAATGCTTTCAGGCAATCACGGCTGTATTCCGCCAGGCGCACCATCCGCCCTTTATTTTCCATATAGTGGCTGGTGTCGCAGTTACGTAACATTTGCCACATCCATTTCAACTGGAACTGCGTACCGTCGAGACGAACGGCCAGCGGCGCATGGCGCTGAAACATCCATTTAATCGCTTTTAAAGGCACGCCTGGTGCTGCCCACGGCGCGGCATAGCCAGGGGAGATTTGCCCGGCATTCGCTGCGCTGGTTTCAAGAGCCGCCCCCGGTTCCCGATCAATGACGGTGACCTCATGTCCTGCCTGATTCAGATACCAGGCGCTGGCAACGCCTACCACACCACTTCCCAGTATGACAACTCGCATAGCCACTCCGATAACGGTAGATACAGTAAAAGAATAATAATCTAATTACATCTTGATAACTCAGTTGAAAATATTATTCAACATACAGCTTTTTTATGGTGAGCCAGCTCACATCTCCCTGACACAGCGGGAATATGCTGTCTTTGGCATCTCCTGCTGAACGTGCTTTTTATCCAGCAGAAAATTCCGTTGAGAAGCTAATTATTGGCACTCCGATAATAAGAAATCGCAAAGAAAAAAATTCTCCGGCGACGCGGTTTTTAACAGGTGTTCTATGCTTGAAATGAGGTGCTCCACACAGAGAGCGCCGACAACAATGAGGTGCGCGTATGGCGACGATCGATTCTATGAATAAGGACACCACACGTTTGAGCGATGGACCCGACTGGACGTTCGACCTGCTGGATGTTTACCTTGCAGAGATAGACCGGGTGGCGAAACTCTATCGGCTGGATACCTACCCGCACCAGATTGAAGTGATCACTTCGGAACAGATGATGGATGCCTACTCCAGCGTCGGCATGCCGATTAACTATCCGCACTGGTCATTCGGTAAAAAGTTTATCGAAACCGAACGTCTGTATAAGCACGGTCAACAAGGGCTGGCCTATGAAATTGTCATTAACTCTAACCCGTGTATCGCTTACCTGATGGAAGAGAACACCATTACCATGCAGGCGCTGGTGATGGCACATGCCTGCTATGGTCACAACTCTTTCTTCAAAAACAATTACCTGTTTCGCAGCTGGACCGACGCCAGTTCGATTGTCGATTATCTGATTTTTGCCCGTAAATATATTACCGAGTGCGAAGAGCGTTATGGCGTTGATGAAGTAGAAAAGCTGCTGGACTCCTGTCATGCCCTGATGAACTACGGCGTGGACCGTTACAAACGTCCGCAAAAAATCTCTCTCCAGGAGGAAAAAGCCCGGCAGAAAAGTCGCGAGGAGTATCTGCAAAGTCAGGTCAACATGCTGTGGCGTACCCTGCCGAAGCGCGAAGAAGAGAAAACAGTCGCCGAAGCGCGCCGCTATCCTTCCGAGCCGCAAGAAAACCTGCTTTATTTTATGGAGAAAAATGCCCCACTACTGGAATCATGGCAGCGTGAAATTCTGCGTATTGTGCGAAAGGTGAGCCAGTATTTTTATCCGCAAAAACAGACCCAGGTGATGAACGAAGGCTGGGCGACCTTCTGGCACTACACCATCCTTAACCATCTGTACGATGAAGGGAAAGTGACCGAACGCTTTATGCTGGAGTTTTTGCACAGCCACACCAATGTGGTTTTCCAGCCGCCCTATAACAGCCCGTGGTACAGCGGAATAAATCCGTATGCGCTTGGTTTCGCCATGTTCCAGGATATTAAACGGATTTGTCAGTCGCCGACGGAAGAAGACAAATACTGGTTCCCGGATATCGCCGGTTCTGACTGGCTGGAAACATTGCATTTTGCGATGCGTGATTTCAAAGATGAGAGTTTTATCAGCCAGTTCCTGTCACCGAAAGTGATGCGTGATTTTCGCTTCTTCACCGTTCTGGACGACGATCGCCATAATTATCTGGAAATTTCTGCCATTCATAATGAGGAAGGTTATCGGGAGATCCGTAACCGATTATCGTCGCAATATAACTTAAGTAATCTGGAGCCGAATATTCAGATCTGGAACGTGGATTTACGCGGCGACCGTTCACTGACGCTGCGCTACATTCCGCATAACCGCGCTCCGCTGGACCGGGGGCGTAAAGAGGTGTTGAAGCATGTGCATCGCCTGTGGGGATTTGATGTGATGCTCGAACAGCAAAACGAAGACGGCAGCGTCGAGTTGCTGGAACGTTGTCCGCCGAGAATGGGAAATCTGTAAAAACAACAAAAAACCCCTCGTTTGAGGGGTTTGCTTTTTAAACGGAAGGGATTATCGCCCCTGAATGGCTAAATCACCCGGCAGATTTTTCTGCATCCGGTGCCATATCTCGCCACTCTCATGCCCATAGCGGCGCACTGTTTCGTAAACCTGATCATGCGCGCCTTCAGTGCACAATGCCGATAGCTTGTGATAGAAGCCCAGTGCCAGACTGCGCGCCTCCGGATTAGCGAAATAGTGACGACCAATTCGCGTATACAGCCCTTTCATCCCGTTGAGGATCAGACCGTAAATTGGGTTACCGGAAGCAAACGCCAGACCGCGGAAAATGTTGTAATCCAGGTCAGCAAAGGCGTCGGCGTGATCGGCCACTTCATTGGCGGTTGCCAGCACTTCTTGCGCTTTATCAGGATGCTGACGAAATGCGGTGCGAATAAAAATTGTCGAAATATTGGTACGCACTGACAGCAAATTATCAATAAGCTGCGGCACACTTTCGTGATCCAGTCGCGCCAGCGTCTCAAGAATATTCAACCCGGAGGTTTCCCAGAAATTATTCACCTTCGTCGGTTTGCCGTGTTGAATAGTCAGCCAGCCGTCTCGCGCCAGGCGCTGCAACACTTCACGTAACGTAGTACGCGTTACGCCAATTAATTCTGAAAGTTCACGTTCTGCGGGCAAAATAGTCCCGGGCGGGAAGCGGTTATTCCAGATACTTTCAATAATGTACTCTTCCGCGAAACCCGCCGGGCTTTGCGCCTTAATGACCATAGTGAGATTTCCATAACACAGCAAAACAAAGTTGCACTCATCATACCAGAGGGCTAATCACGCTGATAGCAGACAAAAAGAAGAAAAAAGGGATCAAGGCTTCATTTTCTGCATCTCTTTCTCCTTGATCATCAATACTTGCCTCACTCCTGCACGACCGTTAAGCTTTGCGCTTAAACATAAAAACATCATTGATTATTACTAAGGTAAGGGAAACCATCATGGAAATCTCCTGGGGCCGCGCGTTATGGCGCAATTTTTTAGGCCAGTCACCTGACTGGTACAAACTTGCCCTCATCATTTTTTTAATTATTAACCCGCTCATTTTTCTCATCAGTCCTTTTGTTGCTGGCTGGCTGCTGGTAGCGGAGTTTATTTTCACACTGGCAATGGCCCTGAAATGCTACCCGCTGCTCCCCGGCGGTCTATTGGCTATCGAAGCCGTCTTCATCGGCATGACCAGCGCGAAACATGTCCGTGAAGAAGTGGCGGCAAACCTTGAAGTCTTGCTGTTACTGATGTTTATGGTGGCGGGCATCTATTTTATGAAACAGCTGTTGCTGTTCATTTTTACTCGCTTGCTGTTAAGCATTCGCTCCAAAATGCTGCTATCGATCTCTTTTTGCATTGCGGCAGCGTTTCTCTCCGCGTTCCTCGATGCTTTAACCGTCGTGGCGGTGGTGATCAGTGTTGCAGTAGGCTTTTATGGCATTTATCACCGCGTAGCCTCTTCCCGTACCGAAGATACCGACCTGCAAGACGATAGTCATATCGACCAGCATTACAAAGTTGTTCTGGAGCAGTTCCGTGGGTTCCTGCGTAGTCTGATGATGCACGCTGGCGTCGGTACCGCATTAGGTGGCGTAATGACCATGGTGGGTGAGCCGCAAAACCTGATTATCGCCAAAGCCGCTGGCTGGCATTTTGGCGATTTCTTCCTGCGCATGTCACCAGTGACCGTTCCGGTTCTGGTTTGCGGTCTGTTAACCTGCCTGTTGGTGGAGAAGCTGCGTTGGTTTGGCTACGGTGAAACGCTGCCGGAGAAAGTCCGCGAAGTGCTGCAACAGTTTGACGATCAAAGCCGCCACCAGCGTACCCGTCAGGATAAAATTCGTCTGATTGTCCAGGCGATTATCGGCGTCTGGCTGGTGACTGCACTGGCGTTGCATCTGGCGGAAGTTGGCTTGATTGGTTTGTCGGTCATTATTCTGGCGACATCATTAACCGGTGTCACCGATGAACATGCCATCGGCAAAGCCTTCACCGAATCTCTGCCATTCACCGCACTGTTGACCGTCTTTTTCTCGGTAGTCGCAGTCATTATCGACCAGCAGCTGTTCTCCCCGATTATCCAGTTTGTGCTGCAGGCATCGGAACATGCTCAGCTTTCGCTGTTCTATATTTTCAACGGCCTGCTGTCATCCATTTCGGATAACGTCTTTGTGGGGACGATTTATATCAACGAAGCGAAAGCGGCAATGGAGAGTGGTGCGATTACGTTGAAGCAATACGAACTTCTGGCAGTTGCCATTAATACCGGGACCAACCTGCCCTCTGTCGCCACGCCGAACGGCCAGGCTGCATTCTTGTTCCTGCTGACCTCTGCACTCGCGCCATTGATTCGCCTCTCTTATGGCCGCATGGTGTGGATGGCCCTGCCTTATACCCTCGTCCTGACTCTCGTCGGACTGCTCTGCGTCGAGTTTACTCTTGCCCCTGTAACCGAATGGTTTATGCAAATGGGCTGGATAGCAGCGCTTTGATAACAACTAACCGGGCATATTGATGCCCGGTTTGCCTTTTCGCCCGATAATTGTTCGATTACGATCGATTTTTGATTCCCCCTGGTGGCGCAGCGAATGAATTGGTTTAAACTGCGCATTCTATGCATATTGCAGGGATATTATTATGTTGCGATTTTTGAACCAATGTTCACAGGGTCGGGGTGCGTGGCTGTTGATGGCGTTTACCGCTCTGGCACTGGAACTGACGGCGCTGTGGTTCCAGCATGTGATGTTACTTAAACCTTGCGTGCTCTGTATTTATGAACGCTGTGCGTTATTCGGCGTTCTGGGTGCCGCGCTGATTGGCGCTATTGCTCCGAAAACTCCGCTGCGTTATGTGGCGATGATTATTTGGTTATACAGTGCGTTCCGCGGTGTGCAGTTAACTTACGAACACACTATGCTTCAACTCTATCCGTCACCGTTTGCGACCTGTGATTTTATGGTTCGCTTCCCGGACTGGCTGCCGCTGGATAAATGGGTGCCACAAGTGTTTGTCGCCTCTGGCGATTGTGCCGAGCGTCAGTGGGAATTTTTAGGTCTGGAAATGCCACAGTGGTTGCTCGGTATTTTTATCGCTTACCTGATTGTCGCGGTGCTGGTGGTGATTTCCCAGCCGTTTAAAGCGAAAAAACGTGATCTGTTTGGTCGCTAATCAATTCGGCGCTCCTGCGGGAGCGTCTTTTTCCTGCCGCTATGTTTATTTGACCCGCAGTAAATCAGAACTTCGTGTTGTATAACGTGGTGAAAGCATGGCTCGCTTCATCTGCCATTGTTGCTGGATCCCCTGCCCTGCAAAATAGAGTGTTCCCCTGCCATCCTTAGCATTCAGCATATCCATTACCGCCATCAATTGTTCACTACCGGGACGCGGTGCGTTGTTATCGAACAAATTTAGCTGCGCCACTCCCTGACTGAAAAAATCGCCCAACATCACGCCCGCTTTTTGGTAGCGATGGCCCGCTTGCCAGATGGCGTCCAGAGATCGCGTAGCCGCGTTAATAATGTCTCTGCTGTCCTGGGTAGGCGTCAGCAGTTTTACCGACGCACTATTACCGTAATAGGATTCATTGAGCGCAAATGGCGACGTTTTAATAAACGTGGAGATAAACCGACAATATTGATGCTCACTGCGGAGTTTTTCTGCCGCCCGGGCGGCGTAACTACAAATGGCCTGCCGCATCGATTCATAATCCGTGATACGTTCGCCAAACGAGCGGGAACAGATAATTTCCTGCTTCGTCGGAGCAAACTCTTCCAGCTGCAAACAGGGTTCGCCGCGCAGTTCACGCACCGTTCTTTCGAGTACCACATTAAAGTGTTTACGAATAAACCGGATATCTGTATCCGCCAAATCCAGAACGGTTTTGATACCCATCGCGTTCAATTTTTTGCTGATGCGCCGTCCAATCCCCCAGACTTCATCTACGGGTAAAGCGGCCATTAATTTACGCTGGCGTTCCAGATTGGATAAATCCACCACCCCACCGGTCTGCCGCTGCCATTTTTTTGCCGCATGATTGGCAAGTTTTGCCAGCGTTTTGGTCTGAGCGATACCCACCCCCACGGTGAGATGCGTGCGTTGCAATACCGTTGCGCGAATTTCTCTGCCAAAGTCAGTGAGATCGCGGCAGTTACGTACCCCCGTCAAATCGCAGAACGCTTCATCAATACTGTAAATCTCCACGCGAGGAGATAGCTCTTCCAGCGTCGACATCACCCGATTGCTCATGTCTGCGTAAAGCTCATAATTGCTGCTAAAGCAGACAACGCCACAGCGACGAAACAGCTCTTTTTGTTTGAACCAGGGATCGCCCATTTTAACGCCCAGCGCCTTTGCCTCAGCGTTTCGGGCAATAACGCAACCGTCATTATTCGATAGCACAACCACCGGTTTACCCCATAAGTCAGGGCGAAACACCGCTTCACAACTGGCATAAAACGAGTTCACATCGCAAAGGGCAAACATCAGCGCATCGCCTTTATTACATGGACAACTACACCAAAGACATCCAGCGTATCCTCGCTGCCGAGGGTAATCGGCGAGTACGCGCTATTCATGGGAATAAGCTGTACCGTCGGGCGCAACTGCAATTTTTTCACCGTAAACTCGCCATCGACAGCAGCGATGACGATATCACCGTGGCTGGCGGTAATAGCGCTATCGACAATCAATAAATCACCGTCACTAATCCCACCGTCAATCATGGAGTCTCCGCTCGCTTTGACGAAGTAAGTCGCGCTGGGATGCTGAATAAGCAATTGATTCAGATCGATACGCTGTTCAACGTAATCCGCTGCCGGTGAAGGAAAGCCACACTGAACAAGATCGCTAAATAGCGGAAAAGTCACAATTTCGCGGAGATCCGCAGGCTTGATAAACAACATAATAATCTGCCTGAAGTTGTACTGTTTTTATATACAGTAGTCTGTTCTTACCAGCAGATCAATACTGATTCAGGCTATCAATATCTGTCGCTGCGTAGGCTGATCCTTAAGGATTGCCGCCCCACTGTTAACTGTCTGAACGCGGTATGGATATGTCGGTAAGCATTACCTAAAAATACGGTTAATTTTATAGTTTAAACCTTTTTTAGTTATTAGTAAGATACCTGTGCTTCCAAAAAAGCTGGGAAATTCAACGACTCTTGGAAATTTTTGGACCTTGTCCCGCGGCTACAATCCGACAGCCGCGTTTCTTTTTACTATCTAACCCACCGTAAACCTACGGACCTTGCTCTACGGCTCATCCTGTACCCGTGTGATCCTGGCCACGTAATGAATGGATAGCAGTGAGTTATCCGGTTACGACATCAACCAGTTCTTTGGTTTCATCACTTTGGACTCTGCCCACCACAATAAATCTGAGAAGATGGACAACGAGAGCAATAACACTGACCATAAATAAGCCTCAAAAAAAAATAATAAAAGAAGCCATTTGTTTTATTAACAACGAGGATTTAATGATCAATAGAATTACAGGTGTTTTAGTTAATGGGATATCTTCAATATTAAAATGATATAAAGAGTAGTTATTGTTTTCCTGACACATTGTTCCCGGGGGCGGACTTCAAGATGGTCATTGAAAATGATCAAGCCAATAATACCTTCCGATATTTATATTTTTATCGTGAAGCGTTTTTAATATAGCGCTAAAGTTTATCGTTCAACTAAAGACACGTTACCGTGGATTAACAGTATGAACGGAGTTTTTTCAGCACGGCGTGATATTAATCATTTCGAGTTGGATGATGAAAAGCAATATGACAGACGAGACGTTAATGCAGGACTTTTCCATGAGTGGAGGGCGTTGCGTAACGTTGGATATTTACGCTCAGGAAGATAGGTGTGTTTATTATGTTGAAAATCATGGGGAAGATCAGGATCTTGCTGTGGTTTATCCTGCTCAGGCAGTAGCATTCTACGGCGGATCCATCGCCTGATGGCGCTTCTTTGTCCACTGTCATTTGCATGATTGTAGAGTAAACATAGACTGGAATTGAACAGTCTCACGTAATCAGAATCACCCATATAGCGGATGATTCTCAGTTTCAACCGCCAGTGCATAGCGCTAAATAAAACTAACAACATAAAAGGACTTTATGAACTTTTTCGCATATTCTACAAGCATATTCACGAGTATTTTTATATCAACTACCTGTAGATCGGATATATAACGACGTCGTTTGATATCCGAATTTACCGTCTTTCGCTTTATACCCACCAGAACACCTGAGTAGAATAAGCATGCATGTTCAGGCGGTCTAATGAATGTGTCCATTGGTTACGGCATTTGAATTATTGTCATACCGTAGATTATCTTTTTTCGCGTGCTACGATTTACTTAGAAACAGCGATGACGCTCTCACTTTTTAGCTCGAAAATTTTTTGCAGGATTCAGGATTAATACTTCAGCCCATCAGTACAAAATATTTCATACTTCCAATATACCGCCAGCCCTAACTTCATCGCGGCACTCTGGCGACACGTCTGGAAAATCGGGGTCATTTCTTCCCGGGTAGCAAATCGCTAATACACTGTGCGCCAGACCTTGTTATTGATGACCAGAAAACCGCAAGGACCATTTTCGCTGCGGCTTGACTGATGCGGATTATTGCGCCCAGTCAGGTTTATTTAAGATATGGTCCTGCCAGTCAATCACTTCCGACTCTTTCACCGCGATATGGCGCACTGAAATGCGTTCGCCATGCATGGCTGCTTTTGAACCAGTAAGTAGCGGATGCCACGCAGGTAAATCTTTACCCTCCGCCAACAAGCGATAAGCGCAAGTCATCGGTAGCCATTCGAACGTGGGCAGATTTTCACGAGTTAACTTAATGCAGTCGGGTTCAAACTCGAAGCGGCGTTCGTAGTTCCGACATTGACAGGTTTTAATATTGAGCTGACGGCAGGCAACGTTAGTGAAGTAGATTTCGTCGGTGTCTTCATCCATCAGTTTATGCAGGCAGCACTGACCACAACCATCACACAACGACTCCCATTCTGCATCGCTCATTTCGTCCAGGGTTTTACTTTGCCAGAAAGGTATATCGCTCATCAGGTGTTCCACCATTACGTTAAAACGCACCTTATAACCAGTCTGGCACGGCGATGCAAGCTTTGCCGCCCCTTTCAGGCGGCAAAAGTATTACAAAACGCGAGTTGTCAAAGAATGACCGCCGAAAGTAACCGTCAATTCATCGCCACTGTGCAGCGGACCAACACCATCAGGCGTGCCTGTCAGCACAACGTCACCGGCCTTAAGGGTAAAAAACTTGCTCATATAAGCAATCAGTGGAACGATTTTGTGGATCATGTCCGCAGTCGTACCTTGTTGGCGTTGTTCGCCGTTTACACTTAGACCCAGCGACGTATTTTGTGGATCACCGCTGAACTCTGCTGCAGGAATAAACCCGGAAAGTGGGCACGAGTTATCAAACCCTTTGGCCTTTTCCCACGGCTGTCCGGCTTTCTTCATTTTTCCCTGAACATCACGTAATGTCAGATCGAGCGCCACACCGTAACCTGCAATAGCTTTGCGCACATGCTCTTCCGTGGCCTGACGTAGCGTCGCGCCAATCAACACCGCCAGTTCAACTTCATGATGAACCGAGCCGAAATTAGAGGGGATAGCCAGGGGCTGGCGCAGATCACACAGTGCCGTTTCAGGTTTAATAAACAACACGGGCTCTTCGGGCACTTCACTCCCCATCTCTTTAATATGTTTGGCATAGTTACTGCCAACACAGACGACCTTACTCACCGGATAATCCAGCAGCGCACCTTGCCAGTTGTGATGTTGATACATAACGTTCCTCTCACTTCATCGTGGTTCTTAAAACCCGCTCCAACGAATATGATGCCACCGCCGGATATCGGTTATTTGTCAGTACTGTCTGTATTTTTCGCCATCACAGAAAGATGTTGTTTAAGCAAATCCTCAGGTGGTGGTGGTAACTGGAGATAATAACCTTGCTCGGCTAATGCCTGTTTAACTTTCTCAATATCGGCATTTACCAGTTTTTTCCGCCCATCCAATGGCAGAATCATCGCGAGTTGAGGTTGGCCAAACCCTTTCATCAGCTCCTCTGGAACACGCGAAAAATCGTCTTTTTTTTCGACATATAAATAGGTCTGGTCACGTTTGCTACTTCGATAGATCACACAAAACATAATTTTACTCTGAATAAATGTGGGGGTGACTTGCCTCAATATAATCCAGACTATAACATGCCTGATAGTCTTCGTAATATCATCGCTCGCTGATGATGATAATTAGCTAATTGAGTAAGGCCAGGATGTCAAACACGCCAATCGAGCTTAAAGGTAGCAACTTCACCTTATCAGTGGTTCATCTGCATGAGGCAGAGCCTAAGATTATTCATCAAGCGCTGGAAGACAAAATCGCTCAGGCCCCCGCATTTTTAAAGCATGCCCCCGTCGTACTCAATGTCAGTGGCCTCGAAGAACGGGTCAACTGGTCAGCAATGCACAAAGCTATCTCAGCAACTGGCTTGCGGATAATTGGCGTCAGCGGTTGTAAAAATGCGAAACTGAAAGCTGAAATAGAAAAGATGGGGCTACCAATCCTGACTGAAGGAAAGGAAAAAGCGCCACGTTCAGCTCCCGTTCCCCAGGCACCAGCGCAAAATACGATCCCGGACACAAAAACACGTTTAATAGATACGCCTGTGCGTTCCGGTCAGCGCATTTATGCTCCACAATGTGATTTGATTGTTACAAGTAATGTAAGTGCAGGAGCAGAATTGATCGCGGATGGTAACATTCATGTCTATGGCATGATGCGCGGTCGTGCGCTGGCCGGGGCAAGTGGTGACCGGGAAGCGCAAATATTTTGTACTAACCTGATGGCCGAACTAGTATCTATTGCTGGTGAATACTGGCTGAGTGATAAAATCCCAGTAGAATTTTATGGCAAAGCGGCACGGCTGCAATTAGTCGAAAACGCTTTGACCGTTCAATCGTTAAATTGATCCCTTTTTAACAAGGAATTTTTATGGCACGCATTATTGTTGTTACTTCGGGGAAAGGGGGCGTTGGAAAGACCACCTCCAGCGCGGCCATCGCCACTGGTTTGGCCCAGAAGGGAAAGAAAACTGTCGTGATCGATTTTGATATCGGCTTGCGTAACCTCGACCTGATTATGGGTTGTGAGCGTCGGGTCGTGTACGATTTCGTCAACGTCATTCAGGGCGATGCAACGCTAAATCAGGCGCTAATTAAGGATAAGCGTACTGATAACCTCTACATTCTCCCGGCATCGCAAACTCGCGATAAAGATGCCCTCACCCGCGAAGGGGTGGCCAAAGTTCTTGATGACCTAAAAGCGATGGACTTTGAGTTTATCGTTTGTGACTCACCGGCGGGTATTGAAACCGGTGCATTAATGGCTCTTTATTTCGCTGATGAAGCCATTATTACCACGAACCCGGAAGTCTCATCAGTTCGTGACTCTGACCGTATTTTAGGTATTCTGGCGTCGAAATCACGTCGCGCAGAAAACGGCGAAGAACCCATTAAAGAGCACCTGCTGTTAACGCGCTATAACCCTGGTCGCGTGCACAGAGGAGACATGCTGAGTATGGAAGACGTGCTGGAAATCCTGCGCATCAAACTCGTCGGTGTGATCCCAGAGGATCAATCCGTATTGCGCGCCTCTAACCAGGGTGAACCAGTCATTCTCGACATCAATGCCGATGCGGGTAAAGCCTACGCAGATACCGTAGAACGCCTGTTGGGTGAAGAACGCCCTTTCCGCTTCATTGAAGAAGAGAAGAAAGGCTTCCTCAAACGCTTGTTCGGAGGATAAGTTATGGCATTACTCGATTTCTTTCTCTCACGGAAGAAAAACACGGCCAACATTGCAAAAGAACGGCTGCAGATTATTGTTGCTGAACGTCGTCGCAGCGATGCAGAACCACACTATCTGCCGCAGTTGCGTAAAGATATTCTTGATGTCATTTGTAAATACGTACAAATTGATCCCGAGATGGTAACCGTACAGCTCGAGCAAAAGGATGGCGATATTTCCATTCTTGAGCTTAACGTGACCTTACCAGAAGCAGAAGAGCTAAAATAAGCTGTATTAGCTCAAACCTGATCTGACAGTTACCGGTTGTTTATACTGGTATCTGTCAGATTGCATTTGGTCTAAATTTTGTTCTCCCCTTCTATTGTCAGCTCAAATCGCCGCTAATTCACACTATTGCCACCAGAGCGAAATTACTTACCTTGCCTTTTTTGATAAATATTTTTTACATTTAAATCACACAACAATATTGATATTTCAGATCGCCTAACCTTTACAATACCATGTTAACACCTGATGACATTTCTTGAAGAAAATATTTCAAATCAATGAGTTAATCCTTATTTAAGATTATTCCCATTCAAGCATAAAACACAATTACTATTATACCATTCGCGCTCATTTTGAATTATCTGAATAATAGCGAGCGTTCTTTAGTTAAGTGAATATTAATTAAAGACGAAATTATTGTGTGTGCAACTTACTTAATACCGGACATCTAAGTTGAAGAAAAAAATACTCGCCTTCGGGCTTATCTCAGCATTGTTCTGCTCCGCACCAGCAATGGCGGATATGAATCGCACCACGAAAGGTGCGCTGTTAGGTGCAGGCGTAGGTTTACTGACTGGCAATGGCGTTAATGGTGTGCTGAAAGGCGCTGCTGTGGGCGCTGGTGTTGGTGCAGTAACTGAAAAAGGTCGTGACGGCAAAAATGCCCGCAAAGGTGCGAAAGTGGGTGCTGCCGTTGGTGCAGTCACTGGCGTGTTGACCGGCAATGGTCTGGAAGGCGCGATTAAAGGTGCTGTAATTGGCGGCACAGGTGGTGCCATTCTGGGTAAAATGAAATAAGGAATGATGATGAAAAAATTTGCATTACTGGCTGGTCTGTTTGTTTTCGCACCAATGAGCTGGGCGCAGGACTACAATATTAAGAACGGTTTGCCGGCAGAAACCTATATTACTTGTGCTGAAGCTAACGAAATGGCAAAAACTGACAGCGCACAGGTTGCAGAAATTGTGGCTGTAATGGGTAACGCCAGCGTTACGAGCCGTGATTTAAAAATCGAGCAATCTCCGGAACTCAGTGCCAAAGTGGTAGAAAAACTGAACCAGGTTTGTGCTAAAGATCCGCAAATGCTGTTAATTACCGCCATTGATGACACCATGCGTGCCATTGGCAAAAAATAATCATTAATGCAGTACCGCGCCGATTGATTCGGCGCGTTTTTTTAGCAGGCGAAGGAATCAGAACTTATATTTAAATCCCACCATCACTGCGGTGTCATTGTAGCCATTATCACCGAGTTGAACGCCAACATTTCCCCAGACGCTGACCGCTGGATTCAGATTGCCATTTACGCCAGGTTTAATTTCCCCCAGATTACGCGCACTGCCAGCAACTCATTTAGCCGTTTTCTGACAGTGATAACAGAAGGATTAAGGCTGATCCCTATGGCTAACGAGTTTTCCTCTTAACCGATTAACCACATTGATCGCCAACCAAACCAACGCATTTAGCAAATTTATAGTAACAAGCACTTCTCCCAACCAGGTGCTGGGTTTGGCAAAAAGGATAACCAGGAAAGTGATTAGCATAAATGCAATGGAGAAAATGATATATAAAGTAAAATAATCCAGATTATTACTCTTGTTCATGCTACTGATGGTAATCCTGTCAAAAATTTCAGACAATTATAGCAAACAAAATAATGAACAATAGTAACAAGACGAAACGAGCTAATTAGCTGTCTATAATTACGTCACCTCACGCTCAAGCGATCATTTTTCACTCAACCACCACTTTCACCTTCGGTTTTGAGAGAATAATTTTGACCAGCTCAATATATGTCACCGGTTTATAGAAATAGTATCCCTGTTGGAACGTGATGTTGTTTTGGTTCAGGTAATCGAGCTGCTCCTTCGTTTCAACACCTTCAGCGACAATACTGATAGAAAGTTTGCGCGCCAGATCCAGCACGCAGTCCAGGATCCGGGTGGAATCGGGATCTGCGTTGACCCGCCCGACAAAGCTGTGATCAATCTTAATATAATCAATATGTAGATCATGGAGATAAGAAAGCCCCGAGTATCCAGTACCAAAATCATCCAGTGCGATGACAAAACCATTTTCATGCAAAATGTTTAGTCGCTGGACCAGACTTTCATCAACATGCAAAGGCTCACGCTCAGTGACTTCAAGCACGAGATTCAAATCACGGCGCGTGAAGCTGTCCTTGTATTTCAGGCATTCTTCAACAAATGTCGGCGAAATAATATGCGAGGCGCTGAAATTTATCCCAACGTGAAAACCTTCTGGCAGTTTACTTTCGATCGCATTCATTTGTTTGGCGACCTGGCTCATCAAACTTTGGGTGAGCGGAACTATCAACCCTGATTTTTCAGCAAGAGGAATGAAAGCCGCAGGAGAGATATATCCTCCCCGAGGGTGTTTCCAGCGG
The DNA here is from genome assembly GCF_004212325.1 of Escherichia sp. E13S3. NCBI lineage: Bacteria > Pseudomonadati > Pseudomonadota > Gammaproteobacteria > Enterobacterales > Enterobacteriaceae > Escherichia > Escherichia sp. E13S3. The sequence continues at coordinate 242,899 of NZ_RHJR01000012.1, forward strand.
GCAAGGACTTCCACGCCGCGTAACGTCCCTTCCCGCCCATTTACCACTGGTTGATAAAAAGGCACAATTTCACCGTTATGTATTGCCCGCCGCAGGATCTCTTCCGGTGTCGCGCTTTTGTTGAAATATTTATCAAGCAGGAAGGCAACGGCGCAGGAAATTAACAAAATGAATATCAAAATCCCCAGACCTTTATCGATAAGTCTGCTAAAGCTAAATAGAGGTGGCTGGTTATAAATAATACTGAAATGATATTTTGTGGAACTGACTCGCCCAGAAAAATGATTTTTACCATTGAGAGCTGTCACATCTCCCGACGGGCCAATAATGCTACCGCCAACGAGTAAAGTATATTTCGCCCCCTTCAACGGCACATTGAGCGCGCCACGAATATGTTGATCGCTAATAGTCACCAAAACTCGGGTATCAGCGAACTGATTCTGATAAAGCAAAATGGGCATTTTATTAACAGTATCGATTGCCGGAGCTAGCAGTAAATTGCTTTCAGGAATCACGGGTATACGTGATAGCAGTACGCGGTTCCCCGGCAGTGAAGTACACCAGACCGCATCTTGTTTGAGAATGATGATCGTACGCAGATGTGGCTTGAGCGCTGCCTCTGTACCTAGTTGATATTGTTCATCCAGATCACACCCTTTTCTGGCTATTTCCTGTGCCGTTTGAGTCGCCTGTGACGCTTCCTCAAGTATATAATTGATATTGTTTGTGGCATATCTCGCCCCTGCCAGGCTCTCCGCTTTTGCGGAATACCAGAGCTGGATGTTCAAAATAGAGACGCCGGTAATAAACAGGCAAACCGCAGCGAGGATAGGGATAAGTGTATTGCGCATCTGCGTGTCCCTGACAACAGGTTAATAGAGGGGGTTGACATTCATTCGCTCAATCTGGCGTCTACAGAGAGCATGGTCGAGAGAATCAGAAATATCCACGCATCAGATGAAATTTTGCCCAACATGCCGCAAGTCTTTCAATGACTGATGAAAAACTAATGTTCGCGCTGATCAATGGGTCTTTAAGCAGAGAAGAGGCATGGGGTAATAATTCGGGAACAAAAATACAGGTTGAGCACGTTTCTGTTTAGCTTTAACTTTCGCCTTTATGCATATGTTAATCAATAGGTTGAATGTATTTCTGTACCAGCAATTCCAGCTTTTTCAACGTTTGTATCGCCGTTGCGTCAAGTCCATAACATTTCAATTCTTCTGCCGAGTGAAATCTAACGTTGACCTGACCTCCGGGTAACTGGCGAAGGAGTACCCTGAAAGGTAAATCCAGAGCGAGGTCTGGATGTTCCAACATCAAAGGCGTTCCCTTTTCAGGATTACCAAATACCAGAACAGTAGTTGGCGGCATTACAAGCCCTGCATTACGGGCAGCTTTTGCGTGGTCAAACTCGCCAAATAAAACCAGACCATTATCTGATACCGCCTTAAGAAGACGTGTTCTGGTATGTTCGAAGTCAAATGCACTATTGAATTGAATCATAACGTTTTTACCATTAACACAATAATCAATGTGAACGATGAGACAACCGTAATATAAATACAAAATATTATAACCTGAGCTTGCTCATATTTTTGAACATCAGAGAAATAACATTTTCTGATGAGCCCCTTTAATCAACCAGAATTAAAACAATCGCAATATCCACTATGTTTATAAAATCACCCTATGCTGACAAGATAATGTAGACTCTGATTCCATAAAGCACTCCCTTCCGAAACTCTGTAGTTACAAATTGTAAAGATTAATTTACTTTGTTTATATTTTGACTGTCTGGTTATATCTCAGTGGATATGTAAAATTAATAACAGCTGGTGATCATTCAGTAGTTGACTATAGAAAATTCGCCAGCCGGTCACAGACACGCATCTTTACAGGGCGTGTCTGCATTTTTTGTTATGATGTATTGTGATGTATATAGTAGTACTGGTGAATTATGAGCAATCTGAATCCATGCCTGGCGTGTGGTGCCTGTTGTGCATTTTTCCGCGTCTCTTTTTACTGGGCCGAAGCAGATGATGCAGGCGGCACTATCCCGGCTCATCTTACTGAGCAAATATCCCCTTACCACCGATGTATGAGCGGTACTAACCAGAAGGATCCACGTTGTGTCGCCCTGGCAGGAACGCCTGGAAAAAACGCATGTTGCACCATATACAAGAATCGCTCATCGACATGTCGAGAATTCGCCATGTCTGGCGAGGATGGGAAGATTAATGAGGCATGTAATCGCGCCCGCGCAAAATATGGGCTACCTCCAATTTAAATTTTTAATGGACGCTATAAAACTGCGTATCCATGATTATATTCTGATGTAACATGCCCATTGCCCGAGTATCAAGAATACAATGCCATATGTTCCTGGTACCGGGCAACATTTTGGTGAAAACTGCCATTTTAAAAATTCAGTTCTTGATGATCATTCTTGATATTTTACGTAACAATTAACAGGCATTACATTCTGATATTTCGACTGTAAACCATTACGTTTTTCGCGCAATTACCCCCCATCGGATGATCCTTTGCCGTTAATCATGAGATAGTTACAATCAGTAATTTCGATTAGTCTTATTTTTTAGATGAGAGTCTTTTTATATGTTTTTTAACATTCTTTAAGAATAAGAAATCTGCCATAAAGACAGATTTCTTTAATTTATAATTAGAGATTTGCAACGTTATGATATACTTTTTGAACATCGTCGTCATCTTCGAGGGCATCAATAAGTCCTTCAAAGATTTCTAAATCTTCTGGTGAAAGCTCAACTTCTGATTGAGCAATCATTTCTAATTCTGTTGTTGAGAACTCAGTAATTCCAGCTGCTTTTAGAGCTGCAATTCCTTTGTGAAGGTCTGTAGGCTCAGTATAAATAACGATGTTTCCTTCTTCTTCGGTCACATCACGGACATCCACTTCAGCTTCAAGCAAAATTTCAAAAATACGGTCAGGGTCAGTTCCTTTAAATACAATCACGCCAGTATTGTCAAACATATAGCTGACAGAACCTGCCGCGCCAATGTTACCGCCTTTTTTATTGAAAATTGTACGAACGTTAGCAATCGTACGGTTAACGTTTGAAGTCAACGTTTCAGCGATAATCATTGAACCATTGGGTCCAAAGCCTTCATAACGTCCTTGTACGAACGTTTCGTCTCCGCCACCTTTGGCTTTATCAATAGCTTTATCAATAACGTGTTTTGGAACTTGCGCCTGCTTCGCGCGTTCAATAACGAACTTTAAAGAAGTGTTTAATTCTGGGTCTGGTTCACCTTGTTTAGCCGCAGCATAGATTTCCACACCGAATTTTGCATATACTTTAGACGTTGCCCCGTCTTTAGCCGTTTTTTTAGCTACGATATTGGCCCATTTACGTCCCACTGGAATAATCTCCTCGAAATTTATTTACATCAATAACAGGTTGATAACCTGCGATTTTCGTCATATTATATCATAACATGGAAAATTTCGTCTATGAGAATTAGAAATAAGATAAATGTATAGCGACAGTTTAATTCTCCATTATTTAAATAATGTTACCAGATTATTTTTCGGATTTAGTTTTAGCTTTTTGCTCTTAATTATTGAAACGCTATAATAATACCTAAGGCAAAAATAATGTGTTGATATATAAATTATTTTTTCTTATGTTAATGTTAATTCATTCCAACCTGAGCTCAAGCACTCTTTCTTAACAACGAAAGGCCATAAAATGAATATCGAAGCATTTGCTTTTGGCACCACCAACTGGGGTGAAGTCGAAAAAACAGAACATCCCGGGGAAACAGGCATGGCCTACTGGCGCACACAATTTTTTGGTCACAAGCCGAACCAAATCCGTGTGCGAATGGTTGAATATACCCCAGGTTACCTGGCGGATCATTGGTGCAGTAAAGGTCATATCCTTTTATGCATAGAGGGAGAACTCGAAACACAGCTCGCAGATGGCCGCAAATTCACTTTAACTGCGGGGATGAGTTATCAGGTTGGTGATAACGCAGAGCCACATCAGTCCAGAACGGAGACAGGAGCAAAACTCTTTATTGTGGACTAACGGATTCGTCGTTGTTGCGATTGCGACGTCCGATTCTGGCACAGAATTGGAACCTGGCAGTAGAACAACCATCTGACCATCCCCCAACTACCTGGGGGTTTTGATAACTTATTTTGATAACCGTTAGCATCCTGACAAAAATAACGGGAGCGTAACGCTCCCGTTAATGGATTTAATAAATTACCGAATTACATGTTCTTGATGATCGCATCACCAAACTCTGAACATTTCAGCAGCTTAGCGCCTTCCATCAGACGTTCGAAGTCATAGGTTACGGTCTTCGCGTTGATTGCGCCTTCCATACCTTTAACAATCAGGTCTGCGGCTTCAGTCCAGCCCATATGGCGCAGCATCATCTCAGCGGAAAGGATGATAGAGCCTGGGTTAACTTTGTCCTGACCGGCATATTTCGGCGCAGTACCGTGGGTAGCTTCAAACAGGGCGCATTCGTCACCGATGTTTGCGCCAGGGGCGATACCGATACCGCCAACCTGCGCTGCCAGGGCGTCAGAAATGTAGTCACCGTTCAGGTTCATACAGGCGATAACATCATATTCAGCCGGACGCAGCAGGATCTGTTGCAGGAATGCGTCAGCAATCACGTCTTTAATGACGATCTCTTTGCCGGTATTCGGGTTTTTAACTTTCAGCCACGGGCCGCCGTCGATCAGTTCACCGCCAAACTCTTCACGCGCCAGCTGGTAGCCCCAGTCTTTAAACGCGCCTTCGGTGAACTTCATGATGTTGCCTTTGTGCACCAGGGTCACAGAGTCACGATCGTTAGCAATTGCGTATTCGATCGCTGCACGAACCAGACGTTTGGTGCCTTCTTCAGAACACGGCTTAATACCGATACCGCAATGTTCCGGGAAGCGAATTTTCTTCACGCCCATCTCTTCACGCAGGAATTTAATTACTTTCTCAGCGTCGGCAGAGTCTGCTTTCCATTCGATACCTGCATAAATGTCTTCCGAGTTTTCACGGAAGATAACCATATCGGTCAGTTCAGGGTGTTTAACCGGGCTTGGAGTGCCCTGATAGTAACGTACCGGACGCAGGCAGATGTAGAGATCCAGTTCCTGGCGCAGGGCAACGTTCAGAGAGCGAATACCGCCACCAACCGGAGTGGTCAGCGGACCTTTAATGGCAACGCGATATTCACGAATCAGATCAAGGGTTTCAGCAGGCAGCCAGACATCCTGACCATAAACCTGTGTGGATTTTTCACCGGTGTAAATTTCCATCCAGGAGATTTTACGCTCGCCTTTATAGGCTTTCTCGACTGCAGCGTCGACCACTTTCAGCATGGCTGGGGTTACATCTACACCGATTCCATCACCTTCAATGTAAGGGATAATCGGATTTTCAGGAACGTTGAGTTTGCCGTTTTGCAGGGTGATCTTCTTGCCTTGTGCCGGAACAACTACTTTACTTTCCATTCACCTCTCCTTCGAGCGCTACTGGTTTGCTCGTCTGCCACCACGTTGCATATGCGTTTGCGTCCTGCGATACGGATGCTTTAGAGCAATTTTTTGTTAATGATTTGTAATTGGCTTGTCAATACTACCCTATTGTTTGCCGTCATGAAAGATGCGCGTTATTAGGCTATAATGCGGCAATTCATAATCTCTGAAAATACCATGCAAAAAACTTCTTTTAGAAATCACCAGGTTAAGCGATTCAGCTCGCAACGCACTAACAAACGCAAGCCAGAAAACCAGCCCACGCGTGTGCTCCTGTTCAATAAACCTTACGATGTCCTGCCACAGTTCACCGATGAAGCCGGGCGCAAAACATTAAAAGAATTCATCCCGGTTCAGGGCGTTTATGCGGCAGGTCGTCTTGACCGCGATAGCGAAGGGTTACTGGTGCTGACCAATAATGGTGCACTACAGGCACGTTTAACTCAGCCGGGCAAACGCACCGGGAAAATCTATTATGTGCAGGTGGAAGGCATTCCCACACAAGACGCTCTTGAAGCCTTGCGCAATGGCGTAACCTTAAATGATGGTCCTACCCTGCCCGCAGGCGCGGAGTTGGTTGAAGAACCAGAGTGGTTATGGCCGCGGAATCCACCAATTCGTGAACGCAAAAGTATTCCCACCAGCTGGCTGAAGATTACTTTATATGAAGGACGTAATCGCCAGGTGCGCCGCATGACCGCCCATGTCGGTTTCCCTACGCTGCGACTGATTCGTTATGCCATGGGCAATTACACACTGGATAATCTCGCTAACGGCGAATGGCGAGAAGCAACAGAATAAGGATGCACAATGTTTAAACCGCACGTTACCGTCGCCTGCGTGGTACATGCAGAGGGCAAATTTTTAGTTGTTGAAGAGACGATTAACGGTAAAGCGTTATGGAACCAACCGGCGGGACATCTGGAAGCGGATGAGACGCTAGTGGAAGCGGCTGCGCGTGAGCTGTGGGAAGAAACCGGCATCAGCGCGCGACCGCAACACTTCATCCGCATGCATCAGTGGATTGCGCCAGATAAAACGCCGTTTTTGCGTTTCCTGTTTGCCATCGAGCTTGAGCAAATATGCCCGACCCAGCCTCATGACAGCGATATCGACTGCTGCCGTTGGGTCAGCGCCGAAGAAATTTTACAGGCGTCAAATCTTCGTTCGCCGCTGGTGGCGGAAAGTATTCGTTGTTATCAAAGCGGGCAACGCTATCCGCTGGAGATGATTGGCGATTTTAACTGGCCTTTTACAAAGGGTGTCATCTAAAAAGCTGCGTGATAGAATACGCCGCCTTGAAGTTCAATGTCGTGAGTAATCCAATGTCTGAAACCGCAAAAAAAGTGATCGTCGGCATGTCCGGCGGTGTCGATTCCTCCGTTTCTGCCTGGCTGTTGCAACAACAGGGATATCAGGTCGAAGGCCTGTTTATGAAGAACTGGGAAGAAGACGACGGTGAGGAATATTGCACAGCGGCAGCGGATCTGGCTGATGCCCAGGCGGTCTGCGATAAGCTCGGCATTGAACTGCACACCGTCAACTTTGCTGCCGAATACTGGGACAACGTCTTCGAACTGTTCCTTGCCGAATATAAAGCCGGTCGCACGCCGAATCCGGATATTCTGTGCAACAAAGAGATCAAATTTAAAGCCTTCCTCGAATTTGCCGCCGAAGATTTAGGTGCCGATTATATCGCTACCGGTCATTACGTGCGTCGGGCAGATGTCGATGGCAAGAGCCGCCTGCTGCGTGGTCTGGACAGCAATAAAGACCAGAGCTACTTCCTTTATACGCTCGGCCATGAGCAGATTGCGCAAAGCCTGTTCCCGGTCGGCGAACTGGAAAAACCGCAGGTGCGTAAGATTGCTGAAGATCTCGGTTTGGTCACTGCGAAGAAAAAAGACTCTACCGGCATTTGCTTCATTGGCGAACGTAAATTCCGCGAGTTCCTGGGCCGTTATCTCCCGGCGCAACCGGGCAAAATCATTACCGTCGATGGCGATGAAATTGGTGAGCACCAGGGGCTGATGTATCACACCCTCGGTCAGCGTAAAGGTCTGGGTATCGGTGGCACTAAAGAAGGCACCGAAGAACCGTGGTATGTGGTCGATAAAGACGTCGAAAACAACATTCTGATTGTTGCGCAGGGCCATGAACACCCGCGTCTGATGTCTGTCGGTCTGATTGCCCAGCAGCTACACTGGGTCGATCGCGAACCGTTCACCGGCACTATGCGTTGCACGGTAAAAACCCGCTATCGCCAGACCGACATTCCGTGCACCGTCAAGGCGCTGGACGACGATCGCATTGAAGTGATTTTCGATGAGCCAGTTGCCGCCGTGACGCCGGGCCAGTCTGCCGTCTTCTATAACGGTGAAGTGTGCCTCGGTGGCGGTATCATTGAGCAGCGTCTGCCGCTGCCGGTCTGATTATTGTCTTTAATTACAACAAGGAAGCAGTGAACGTGGCAAAGAATTACTATGACATCACCCTCGCCCTGGCCGGTATTTGTCAGTCGGCACGCCTGGTGCAACAACTCGCTCACCAGGGTCATTGTGATGCCGATGCGCTACACGTCTCACTCAACAGTATTATTGATATGAACCCCAGCTCGACGCTGGCGGTTTTTGGCGGCAGTGAAGCCAACCTGCGCGTCGGACTGGAAACCCTGCTCGGCGTGCTCAATGCCAGCAGTCGCCAGGGCTTAAACGCTGAGTTAACCCGCTACACACTCAGCCTGATGGTGCTTGAGCGCAAACTTTCCTCAGCGAAAGGTGCGCTCGACACTCTGGGCAACCGGATCAACGGTCTGCAACGCCAGCTCGAACACTTCGATTTACAGTCCGAAACGCTGATGAGCGCGATGGCTGCTATCTATGTTGATGTGATTAGCCCGCTTGGCCCACGCATTCAGGTCACCGGCTCCCCTGCTGTACTGCAAAGCCCACAAGTGCAGGCGAAAGTTCGCGCAACCCTGCTGGCAGGCATTCGCGCCGCCGTGCTCTGGCACCAGGTCGGCGGCGGACGTCTGCAACTGATGTTTTCTCGTAATCGCCTGACCACTCAGGCAAAACAAATTCTTGCTCATTTAACCCCGGAGTTGTGATCTATGGAATTATCCTCACTGACCGCCGTTTCCCCTGTCGATGGACGCTACGGCGATAAAGTCAGCGCGCTGCGCGGGATTTTCAGCGAATACGGTTTGCTGAAATTCCGTGTACAAGTCGAAGTACGTTGGCTGCAAAAACTGGCCGCGCACGCAGCGATCAAGGAAGTTCCTGCTTTTGCTGCCGACGCAATCGGTTACCTTGATGCAATTGTCGCCAGTTTCAGCGAAGAAGATGCTGCACGCATCAAAACCATCGAGCGTACCACTAACCACGACGTTAAAGCGGTTGAGTATTTCCTGAAAGAAAAAGTGGCGGAGATCCCGGAACTGCACGCGGTTTCTGAATTCATTCACTTTGCCTGTACTTCGGAAGATATCAATAACCTTTCCCACGCGTTGATGCTGAAAACCGCGCGTGATGAAGTGATCCTGCCATACTGGCGTCAACTGATTGACGGCATTAAAGATCTCGCCGTTCAGTATCGCGATATCCCGCTACTGTCTCGTACCCACGGTCAGCCAGCCACGCCGTCAACCATCGGTAAAGAGATGGCAAACGTCGCCTACCGTATGGAGCGCCAGTACCGCCAGCTTAACCAGGTGGAGATCCTCGGAAAAATCAACGGCGCGGTCGGTAACTATAACGCCCACATCGCCGCTTACCCGGAAGTTGACTGGCATCAGTTCAGCGAAGAGTTCGTCACCTCGCTGGGTATTCAGTGGAACCCGTACACCACCCAGATCGAACCGCACGACTACATCGCCGAGCTGTTTGATTGCGTTGCGCGCTTTAACACCATTCTGATCGACTTTGACCGTGACGTTTGGGGTTATATCGCCCTTAACCACTTCAAACAGAAAACCATTGCTGGTGAGATTGGTTCTTCCACCATGCCGCATAAAGTTAACCCGATCGACTTCGAAAACTCCGAAGGGAATCTGGGCCTTTCCAACGCGGTATTGCAGCATCTGGCAAGCAAACTGCCGGTTTCCCGCTGGCAGCGTGACCTGACCGACTCCACCGTGCTGCGTAATCTTGGCGTGGGTATCGGTTATGCGCTGATTGCTTACCAGTCCACCCTGAAAGGTGTGAGCAAACTGGAAGTGAACCGTGATCATCTGCTGGATGAACTGGATCACAACTGGGAAGTGTTGGCGGAACCGATCCAGACGGTAATGCGCCGTTACGGGATTGAGAAGCCATACGAGAAGCTGAAAGAGCTGACTCGCGGTAAACGCGTTGACGCCGATGGCATGAAGCAATTTATCGACGGTCTGGCGCTGCCAGAAGAAGAAAAAGCACGCCTGAAAGCGATGACGCCGGCTAACTATATTGGTCGTGCCATCACTATGGTTGATGAGCTGAAATAAGCCTCGTATCAGTGCCGGATGGTGATGCCGTCCGGCCTGTTTATTAAGATAATCCGCTTTTCTATTTACACCTCCCTTCCCCACTGGTTTATTTAATGTTTACCCCCACAACCACATAATCGCGTTACACTATTTTTATAATTAAGACAGGGAGAAATAAAAATGCGCGTACTGGTTGTCGAAGACAATGCGTTGTTACGTCACCATCTTAAAGTTCAGATTCAGGACGCGGGTCATCAGGTCGATGACGCAGAAGATGCCAAAGAAGCCGATTATTATCTCAACGAACATTTACCGGATATTGCGATTGTCGATCTCGGTTTGCCTGACGAAGATGGTTTGTCGCTGATCCGTCGCTGGCGTAGTAATGATGTTTCACTGCCAATTCTTGTATTAACCGCCCGTGAAAGCTGGCAGGACAAAGTTGAAGTATTAAGCGCCGGTGCTGACGATTACGTGACTAAACCCTTTCATATTGAAGAAGTGATGGCACGAATGCAGGCATTAATGCGGCGTAATAGCGGCCTGGCTTCACAGGTTATTTCGCTGCCGCCGTTTCAGGTTGATCTCTCCCGTCGCGAATTATCCATTAGTGACGAAGTCATCAAACTGACCGCATTTGAATACACCATTATGGAAACCTTGATCCGTAACAACGGCAAAGTGGTCAGTAAAGATTCATTGATGCTACAGCTCTACCCGGATGCCGAACTGCGGGAAAGTCATACCATTGATGTTCTGATGGGCAGGCTGCGCAAAAAAATTCAGGCGCAATACCCGCACGAGGTGATTACCACCGTTCGCGGCCAGGGTTATCTTTTCGAATTGCGCTGATGAAAAAATTACTGCGTGTTTTTTTCCCGCTCTCGCTGCGGGTACGTTTTCTGTTGGCGACGGCCGCGGTAGTACTGGTGCTTTCACTTTCCTACGGTATGGTTGCCCTGATCGGTTATAGCGTTAGTTTCGATAAAACGACGTTTCGTCTGTTACGCGGCGAGAGCAATTTATTCTATACACTGGCGAAATGGGAAAACAATAAGCTACATGTTGAACTGCCGGAAAATATCGACAAGCAAAGTCCCACGATGTCTCTGATTTATGACGAGAACGGCAAATTATTGTGGGCGCAGCGTGACGTTCCCTGGCTGATGAAAATGATCCAGCCTGACTGGCTGAAATCCAATGGTTTTCACGAAATAGAGGCTGACGTGAACGATACCAGCCTGCTACTGAGTAACGATCTCTCTATTCAGCAGCAGTTGCAGGAAGTTCGGGAAGACGACGACGATGCAGAAATGACCCACTCGGTAGCCGTTAATGTCTATCCGGCAACGGCGCGAATGCCAAAACTCACCATTGTGGTGGTCGATACCATTCCCGTAGAGCTTAAAAGTTCCTATACGGTATGGAGCTGGTTTCTCTATGTACTCCTGGCCAACCTGCTGTTAGTGATCCCGTTACTGTGGGTCGCCGCCTGGTGGAGCTTACGCCCTATTGAAGCCCTGGCGCGCGAAGTCCGCGAACTGGAAGAACACCACCGTGAACTGCTCAACCCTACAACAACGAGAGAACTGACCAGCCTGGTGGGTAACCTGAACCGACTTTTAAAAAGCGAGCGTGAGCGTTACGACAAATACCGCACTACGCTCACTGACCTGACTCACAGCCTGAAAACGCCTCTGGCGGTGCTACAAAGTACGCTACGTTCTTTGCGAAGTGAAAAGATGAACGTCAGTGAGGCGGAACCGGTGATGCTGGAACAAATTAGCCGTATCTCGCAACAAATTGGTTACTACCTACACCGAGCCAGTATGCGTGGCGGGACATTACTGAGCCGCGAACTACATCCAGTGGCCCCGTTGTTGGACAATCTCACATCGGCACTGAATAAAGTTTATCAGCGTAAAGGCGTCAATATTTCCCTCGATATCTCGCCAGAAATTAGTTTTGTCGGCGAGCAGAACGATTTTGTTGAGGTAATGGGCAATGTACTGGATAACGCCTGTAAGTATTGCCTCGAGTTTGTCGAAATCTCCGCAAGGCAAACTGACAAACATCTCTACATCGTGGTCGAAGATGATGGGCCGGGGATCCCGCAAAGCAAGCGTGAGGTGATTTTCGACCGTGGTCAGCGTGTTGATACCTTACGCCCCGGGCAAGGCGTGGGGCTGGCGGTCGCTCGTGAAATTACTGAACAGTACGACGGAAGAATCATCGCCGGAGAGAGCATGCTCGGCGGTGCGCGAATGGAGGTGATTTTTGGTCGCCAGCATTCCTTGTCGAAAGATGAATAAATATGTCCTTTGTTCGCGCATTACAGTATGCATCCGTTATAATCGGTTGCAGATACCCGCCTATGGACGCTTAACATGGAATACCAACTCACCCTTAATTGGCCCGATTTTCTTGAACGCCACTGGCAGAAACGTCCCGTGGTGTTAAAACGCGGCTTTAATAATTTTATTGACCCTATTTCTCCCGACGAGCTGGCGGGCCTGGCGATGGAAAGTGAAGTCGACAGTCGGCTGGTCAGTCATCAGGATGGCAAATGGCAGGTCAGTCACGGGCCATTCGAAAGCTACGACCATCTGGGCGAAACCAACTGGTCATTGCTGGTCCAGGCGGTTGATCACTGGCATGAACCGGCCGCCGCGCTGATGCGTCCGTTCCGTGAATTACCGGACTGGCGCATTGACGATCTGATGATCTCGTTTTCCGTGCCTGGCGGCGGCGTCGGTCCGCATCTCGATCAGTACGATGTATTTATTATTCAGGGTACAGGTCGCCGTCGCTGGCGGGTAGGTGAAAAACTGCACATGAGGCAGCACTGCCCTCACCCGGATCTGTTACAGGTTGATCCGTTTGAAGCGATTATTGATGAAGAACTGGAGCCAGGCGATATTCTTTATATTCCGCCAGGGTTCCCGCACGAAGGCTACGCGCTGGAAAATGCGATGAACTATTCCGTTGGTTTTCGTGCGCCGAATACGCGGGAACTGATCAGCGGATTTGCCGATTACGTGCTGCAACGTGAGCTGGGCGGTAATTACTACAGCGATCCGGATGTCCCGCCTCGCGATCATCCGGCAGACGTTCTGCCGCAGGAGATGGATAAACTGCGTGAGATGATGCTTGAGTTGATCAACCAGCCAGAACACTTTAAACAGTGGTTTGGCGAGTTTATTTCGCAGTCACGTCATGAACTGGATATCGCTCCGCCAGAGCCACCGTATCAACCGGATGAAATCTACGACGCGCTGAAACAAGGTGATGTACTGGTGCGTCTGGGTGGTCTGCGCGTCTTGCGCATTGGCGACGATGTTTATGCCAATGGTGAGAAAATTGATTCCCCGCACCGTCCGGCGCTGGATGCACTCGCCAGCAATATTGCACTGACCGCTGAGAATTTTGGCGACGCACTGGAAGATCCGTCATTCCTCGCGATGCTCGCGGCGCTGGTCAATAGCGGGTATTGGTTCTTCGAAGGGTAAATTTGAATTGAAGCCGGATGCGGCATCATATGCCGCATCCAATTTCGCTTACTTCCGTTTCGCCGTTAACTCGGCAATACGCACAATCACTTGCACCGCTTTTTCCATTCCTTCCAGAGTGACAAACTCATGTTTGCCATGATAGTTATAACCGCCGGTAAACAGATTTGGACACGGTAATCCCATAAACGACAACTGCGCACCGTCAGTACCACCACGGATCGGTTTCAGGTCTGGTTCAATATCGCAATCGCGCATCGCCTGCTGGGCAATATCAAGAATATGCGGATGCTCAACGACTTTCTCGCGCATGTTGTAGTAACTGTCTTCAATCACCAGTTCAATGTAGCAATCCGGGTGTAACCCTTTTCCCACTTTCTTGGCAATTTCCATCATTTTACGTTTACGCGCTTCAAACTGTTTACGGTCGAAATCACGGATGATGTAGTGCATATCGGCGCGCTCAACAGTGCCTTTCATGCTTGTCAGGTGATAGAAGCCTTCATAACCTTCCGTAGCTTCCGGGCTTTCATCTGCCGGTACTTCCGCATGAATGCGTGCCGCCAGCGACAGCGCATTCACCATCACACCTTTTGCCGTACCCGGGTGAACATTGTTGCCGACGATTTTGATATTCACCGAAGCAGCGTTGAAGTTTTCAAACTCCAGTTCACCTACGCCACCACCATCTACGGTGTAAGCCCAGCGGGCATCAAAGGCTTCAACATCAAAATGTTTCGCCCCTTTACCCACTTCTTCATCAGGCGTAAAGGCAACACGAATATCGCCATGCGGAATATTTTTCTGCTGCAATACCGCCAGCGCGGTCATGATTTCTGCAATACCTGCTTTGTCGTCAGCACCCAACAATGTTTTACCGTCAGTGGTGATCAGCGTCTGTCCCAGCAGTTGATGCAGTACCGGGAACATGACCGGTGACAGGACTTCGTCGCCGACGCCCAACGCAATGTCGCCGCCACGATAGTTTTCAACAATCTGCGGGTTCACATTTTTACCGCTGCAATCCGGTGAGGTATCCACATGAGAAATAAAGCCAATCGCCGGAATATCGCCAGGAACGTTAGCCGGTAGCGTCGCCATCAACGTTCCTTTCTCACTTAAGGTCACATTGATAAGACCCATTTCTTCCAGCTGATCTTTCAGCAGATGCAATAATTTCCACTGGCCTTCCGTGCTGGGAACTTGTCTCACCCCCGCTTTTGATTGGGTATCGAGAGACACGTAGTTCAAAAAACGCTCAAGTAGTTTATCCATGTAGTCACCCTCACTTTTCGTGACAACATTATTAAGAAGCAGGAAAAGACAAATATTGCGTCAGGTCACTTTTACCCCTGCAATCGGGAATATTTATCAACATTACCTTAATGAATATAAAGCTAAGCCAGTAATTCACAACAAGGATTGGCGATCCAAGTAGTTTGCCGTAGAATTACGGCCCTCTTTAAGAGTCACCAAGGTGGTTAACCACAAACCCCGCTTCGGTAAGCCATCCGTTGCGTTTACATGGGACAGAGTAAAAAATTGAATAAACAACCGAGTTCGCTTTCACCGCTGGTGCAATTGGCGGGAATTCGCAAATGCTTTGATGGTAAAGAGGTCATTCCCCAGCTGGATCTGACTATCAACAATGGCGAGTTCCTCACGCTGCTTGGCCCTTCTGGCTGCGGTAAAACAACCGTTCTTCGCCTGATTGCGGGTCTGGAAACTGTTGATTCTGGACGCATCATGCTGGATAACGAGGACATCACCCACGTTCCGGCGGAAAACCGCTATGTGAACACCGTTTTCCAAAGCTACGCGCTATTCCCCCACATGACCGTATTCGAAAATGTGGCCTTTGGTTTGCGTATGCAAAAAACCCCCGCTGCTGAAATTACGCCTCGCGTGATGGAAGCCCTGCGGATGGTGCAACTGGAAAGCTTCGCTCAACGCAAACCGCATCAACTCTCAGGCGGTCAACAGCAACGCGTCGCCATTGCCCGCGCGGTGGTTAACAAGCCTCGCCTCCTGCTGCTTGATGAGTCGCTCTCGGCGCTGGATTACAAACTGCGCAAGCAAATGCAGAACGAGCTGAAAGCGTTACAGCGTAAGCTTGGTATTACCTTCGTCTTTGTCACTCACGATCAGGAAGAAGCGCTCACCATGTCAGACAGAATTGTGGTGATGCGCGAGGGTCGTATTGAGCAAGATGGTACACCGCGCGAAATTTACGAAGAGCCGAAGAATTTATTTGTTGCCGGATTCATTGGCGAGATCAATATGTTCAACGCCACGGTGATCGAGCGACTCGACGAGCAGCGCGTACGGGCTAACGTTGAAGGTCGCGAGTGTAATATCTACGTTAACTTCGCCGTTGAACCGGGGCAAAAACTGCATGTTCTGCTGCGCCCGGAAGACTTACGTGTTGAAGAGATTAACGACGACAACCATGCTGAAGGGCTGATTGGTTACGTTCGCGAGCGTAACTACAAAGGCATGACGCTGGAGTCGGTTGTTGAACTGGAAAATGGCAAGATGGTGATGGTGAGCGAATTCTTCAATGAAGACGATCCTGACTTTGACCACTCTCTCGACCAAAAAATGGCCATTAATTGGGTAGAAAGCTGGGAGGTCGTACTGGCTGATGAAGAACACAAGTAAGTTCCAGAATGTAGTGATTGTCACTATTGTCGGTTGGCTTGTGTTGTTTGTCTTTCTGCCCAACCTGATGATCATTGGCACCAGCTTTTTGACCCGCGACGACGCCAGTTTCGTCAAAATGGTCTTTACGCTGGAAAACTACGCACGTCTGCTCGATCCGCTCTATTTTGAAGTGCTATTGCACTCGCTGAATATGGCGCTGATCGCTACCCTTGCCTGCCTGGTTCTGGGCTATCCGTTTGCCTGGTTTCTGGCGAAGCTGCCGCACAAGGTGCGTCCGCTGCTACTTTTTCTGCTGATTGTTCCCTTCTGGACCAACTCACTGATTCGCATCTACGGGCTGAAAATTTTCCTCAGCACCAAAGGCTATCTCAACGAGTTTTTGCTCTGGCTGGGCGTTATCGACACACCAATTCGTATCATGTTCACGCCCAGTGCGGTGATTATCGGTCTGGTTTACATTCTGCTGCCGTTTATGGTGATGCCGCTGTACTCCAGTATCGAAAAACTGGATAAGCCGTTGCTGGAGGCGGCGCGCGATCTCGGTGCCAGCAAGTTGCAGACTTTTATCCGCATCATTATTCCACTGACGATGCCGGGGATTATTGCCGGATGTCTGCTGGTGATGCTGCCAGCGATGGGCCTGTTCTATGTGTCCGACCTGATGGGCGGTGCGAAAAACCTGCTGATCGGTAACGTCATCAAGGTCCAGTTCCTTAATATTCGTGACTGGCCGTTTGGTGCAGCCACCAGCATTACGCTGACTATCGTAATGGGCCTGATGTTGCTGGTTTACTGGCGCGCTTCTCGTTTGCTGAATAAGAAGGTGGAACTCGAATGATCGGTCGACTGCTTCGCGGCGGTTTTATGACCGCTATCTACGCGTACCTGTATATCCCAATCATTATTTTGATTGTGAACTCCTTCAACAGCTCGCGCTTTGGCATCAACTGGCAGGGTTTTACCACCAAATGGTATAGCCTGCTGATGAACAACGACAGCCTGTTACAGGCAGCGCAGCATTCACTGACGATGGCGGTGTTTTCGGCGACGTTTGCCACGCTTATCGGTTCACTGACGGCAGTTGCGCTGTACCGCTATCGCTTTCGTGGTAAGCCGTTCGTTAGCGGAATGCTGTTTGTGGTGATGATGTCGCCAGATATCGTGATGGCGATTTCTCTGCTGGTGCTGTTTATGCTGCTGGGTATTCAGCTTGGCTTCTGGTCGCTGCTGTTCTCGCATATCACCTTCTGCCTACCGTTTGTGGTGGTGACGGTGTATTCGCGCCTGAAAGGTTTTGACGTGCGAATGCTGGAAGCGGCGAAAGATCTCGGTGCCAGTGAATTTACCATTCTGCGAAAAATCATCCTGCCACTGGCAATGCCAGCGGTGGCGGCAGGCTGGGTGTTAAGCTTTACCCTGTCGATGGACGATGTGGTGGTTTCTTCGTTCGTCACCGGGCCAAGCTATGAAATTCTGCCGTTAAAAATTTATTCGATGGTCAAAGTCGGCGTATCGCCGGAAGTTAACGCGCTGGCAACCATATTACTGGTGCTGTCGCTGGTGATGGTTATTGCCAGCCAGCTTATTGCTCGTGATAAAACGAAAGGTAACACAGGGGACGTTAAATGAAAAAATGGTCACGCCACCTGCTCGCGGCGGGTGCTCTGGCACTGGGCATGAGCGCCGCTCACGCTGATGACAACAACACACTGTATTTCTACAACTGGACCGAGTACGTACCGCCAGGACTGCTCGAACAGTTCACCAAAGAAACCGGCATTAAGGTTATCTATTCGACTTACGAGTCGAACGAAACCATGTACGCCAAACTGAAAACGTACAAAGACGGTGCCTATGATTTGGTGGTTCCTTCAACCTATTACGTTGATAAAATGCGTAAAGAAGGGATGATCCAGAAGATCGACAAGTCGAAGTTAACAAACTTCAGCAATCTCGATCCAGAAATGCTCAACAAGCCGTTTGATCCGAATAACGACTACTCCATTCCGTATATCTGGGGTGCGACGGCGATTGGCGTTAACGGTGATGCGGTGGATCCGAAATCTGTCACCAGCTGGGCCGATCTGTGGAAGCCTGAGTACAAAGGCAGCCTGCTGCTGACCGACGATGCCCGTGAAGTATTCCAGATGGCGCTGCGTAAGCTTGGCTACTCCGGTAATACCACCGATCCGAAAGAGATTGAAGCTGCGTATAACGAGCTGAAAAAACTGATGCCAAACGTCGCGGCGTTTAACTCCGATAACCCGGCAAACCCGTACATGGAAGGCGAAGTTAACCTCGGCATGATCTGGAACGGCTCTGCTTTCGTTGCTCGCCAGGCGGGTACGCCAATTGACGTGGTATGGCCGAAAGAAGGCGGCATTTTCTGGATGGACAGCCTGGCGATTCCGGCAAATGCCAAAAACAAAGAAGGCGCGCTGAAATTGATCAACTTCCTGCTGCGCCCGGATGTGGCAAAACAGGTTGCCGAAACTATCGGTTATCCAACACCAAACCTCGCCGCGCGCAAACTGTTAAGCCCGGAAATAGCGAACGACAAGACGCTCTACCCGGATGCTGAAACCATTAAAAATGGCGAATGGCAGAGTGACGTTGGCCCAGCCAGCAGCATTTATGAAGAGTATTATCAGAAGCTGAAAGCAGGACGTTAATTCAGCAAGCGGGCGGTGGTATTACCGCCCGTTTTTTATTTAGCAAGGATGTGGCTAATGAGTCAGGACAGTAAAGTTTTCTTTCGTATATTCCTCGGTATCGGTCTGGTACTGACCCTCATTTCTGTTGTTATCTTTTATAACCAGTTCACCTATAGCAAAGATGCGATTCATACCGAAGGCGTCATTGTTGATACCGTCTGGCACTCCAGTCATTCTCATCGCACGGGTAAAGATGGTTCGTGGTATCCCGTCGTTGCCTTTCGCCCGACGCCAGATTACACGCTAATTTTCACTTCGAGTATCGGCAGCGATTTTTATGAAGACAGCGAAGGCGATAAAGTTAATGTTTATTATTCTCCGGGGCATCCTGAAAAGGCTGAGATAAATAACCCGTGGGTTAATTTTTTTAAATGGGGGTTTATCGGCATTATGGGCGTTATTTTTATCGCCGTCGGTTTATTAATCAGTATGCCCTCATCTAAAAAGTCACGCAGGAAACGGAAGTCCCGCCCATGAAAAAAATCATAATACTGCTCAGTTTGCTGATACTTCTGCCTCTGACGGTAACCAGTAAGCCCTTAATCCCAATAATGAAGACACTTTTTACGGATGTTACCGGTACTGTACCAGATGCTGAGGAGATTGCGCGGAAAGCGGAGCTTTTTCGTCAACAAACAGGGATTGCACCGTTTATCGTGGTTGTACCTGGCGTTAATGAAGCAAGCTTCAGGCAAAATGGCAAAGCGATGCTGGCGCATGCGTCATCTTCATTGAGTGATGTAAAAGGAAGTGTTCTGTTACTATTTACTACCCGCGAACCACGGTTAATTATGATCACCAACGGCCAGGTTGAAAGCGGTCTGGACGATAAACATCTCGGCCTTCTGATAGAAAATCACACACTGGCTTATTTACATGCTGGCCTCTGGTATCAGGGAATCAATAATGCATTGACTGTTCTACAAGCACAGATATTAAAACAACCGACGCCGCCACTAACATATTATCCGCATCCAGGACAACAGCATGAAAATGATCCCCCCGGCAGCACCACGACATTAGGCCTTTTTGCCTGGGCGGTTGCATTCATCGTCTTTACTGCATTTTTTAACTACACGACTCGTTTTATTTATGCATTAAAGTTTGCAGTGGCCATGACTGTTGCCAATATGGGTTATCAGGCTTTATGTTTGTATATCGATGACAGCTTTGCGATTACCAGAATATCGCCGCTCTGGGCGGGACTGATTGGAGTCTGTGCGTTTATTGCCGCGTTGTTATTGACGAGTAAACGGTAAAAGAGGCAGTAAAGTGCGCGTGTATTATGCCGGATGCGGCGCGAACGCCTTATCTGGCCCACAAAACCCGCAAATTCAATTAATTGCGTCCCCTTGTAGGCCTGATAAGCGTAGCGCATCAGGCAATTACTCCTGATTTATAATCCCTTCAGCAACTTCTCAACAAACTCTGGTACCACCTGGCTTGCCGGGCCGTAATATTTCTCGGCAAATTCATTACCGACCTGACTCGGTTCGAGATTGAGTTCAACCGTATGCGCGCCATGCAGCTTCGCTTCGTGAACAAACCCAGCCGCCGGATAAACATGCCCGGAAGTACCAATAGCAATGAAAATGTCGGCCATCGACAACGCCATATAAATTTCATCCATGCCGAGTGGCATTTCGCCAAACCAAACTACGTGCGGTCGCAAGGGTGCCGGGAACTGGCAACAATGGCATTTATCTTCTGGCGTAACGTCTCCGGTCCAGTCGAGAACCTGACCGCTTTGCGAACAACGTACTTTCAGCAATTCCCCATGCATATGAATCACATTGGTATTACCTGCGCGTTCATGCAGATTATCGATATTCTGCGTCACCAGCAAAAAGCGATCGCCGAGGGCGTCTTGCAGTTTAGCCAGCGCCAGATGCGCAGCGTTAGGCTGAATTTCTGGCTGCTGTAGTTGACGGCGACGGGCGTTATAAAACGCTTGCACCAGTTCAGGATCGCGATCAAAACCTTCCGGTGTAGCCACATCTTCAACCCGATGTTCTTCCCACAGGCCATCCGCAGCGCGAAAGGTACGAATACCTGATTCCGCAGAAATCCCTGCCCCTGTCAGTACGAGTACTCTTGGTTTTTCCATTGCTTCCGGCACCACTTTATCTCTGAAAAAAATACGCTGACGCAAACGCTCGCGCAGGCGGCGTTTATTTTTACGAAAACGACTTAACCGATGACCCCGACGCGACAGCATAGCAACCTCTGTTGTTTAATCGGTTAGATGTAGGAAGGCCGCACCACGCATTCCTCCCGCATCACCGTGGCGCGCGCGTTCAATGCGCGGAACACGAGCTACAGGTAAGAGATGACGAGGCAGCCTGTCCGCCAGTTGCGTTGTGATTGCCGGGAAATTCGATAAGCCACCGCCAATGACCAGCAAATCAGGGTCAACAATGGTCAGGATATTTCCCAGACAAACCGCTAATAAATCCAGATAACGCTCAACGTGCGCCCTTGCCTGCTCATCGCCTTGCTCATAAAGCGCAATAATTTCGGGAGCCTGCAACGGTTGATGGTAATAGTGTTGATACAGCCACGCAAAGCCGCGACCAGACAGATAATTTTCAATGCAACCGTGCTGACCACAGCCGCAGCGACGTAACGGGAAATCCAGCCCCATCATGGTTAACGCATCGACGGGAAGGCGCATATGCCCAAATTCACCCGTAATATAGCTTTTACCCGTTACCGGTTTACCATTGAATACCAGTCCACCGCCAACGCCAGTCCCCAGGATCAGTCCCATCACCAACGGATATTGGGTAAATTCATCGTCCCAGGCTTCAGAAAGGGCAAAGCAGTTGGCGTCGTTATTAAGGCGCACATCGCGTTCAAGGCGTGCGCTCAGATCGGCACGCAGCGGTTTACCACTGGCGGCGGGGACATTGGCGGCATACAGCGTGCCATCTTCTGTTTCCGGCATTCCCGGAATACCGATGCCGACAGAGCCTTTACAGCCAAAACGTTGATCGGCTTCGGCCACCAGCTCGCACACTGCATCTAAAAATGCGTCATAGCTGTCACGCGGTGTCGGCACCCGCTTTTCCCACTGCAACTGCCGACCGCTATCAAACACGCCTAGCGCAATTTTCGTTCCACCAATATCAAACCCGTAATACATTGCCGCTCCTTGTTTTAATGTACTGCCTTTACTGGCCGCTAAGGACTCGCGCAGGGTCAATATTACTGGCGCGTCGCGCCGGATACCAACTTGCCAAAAGACTCAGCAACAATGCTGTGACCAGTACGTAGAAGACGTCCAGCCAGTGCAATTCCGATGGCAGGAAGTCAATAAAATAGATATCGCTGGAGAGGAACTGATGACCGATCAGCTTTTCAATCCACTCAATAATCGGGGTAAGTTGCAGTGAAACCACTACGCCGATAATCACACCACACAGGCTGCCGAACAGCCCTGCCAGCAATCCATACCAGACAAAGATGGCGCGAATTAAACCGTCTTTCGCCCCCAGCGTTCTTAATACTGCGATATCGCCACTCTTGTCTTTCACCGCCATCACCAACGTGGAGACGATGTTGAAACAGGCCACGCCAATCACCAGTACCATCGCCAGATACATAATGGCGCGGATCATCTGGATATCGCGATACATATAGCCGTAAGTACCAATCCAGCTCTTGATATAAACGTAGCTGTTGGTTACTTCACCCGCGTCACGTACCAGTTTGTTAGCGTTAAAAACATCCGTCATTTTAAGGGCAATGCCTGACACACTGGAACCCATATCAAGATATTGTTGGGCATCCGCCAGCGGGATCATGGCAAAACTGTGATCGAGTTGGCCACTCAACTGCAAAATACCCGCAACGTGCAAACGCACACGTTTCGGCTGCATCAGCTTATGCTCGGGATTCGAGTTTGGGATCATGATCGACACCCAATCCCCCTGCTTCACTTTCAGCGCATCCGCCACGCCTTTGCCGATGATAATCTGCTGTTCGCCCGCTTTAAAATTGTTCCAGGCATCGCCCTGGACAAATGATGGCAGCGCGCTCAGACGCTGTTCCTGTTGCGGATCAACGCCTTTAACCTGCAGAGCGCGCAGATTCGCGCCGCTCTCCACCAGCCCGGTGAAATTGATATACGGCGCAGCGGCGGCAATACCCGGCACTTTCTGCACTTTATCCAGTGCTTCCTGCCAGTTAGTCCACGGCTGATCTACCGCCTCAATTTCACCGTGCGGTACCACAGCAAGAATGCGGTTGTTCAGTTCGCGTTCAAAGCCATTCATCGCGCTTAAGCCGACGATCAATACCGCCACGCCAAGTGCAATGCCAATGGTAGAAATGACGGAGATCAGCGACACCATGCCGCCGCGCCGCCGTCCGCGACTAAAACGCAGGCCAATTAATAACGATAAAGGCATCGCCATTACTCCGCCCCCATCAGGCTCAGTTCCGCCGTCAGACGTCCATCACGCATTTCCAGTTGGCGGCTCATACGTTTCGCCAGTTGCAGGTCGTGAGTGACCACCAGGAAGGCAGTGCCCTGCAAGCGATTCAACTCCCCAAGCAACTGGAAGATGCTGTCTGCGTTACGCGCGTCAAGGTTACCGGTAGGTTCATCCGCCAGTACCAGGCGCGGGTTATTGACCAGCGCACGGGCAATCGCCACACGCTGGCGCTCACCACCGGAAAGCTCTGACGGGCGGTGATTCGCACGATGCTCCAGCCCCACCGCTTTTAACATTTCCAACGCTCGACTGTTGATTTCAGCGGGCTTTTTCTTGCCAATCAGCAGCGGCATAGCCACGTTTTCCAGGGCAGTAAAATCCGGCAGCAGGTGGTGAAACTGATAAATAAAGCCCAGCTTCTGGTTGCGCAGCTCTGCTTTCGCCGCCGAAGACAGTTTGCTCATCGGCTGACCGTTAAAAATCACATCGCCGGAAGTTGGCGTATCCAACCCGCCTAACAGGTGCAGCAAGGTACTTTTACCAGAACCAGAGCTACCGACGATCGCCATCATTTCACCTTCGCCCACGCTGAAACTGACATTGTGCAGCACATCGGTTTGCACACTGCCTTCCTGATAGCGTTTGCACAGGTTGTCGCATTGCAACAGGATCTTATTCATAACGTAAAGCCTCAGCGGGTTGAGTGGCGGCAGCGCGCCAGGAAGGGTAAAGCGTAGACAACAGCGCGATAGCCATCGCCACCAGCGCAATAACAATGACCTGTAAAGGTTCGATAGCCACCGGCAGCGCCGCGCCATCAAGCAGGACGCCGATTATCGGCATCAGATTATTCAACTGGCTGGCAAGCAGTGCGCCAAGCGCTGCTCCGAGGATTGCACCGATAATCCCGGCGCTGGCCCCTTGCACCATAAAGACCATCATGATTTGTCGCGGAGTTAAGCCTTGCGTTTGCAGGATCGCTACTTCGCCCTGCTTCTCCATCACCATCAGCCCTAGCGAGGTAATAATGTTAAACGCCGCAACGGCGACAATCAGGCTCAGCAGTAAGCCCATCATATTTTTTTCCATGCGTACGGCCTGGAAAAGCTCGCCTTTACGGTCACGCCAGTCCTGCCATTTGCTGCCTTCAGGCAGTTTTTGCTGACTTAATGAGTCGACTTTCAGCGGCTCATCCAGCCACAAACGCCAGCCGGTAATATTGCCTGCCGGATAACGCATCAGACGCGAGGCATCCTCAATATTCACCAGCATTTCATAGCCATCGACTTCACTGTTGGCGGCGAAAGTGCCAATCACATTGAACAGGCGCTGACTTGGAATACGCCCCATTGGCGTGAACTGGCTGGCAGATGGCACCATCACGCGGATTTGATCACCGCGATTAACGCCCAACTGTGAGGCAAGCTGTTCACCGAGGATGACATTATATTTCCCCGGCTCGAGGTCAGTTTGTTTCACATTGACCAGATACGGCGTTAGTGGATCTTTTTGCGCCGGGTCGATACCCAGCATCACCCCGACCGCCACGCTGCGCGCGCTTTGCAGTACCACATCACCGGTAGTAATAGGTGCGACGCGATTAACGCCGTCCAGTTTGACTGCCGTTTCCGGGAGTTGCTGCGGGTTAAGAGAGCCATGCTCAGAAGAGAGAATTGCCTGTGGCATCAGGCCAAGGATGTTGTTTTGCAGCTCGCGCTCAAAGCCGTTCATCACTGACAATACTGTGACCAGTGCCATCACCCCGAGGGTAATGCCGATGGTAGAAAGCCAGGAGACGAAACGACCGAAGCGATCCGCTGCACGCCCACGCATGTAACGCAGGCCAATAAATAGAGCGACAGGTTGGTACATGAAATCCGTCTGGTTGCTGTTAGCAAAGACACGAGTATATAAGCGAAAGCGGGATGGGTAAACGTCTGAACTGTAAGTGATCGTCAGGGCTAATCTGAAAAGTACCAGCAAATCAATCGGCTAAAGGGCCTCATTTTATCATCGGCCTTATGGCCTGATCTTTATCTGAAAAATAACCAAATACAGACAGATACGCATTACACCACGCGACTCGCCCCGCAGGATCAACAGCATGTTAAATAAAAAGAGCGTGTTGTTCTGATGAAACAAAAAGAGCTATGGATTAACCAGATCAAAGGGTTATGTATTTGTCTGGTGGTGGTTTATCACTCGGTCATTACCTTTTATCCGCATCTGACCACTTTCCAGCATCCGTTATCGGAAGTCCTGAGCAAATGCTGGATCTATTTCAATCTTTACCTTGCGCCCTTTCGTATGCCGGTTTTTTTCTTTATTTCCGGCTATTTGATTCGCCGCTATATCGACAGCGTACCCTGGGGAAATTGTCTCGATAAACGCATCTGGAACATCTTCTGGGTGCTGGTGCTTTGGGGCGTGGTGCAGTGGCTGGCGTTAAGTGCACTGAACCCGTGGCTGGCGCCTGAGCGCGATTTAAGCAATGCCTCCAATGCTGCTTATGCCGATTCCACTGGCGAGTTCCTGCACGGGATGATCACCGCCAGCACCAGCTTGTGGTATCTGTATGCGTTAATTGTCTATTTCGTGATATGTAAAATTTTTAACCGCCTGGCACTGCCACTATTCGTTCTGTTTGTGCTGATGAGTGTGGCGGTTAATTTCGTTCCCACGCCATGGTGGGGAATGAACAGTGTGATCCGCAATTTGCCTTATTACAGCCTTGGTGCATGGTTTGGCGCAACATTAATGACCTGTGTTAAAGAGGTGCCGTTGCGCCGCCATCTGCTGATGGCTTCTTTGCTGGCTGTTCTGGCGGTTGCTGCCTGGTTGTTTAATATCTCGCTGCTGTTGTCGCTGGTATCGATTGTGGTGATCATGAAACTGTTTTATCAGTACGAGCAGCGTTTCGGTATGCGTTCCTCCAGCCTGCTGAATGTGATTGGTTCTAACACCATTGCCATCTACACCACCCATCGCATTCTGGTAGAGATATTCAGCTTAAGTCTGATTCCGCAAATGAATGCAGCCCGCTGGTCGCCGCAACTCGAACTGACGCTCCTGCTGGTTTATCCCTTTGTCAGTTTGTTGATTTGTACTGTTGCTGGATTACTGGTGCGAAAATTTTCACAACGCGCATTCAGCGACCTGTTGTTCTCCCCGCCTTCTCTGCCTGCCACCAGTTACTCTCGTTAAGCCATCGCCCCAGCCGGGGCGATTCAATTTGCTAAACCATGTTGTTTACGGATAATGAACAGCATTGCTTATCAGAGATATGCCCCCATATGTTGGGGCATATCCTAACGAGACTCTGACAACCGTTATGCCTGAACAATATCGTTATACGCTGCCCGTCAAAGCGGGTGAGCAGCGTCTGCTGGGCGAGTTAACTGGCGCTGCCTGCGCGACGCTGGTGGCGGAAATTGCCGAACGTCACGCCGGTCCGGTGGTACTCATTGCACCAGATATGCAAAATGCTCTGCGTTTGCATGATGAAATCAGCCAGTTCACCGATCAGATGGTGATGAATCTGGCGGACTGGGAAACCCTCCCTTACGACAGTTTTTCGCCTCATCAGGACATTATCTCCTCGCGCCTTTCCACCCTTTACCAGCTACCGACAATGCAGCGTGGCGTACTGATTGTTCCGGTGAATACGCTTATGCAGCGCGTTTGCCCGCACAGTTTTCTCCACGGTCATGCACTGGTAATGAAAAAAGGTCAGCGCCTGTCACGAGATGCATTGCGAACCCAACTGGACAGCGCCGGTTATCGCCATGTTGACCAGGTAATGGAGCACGGCGAATACGCCACGCGCGGCGCGTTGTTGGATCTCTTCCCGATGGGCAGCGAACTGCCTTATCGTCTTGATTTCTTTGATGATGAAATCGACAGCCTGCGTGTATTTGACGTCGATAGCCAGCGCACGCTGGAAGAAGTTGAAGCCATCAACCTGCTGCCCGCACACGAATTCCCGACCGATAAAGCGGCAATTGAACTGTTCCGCAGCCAGTGGCGCGATACCTTCGAAGTGAAGCGCGATCCGGAACATATTTACCAGCAAGTGAGTAAAGGCACATTGCCTGCCGGGATCGAGTACTGGCAGCCGCTATTCTTCAGCGAACCGCTGCCGCCGCTGTTCAGTTATTTCCCTGCCAATACCTTGCTGGTGAATACTGGTGATCTGGAAAACAGTGCCGAACGTTTCCAGGCTGACACGCTGGCGCGTTTTGAAAGCCGTGGCGTCGACCCAATGCGCCCACTTTTGCCACCACAATCGCTCTGGCTGCGGGTGGACGAGCTCTTCTCAGAGCTGAAAAACTGGCCCCGGGTGCAGCTAAAAGCTGAACATTTACCGACAAAAGCAGCGAATGCCAATTTAGGCTTCGAGAAGCTGCCAGACCTGGCCGTTCAGGCACAACAAAAAGCACCGCTGGATGCGCTGCGTAAGTTCCTCGAGTCTTTCGATGGTCCGGTGGTGTTCTCGGTAGAAAGTGAAGGTCGCCGTGAAGCGCTGGGTGAACTGCTCGCGCGAATTAAAATTGCTCCGCAACGCATTATGCGTCTTGATGAAGCCAGCGACCGTGGGCGTTATTTGATGATTGGCGCTGCCGAACATGGTTTTGTCGATAAGGTGCGTAACCTGGCGCTGATCTGCGAAAGTGATCTGCTCGGTGAACGTGTTGCCCGCCGTCGTCAGGATTCTCGCCGCACCATCAACCCCGATACACTGATCCGCAACCTTGCGGAATTGCATATTGGTCAGCCGGTGGTCCATCTGGAGCACGGCGTCGGGCGCTATGCCGGAATGACCACGCTGGAAGCGGGCGGTATTACTGGTGAGTATTTGATGCTCACCTATGCCAACGACGCCAAACTGTATGTTCCGGTGTCGTCACTGCATCTGATTAGCCGTTACGCAGGTGGAGCGGAAGAAAACGCCCCGCTGCATAAACTTGGCGGCGATGCGTGGTCACGCGCGCGGCAGAAAGCGGCGGAAAAAGTGCGTGATGTGGCGGCAGAATTGCTGGATATCTACGCGCAACGCGCCGCCAAAGAGGGCTTCGCGTTTAAACACGATCGTGAGCAGTATCAGTTGTTCTGCGACAGCTTCCCGTTTGAAACCACGCCGGATCAGGCGCAGGCCATTAATGCGGTGCTTAGCGACATGTGTCAGCCGCTGGCAATGGATCGTCTGGTGTGCGGCGATGTTGGCTTTGGGAAAACAGAAGTGGCGATGCGCGCCGCTTTCCTGGCAGTAGATAACCACAAGCAGGTAGCGGTGCTGGTGCCTACCACCCTTCTCGCGCAACAGCATTACGACAACTTCCGCGACCGTTTCGCCAACTGGCCGGTACGTATCGAAATGATCTCCCGTTTCCGCAGCGCCAAAGAGCAGACGCAAATCCTTGCGGAAGTGGCGGAAGGGAAAATCGATATTCTGATCGGTACGCACAAACTGCTGCAAAATGACGTCAAGTTTAAAGATTTAGGTCTGCTGATTGTCGATGAAGAACACCGCTTCGGGGTGCGTCATAAAGAGCGCATTAAAGCGATGCGTGCGAACGTGGATATTCTGACGCTTACCGCTACGCCGATCCCACGTACGCTGAATATGGCGATGAGCGGAATGCGTGACCTGTCGATTATCGCCACGCCGCCCGCCCGTCGTCTGGCGGTCAAAACGTTTGTCCGCGAGTATGACAGTCTGGTGGTCCGGGAGGCGATCCTGCGTGAAGTTCTGCGCGGCGGTCAGGTTTATTATCTCTACAATGATGTGGAAAACATCCAGAAAGCCGCCGAACGGCTGGCGGAACTGGTGCCAGAAGCGCGGATTGCTATCGGTCACGGGCAGATGCGCGAGCGCGAGCTGGAACGGGTGATGAATGATTTCCATCATCAACGTTTCAACGTGCTGGTTTGTACCACCATTATCGAAACCGGAATCGACATCCCGACTGCCAACACCATTATCATTGAACGCGCGGATCACTTCGGTCTGGCGCAGCTGCACCAGTTACGCGGTCGCGTCGGACGTTCGCATCATCAGGCATATGCATGGCTGCTGACGCCGCATCCGAAAGCGATGACTACCGATGCGCAAAAACGTCTTGAAGCGATTGCCTCGCTGGAAGATCTCGGGGCAGGCTTTGCGCTGGCAACGCACGATCTGGAGATCCGCGGCGCGGGTGAATTGCTTGGCGAAGAACAGAGCGGCTCGATGGAAACCATCGGTTTCTCGCTGTATATGGAGTTGCTGGAAAACGCCGTCGATGCACTGAAAGCCGGACGCGAGCCGTCGCTGGAAGATCTCACCAGCCAGCAAACAGAAGTCGAGCTGCGGATGCCGTCGCTATTGCCAGATGATTTCATCCCTGACGTGAACACGCGTCTGTCGTTCTACAAACGTATTGCCAGCGCCAAAACGGAAAACGAACTGGAAGAGATCAAAGTCGAGCTTATCGATCGCTTCGGCCTGCTGCCGGATCCGGCGCGTACCCTGCTGGATATTGCCCGTCTGCGCCAGCAAGCGCAGAAACTGGGGATCAGGAAGCTGGAAGGTAATGAGAAAGGCGGCGTGATCGAATTTGCCGAGAAGAATCACGTAAATCCAGCCTGGCTGATTGGTTTACTGCAAAAACAGCCGCAGCATTATCGCCTTGATGGCCCGACGCGCCTGAAGTTTATTCAGGATTTGAGCGAGCGGAAAACGCGTATCGAATGGGTTCGCCAGTTTATGCGTGAACTGGAAGAGAACGCGATCGCTTAATGGTGAGATCGGGGGCGTTTCTGCGCCCCCATCTGCAACATTTACAAATTCTTTGCACTTCCCTGCACTATCCGACACTGTCACCATCCATAATTCAGGCTTATCTTTTTATTACAATAACCTTATATTTATTATGGATTTTTGGTGATGATCAAAACGCGTTTTTCTCGCTGGCTGACGTTTTTTACGTTCGCTGCTGCCGTGGTGCTGGCACTACCGGCAAAAGCCAATACTTGGCCGCTGCCGCCAGCGGGCAGTCGTCTGGTTGGCGAAAATAAATTTCATGTAGTGGAAAATGACGGTGGGTCGCTGGAAGCGATCGCCAAAAAATATAACGTCGGCTTTCTCGCTCTGTTACAGGCTAACCCCGGCGTTGATCCTTACGTGCCACGCGCGGGTAGCGTGTTAACGATCCCATTGCAAACCCTACTACCAGACGCGCCGCGCGAAGGCATTGTGATCAACATTGCGGAGCTGCGTCTCTATTACTACCCGCCGGGTAAAAATTCGGTGACCGTGTATCCCATCGGCATTGGTCAGTTGGGTGGTGACACGCTGACACCGACAATGGTGACCACCGTTTCTGACAAGCGTGCAAACCCAACCTGGACGCCAACGGCAAACATTCGCGCGCGGTATAAAGCACAGGGAATTGAGTTGCCTGCGGTAGTTCCGGCTGGACCAGATAACCCTATGGGCCATCATGCGATTCGTCTGGCGGCCTATGGCGGCGTTTATTTGCTTCACGGTACGAACGCCGATTTCGGCATTGGCATGCGGGTAAGTTCTGGCTGTATTCGTCTGCGTGATGACGATATCAAAACACTCTTTAGCCAGGTCACCCCAGGCACCAAAGTGAATATCATCAACACGCCGATTAAAGTCTCTGCCGAACAAAACGGTGCGCGTCTGGTTGAAGTGCATCAGCCGCTATCAGAGAAGATTGATGATGATCCGCAGCTATTGCCGATAACGCTGAATAGTGCAATGCAATCATTTAAAGATGCAGCGCAAACTGACGCTGAAGTGATGCAGCATGTGATGGATGTCCGTTCCGGGATGCCGGTAGATGTGCGCCGTCATCAACTGAGCCCACAATCGCTGTAACTCCCGGATAAAAAAATCCCCGCGGCACAGTATGTCGCGGGGAAAAAAGCAGCAATAGCGGGCATTAATGAGGGTTAATGCTTATTTATAAATGACTGCCGTTCCGTGGAGGGTATTCGGACCGGTTACTGAAGTAATACGGAAAGATTTTGCGCCCATCTCATCCGCTTTTTGTGCCAGCTGTTCTTCCAGCGATCCCAGATTTGTCCCCGCGTTAGCACTAATAGTACCCACTTTTTGTTGGCCTTCTGGTGTTGCCTGAACTTCGACAGCAGCAAAGCTGGCAAATGACATGGAACTTAAAACCGCCGCAGCGATGAGGGTTTTTACGTTTTTCATAATAGTGGCCTTATGCAGGTGAATGGCGTCGCAAGAAATTACTTAACGATCGATAACTAAATGATAGATGTGATCTGGATCACATACAAGAAGTTTTTTATAACAATCATTAATTAAATTAAAAAACTTTAAATTTCAGTTAAATAGAGAGTTTTTATTTTTCTATTTTCTGGACTGGTGAAGGGAGGTGATTATTTTTATAATAACCATTCATTCACAGCCACCAGGTACAATGGCATCATGGCAACAGACTCAACACATTGTGTAAAAAAAAGCCGTGGCCGCCCAAAAGTGTTCGACAGGGACGCCGCGCTTGATAAGGCCATGAAATTGTTCTGGCAGCACGGTTATGAAGCGACTTCCCTTGCGGACCTCGTTGAAGCGACCGGAGCCAAAGCGCCAACGCTCTACGCGGAATTTACCAACAAAGAGGGGTTATTTCGCGCCGTACTCGACCGTTATATCGATCGCTTTGCCGCTAAGCATGAAGCGCAGTTGTTTTGTGAAGAAAAAAGCGTGGAGTCTGCACTGGCGGACTATTTCGCTGCCGTTGCCAGCTGCTTTACCAGCAAAGACACCCCCGCGGGTTGCTTTATGATTAACAACTGCACCACGCTTTCAGCGGATTCGGGCGATATTGCTCATACGGTGAAATCACGTCACGCAATGCAAGAACGCACCTTGCAGCAGTTTTTAAGTCAACGCCAGGCACGCGGGGAAATTCCCGCCCACTGTGACGTAACGCATCTTGCGGAATTTCTTAATTGTATTATTCAGGGGATGTCGATAAGCGCCCGTGAAGGCGCATCGCTGGAAAAACTGATGCTGATTGCCCGGACAACGCTGCGTTTATGGCCTGAACTGGTGAAGTAAGACGCAAAAAAAAGCCCCTCAGCCTGAGCGAATGAGGGGCTAAATTGCAGAGTACAGCCTTGTTATACTTTGTTATTCAGAACCAGTTGCCCATTGTTATCTAATGGGATTTGCGTACCCGGATCGCTGTTCATCCGAATTTTGCCCTGCTGATCGCCAATCTTATAGGTCACATCATAACCGAGCATTTTTTCTGACTTGTCATACACCGTTTTACAACGCTGCTGCGTGGTAGTGTAAGTATCGCTTTCCTGGAGAGAGCCCTGGATCTGGTTACCGGCATATCCACCGCCCAGCGCCCCCACAACAGTGGCGACATCTTTACCGCGACCACCGCCAAACTGATGCCCTATCACCCCGCCAGCGACGGCCCCGAGGACCGAACCAGCAATGCGGTTTTCATCCTGCACCGGTCGGCGATGGGTCACCGTGACATTGCGACACTCCTGACGCGGTGTTTTAACCGTTTCCTTGATTGGGGTTGCTGAGACAACCTGAGCGTATTGCGGGCCACGTTCAAACACGTTCAGACTGGCCACTGCCGCTACGCCAAGCGCAGCCGCTACACCAATCCCGATACCCGCCAACATTGATTTATTCACGGGAACACCTCCTTCTTTGCAGTTATGACAATCATGCAAGCGAAGGGGAAAAGCAGCTATCAGACAGAAGATGAAAAGCGTGGGAATAGCTGGAAATACTTAAGGATTCGGAGGAGTCTGAAGGAATGCCTGATGCGACGCTTAACGCGTCTTATCAGGCCTACCGCTCGTACCATTTGTCCAGGGCGGATGAGGCGTTTACGCCACATCCGCCAGTGTACGCCGATTAATGCAACTTCAAACGCGGACGGATAACGCGGTTGATACTGCCCACCAGCATCATTAATCCGGTTTTAAAGTAGCCATGCAGCGCAATCTGATGCATTCGGTATAGCGAGATGTACACAAAGCGCGCAATTCGTCCTTCAATCATCATTGAACCGCGCGTCAGGTTACCCATCAGGCTACCGACGGTGGAGAAGTTGGACAGCGATACCAGCGAACCGTGATCCTTATACTGATAATTTTTCAGCGGTTTACCGTTCATCTGCGCCAGAATGTTGTTCATTGCGCAGGTCGCCATCTGATGTGCGGCCTGAGCGCGCGGCGGTACAAAGCCCCCTTCCGGACGCGGGCATGACGCACAGTCGCCAATAGCGTAAATGTCTGGATCGCGCGTGGTTTGCAGCGTCGGTTCCACCACCAGTTGGTTGATACGGTTGGTTTCAAGACCACCAATATCTTTCAGGAAATCTGGTGCTTTTATCCCGGCAGCCCACACCATCAGATCGGCCTGAATATATTCACCATCTTTAGTGTGCAAACCGCCTTCATCGGCACTGGTAACCATAGTTTGCGTCAGCACGCGAACGCCCAGTTTCGTTAACTCATTGTGAGCCGCAGCAGAGATACGCGGCGGTAACGCTGGCAAAATTCGCTCTCCCGCTTCCACCAGAGTAACGTTCAGGGCTTCATTGGTCAGCCCTTTGTAACCGTAACTGTGCAGTTGTTTCACGGCATTGTGCAATTCGGCAGAGAGCTCTACGCCGGTCGCGCCGCCGCCAACAATCGCAATATTCACTTTGCCATTGGCGCCCAGGTTAGCAGAAAACTTCAGGAACAGATTCAGCATCTCCTGATGGAAACGACGTGCCTGATGCGGGTTATCAAGGAAAATGCAGTTCTCTTTTACGCCCGGCGTGTTGAAATCGTTAGAGGTGCTACCCAGCGCCATCACCAGCGTGTCGTAAGCAATTTTCCGCTCTGGAACTAACAATTCACCTTTTTCGTCGCGCAGTTCAGCAATGGTGATTGTTTTCGCTTCACGATCGATATCAACCACAGAACCCAGCTGAAACTGGAAACCATGATTACGCGCATGGGCCAGATAGCTCAGCGCATCAACGCCTTCATCGAGCGATCCGGTCGCCACTTCGTGCAGCAACGGTTTCCACAGGTGACTGTGGTTACGATCGACCAACGTAATTTTGGCTTTTTTCTTGCGTCCCAGCTTATCTCCAAGCTGTGTTGCCATTTCCAGCCCACCAGCACCGCCGCCGACAATCACAATTTTTTTCAATGGCGTAGTCAACGTGACCCCCTTAAATTTATTAACCAATTGTTAATTAATGGTTATTAACATAGCTCTTAATTAACAACAGGTTACAGCAATGAAAATGTTCTTCGCTATTGAGAATAACATGAATGGTGCATTGGTCATACCAAAATTGATGTTAATCAAGTTTTGTTGCTGAAAAGATAGGCGACTTTACCTGTTGAGATCAAAAAACAGAGTTTATTGTTTATTATTCGAGCTAATTCGGAAGGGTTATATAGCGTGAGGCGTGTATGAAGGGCGTTTGCCAGGCCTGATAAGATGCGCAGCATCGCATCAGGCATTGGTGCTCGGCTGTCGGATGCGGCGTGAACGCCTTAATCCGGGTCGCATCAGGTACCGACAAGGTTACCTGATGCGACGATGCCAATTAACCGAGGGTTTTGAATGCTTTAATGCGCTGCAAATGCGGAGAGATATTTTTGAATTTGTGCGTCTGCTCTTCGTCCCAGACAATCTCGTAATAATGATGCAGCTCTTCAGATGTCCGCTGACTGTTAAGCGCTTCATCGTGACGCGACAAAATCACCAGGCAACGATCGCGATTCTTCTCACGGAAGTTGGTCACACACTTGGTGGCAATATCGGCATACTCTTCCGGGCGATCAATCTTCCCTTCCATGTTCTCATAAGGGAACAAATTGGGGTTGAAGATCACCTGGCGAATATCACAGAGAAAACCAATCCGCTCTGCCCAATAACCGCCCAGACCAACACCACAAATGAGCGGGCGCTCGTCGACGTTCAGTTGCAGCATTTTGTCCACTTCTTTGAGCAAATGCTGCATATCATGTTTCGGATGCCGCGTACTGTAGCTTATTAGCCGTACATCCGGGTCAATAAACTGCAATTGTAAGACTTTCTCGTGGTTACCCGGACTGTTAGAGTCAAAACCGTGCAAATAGATAATCATCGCTTCCTCACATAAGCCAGGGTTAGTGACCTGCCTTCTCTTCCTGCCAGCGTTCATGTAACTGATTCAGACGGGCGCTGATCTCTTTCCAGCGAGCCGAGTCCATCAGTTCCTGTCGCGAAAATGAACCTTTATGATACAAACGTGTAACACGTTCTGCCTTGATCGGTGACAGATTATCTAACACGCTGACGGCCCCTTTACGATTATTGCAGACCAGGATCATATCGCAACCTGCATCCAGTGATGCCTGTCCACGCTCGGCATAACTGCCCATAATCGCGGCACCTTCCATCGATAAATCGTCAGAGAAAATCACGCCGTCAAACCCCAGCTCCTGACGTAAAACAGTTTTCAGCCAGTGGGGAGAACCGCTCGCCGGACGCGGATCAACATCGCTGTAGATCACATGCGCGGGCATAATGGCATCGAGTTTATTTTCGCGAATTAACGTACTGAAAACCGACATATCTTTGGCACGAATTTCCGCTTGCGGGCGTGGGTCGCACGGCGTCTCTTTGTGTGAATCTGCAGTTACGGCACCGTGACCAGGAAAATGTTTACCGGTGGTTTTCATTCCGGCTTCATGCATCCCATCAATAAACCGACTGGCGATTGCGAGGGCTTTTTCTGGATCGGCATGATAAGAACGTTCACCAATCGCCGCGCTGATATGTCCTACGTCCAGCACTGGTGCAAAGCTGATATCAATATCCATAGCGATCATTTCGCTGGCCATCAGCCAACCTGCCTCTTGCGCCAGTTTGCCCCCCTCTTCCATTCCTAAAAGCGCAGCGAATGATTGTGCTGCCGGTAAGCGGGTAAAACCGTCACGAAAACGCTGCACACGTCCACCTTCCTGATCCACCGCCACCACCAGGTGATTGCGTGAAGCTGCGCGGATCTGGCGTACCAGTTCGCGCAACTGTGCTGGATCATGATAGTTACGTGTAAAGAGAATCAGCCCTCCCACCAGCGGATGCGCAAGTATTTCGCGCTCTTCCGCGTCCAGTTCATAACCTTCAACATCCAACATTACTGGACCCACACTGCTCTCCTTATTGTTTTATTGATAGCTGCCGCCAGGTGTCATTGGCCAGCCTGATAAATTGTTGATCGCTGGTTTGTTGCCAGCGGTACTCAAACCACCCTGCTTTCAGCATCAGTAACCAGGGAAACCAGCGCCTGACCTGATGCCACAAATGCGCCGGATTAATATTCGCCCGCACGGCATAGTCATTAACTAATTGCCGGTGCTGCTCACTATTTTCCACCCACACCGCCGCCAGTTCCAGAGCGATATCACCATCACCGGCATACTCCCAGTCGATGAGCTTTAGCCCTGACGAGGTATAGACTAAGTTCCCTGCATGAACATCCATATGCAACGGGCTTAAACGTAATGGCTGTGGTTCCCGTATTTTGCGCAGACGTTTTAATAGTTGCAGCCAACCCACTGTCCGCCGCGCCGGATCGCTTCGCTGCCAGTACCGTTCCAGTAACGGCAGCAAGGTTATTCGCCAGCCAAAACGCGGTTGTTGATGCAGATAATACAGCAAGCCTGCCAGTTCGTCGGTATCCGGCAATTGCGTTTTTACCTCGCCGGGCAAATAGTCGACCACCATCCAGCCACGGAGATAGAGATGTGGCTTTGGTGCAAGGTATGCCGGTAATCGTGATAACGCCCGGTACTGGCGCAGAAACACGGACTGCGGCGCATCAGGATCGTGAGTCTGACGCACAACAAAACGCTGATCCTGATGTTCAATGAGAAAACTCCCGCCGCTAAGTCCACTGTTAAACGTCGCGACGGGGTGATACTGCGGGAAATAGCGCGACAATAACTCGTCGCGCGTGATGGGATTATTGTTGCTGAACGGCACCTTTACCTGACCAGATAATTTCGCCCGTCTGCACCAGCATCAACTGCATTTGCAGGGTCGGAGCGTTAACGTTGCCAGAGGCGCTGGAGTACAGCACGTAATGAGCCCCCACGTTGCGAGCAATACCAATGGCTTTACTACGGGTGCCTAAGCTATCCTGCGGCGACAAACCTAACTGCTGCTTGGCCATCGAAAGCTGCTGGGCGGAAACGAGGGTAAATTTACCGTTATTAGCCAGTGCATTGCGCAGCGTTTCTGTCGCTTCCCCGGTATTCAAAGAACCATTGGTGCGGTTATTGACGCTATCAACCAGCAAGACGCTGCCTGCGGTCACGCCATCGGCCCCAAGCATCTTACCGACCATCGGCTGCATTGCGCCATTCCAGTCATAATGACGAATATGCGGCGCAGGCGGTGCGGTTTGGTCTTCGTGCTCAATTGGCCCTGGCTGCTCCGGGATCGTCGGCACTGATGGCACTGTGGGTACTGGCTGTTGCGGCTCAGCCGGTTGCTCCGGCGCAGGTTTTACTTCTTCTACCGGTGCGGGTTCACGTGGCCCCACACACCCGGCAAGAAACATCGCCAGCGCGGTGATTAAAGCGTAGCGACTCATTTTTGTCATCAAGATTCACCCCTTACAAATAAAGATAAAGTCTGACTTTGTGCGCTCCAAGAAAATTGGCGCTGCCGTACAGAGTCACCGCTGAATGTGCGGAAATGGTGACGCTGCGCGGCGTTTCCAGAGGGTGCATCTCAAGCCCCCTGGCGTCATACCAGTAAAAACGATAATGAACGGTAACGGGTTCTTGCCTTTCGTTATAAAGCGTCGAGGATGCTGAAGGCTGAATATCAGACGTTGAAAGAACGGGCTTTTCTGCGCTAATGCCCGCTGCCAGCAAAGATGACTCCATCACCAGTGACTGTTCATCATTCACCGGGATTTCCGGATGTGAACGACAACCGACCAGCAATAGCAACGCCAGAGACGCCAGTCCAAAGCACCCTTTTCTCATCGTTACAGGCCTTTATGCGCCAGCATTGGTCCCAAAGGACGGCCACCCAGCAGGTGCATATGAATGTGATAGACCTCTTGTCCGCCATGACGGTTGGTATTCATGATCAAACGATAGCCGTCTTCGGCAATGCCTTCTTGCTCGGCGATTTTTGCCGCTACGGTGATCATACGCCCCAGCGCCTGCTCATGCTCAGCTGACACGTCGTTCACGGTAGGGATAAGGATATTTGGAATGATCAGAATATGCGTTGGCGCTTGCGGCGAAATATCGCGAAACGCCGTTACCAGCTCATCCTGGTAGACGATATCGGAGGGGATCTCACGACGAATAATTTTGCTGAAAATAGTTTCTTCTGCCACGACATTTTCCTTTTTCAAATTGCCATGCGTTGCGCCATGCTACGCCGCGCTACACTGCGAGTATAGAGTATGGTCGAGTTAAACCTGCTCTTTCAACCTTAAGCCACGATTTATAAGCAAAAAATCGTTTTACTGCCGTATACATCGCCATTATTCCCATTTTTGCCTATGAATAGGCCGAAAACACCTTTTCTCTTTGGTTTAGATAATAACAGGGATATCGGCTACCAGGCCCTTCCTGCTACCACCAGCATTGCTTTGACAGTTTCCTTCCACTGTCGGGCAAAATTGCTATTCGCAGGTGGAGCTGTTCGCCTGTTATCAGATAACCCAAAACGTCTCATTGCTGGAAATAATCTGCTCGACAAAACCTACGATATCGACGTGAAAGGAACTATCGTCCCGGGCGCAACACGCAATTTAACGATGACCGGTCTGATTAGCGGCTGTAAAAAAGGCAGCCATTCGGCTGCCTTAGTCTCCCCAACGTCTTACGGATTAGTTGTTGCGGATGTACTCATCCATTTCGGTTTTCAGGTTATCGGATTTCGTACCGAAAATCGCCTGAACACCGGAACCAGCAACCACTACGCCCGCTGCGCCCAGTTTCTTCAGGCCAGCCTGATCCACTTTGGACACATCAGCGACGCTAACACGCAGACGGGTAATACATGCGTCAAGGTTAGTGATGTTTTCTTTACCACCAAATGCAGCAACCAGAGCCGGTGCCATTTCGCTGGTGCCGGTAGCTTTCGCATCTTCAGTTGCGTCTTCACGGCCCGGGGTTTTCAGATCCAGAGCTTTAATCAGCACGCGGAAGATGGTGTAGTAAACGATCGCATAACCGATACCGACAATCGGGAACAGCCACAGCTTGCTGCTGTTACCAGACAGAACGATGAAGTCGATCAGACCGTGCGAGAACGATGTACCATCGCGCATACCCAGCAGGATACAGATCGGGAATGCCAGACCTGCCAGAATCGCGTGGATGATGTACAGGATCGGCGCAACGAACATGAAGGAGAACTCGATTGGCTCGGTAATACCGGTCAGGAACGAGGTCAACGCCGCGGAAATCATGATACCGCCCACTTTAGCGCGGTTTTCTGGTTTAGCAGAGTGCCAGATAGCAATCGCGGCAGCCGGCAGACCGTACATTTTGAACAGGAAGCCGCCAGACAGTTTACCCGCGGTCGGGTCACCCGCCATATAACGCGGAATGTCACCGTGGAATACCTGACCTGCGGCGTTGGTGTATTCACCGATCTGCATCTGGAAAGGTACGTTCCAGATGTGGTGCAGACCAAACGGTACCAGGCAGCGTTCGATGAAGCCGTAAATGCCAAACGCAACTACCGGGTTCTGGTAAGCAGCCCACTGGGAGAAGGTCTGAATGGCGGAACCAATTGGCGGCCAAATAAAGGACAGCACAACGCCAGTAAAGATGGCAGCCAGGCCAGAAATGATCGGCACAAAGCGTTTACCGGCAAAGAAGCCAAGATACTCAGGCAGCTTAATACGGTAGAAACGGTTAAACATGTACGCTGCGATCGCACCGGAGATGATCCCCCCGAGTACGCCCGTATCCGCCAGGTGTTTAGCGGCGATTTCTTCAGCAGGTAAATGCAGTACCAGCGGCGCAACCACGGCCATGGTTTTTACCATGATGCCATAGGCAACAACTGCGGCCAGCGCGGATAC
The DNA here is from genome assembly GCF_004212325.1 of Escherichia sp. E13S3. Classification (NCBI taxonomy): domain Bacteria; kingdom Pseudomonadati; phylum Pseudomonadota; class Gammaproteobacteria; order Enterobacterales; family Enterobacteriaceae; genus Escherichia; species Escherichia sp. E13S3. Next base: position 283,355 of record NZ_RHJR01000012.1, read on the forward strand.
GCCATCGTTATTGGTAAAGCCGAGGGCGACACCAATTGCAAAAATCAGTGGCATGTTTGCAAAAACGGAACCGCCCGCTTCTGCCATAACATGCGATACAACGGCGGGCAGCCAGCTGAAATTCGCGGAACCGACGCCAAGCAGAATACCTGCGATAGGCAGTACGGATACCGGCAGCATCAGCGATTTACCGACCTTTTGCAGGTTAGCAAATGCATTCTTAAACATAATTGAGAGTGCTCCTGAGTATGGGTGCTTTTAACGTTCTCACGCGTGGCAAGGGGGGGAGAACCTTGCCGTGTACAGGGCGTCTAAGCGCCCTTTATTTATTACACAGAGTAAAATAATTCATGGCCGATTTGTTTGACGGCTATCACGTTTCAACTTCGGACCTTTAGCGAAGTTGCACGTATTGACAAAATAAATGCCATAATGCGTCAAACATGGTTATTCACCGCCCAATTTGCGGCGGTGAACTTTACTCGTTTTAGTAATTAATTACGAGCCTTAAAATAAATTCATTTAACGGATGGATTGAAGGCGGGAAGCGTCGATGTGAAACAGGCGGGCGAAGTTATCGGTGGTTACCTGCGCCAGCTCTTCAACGGCAACACCTTTCAACACAGCCATGTATTCAGCAACATCACGAACCATTGCAGGTTGATTCTCTTTTCCTCGATGCGGCACAGGTGCCAGATAAGGCGCGTCAGTTTCGACCAGTAACCGATCGAGCGGCACATAACGCGCGGCATCACGTAGTTGTTCTGCATTACGGAAGGTCACAATGCCGGAGAAGGAGATGTAAAATCCAAGATCCAGTAATTTGCCTGCCGTTTCTCTGTCCTCTGTAAAACAGTGTAGTACGCCACCGCAATCCGTCACCTTTTCTTCGCGCAGAATTGCCAGCGTATCGGCGCGGGCGTCACGCGTATGGACAATAACCGGCTTGTTCAGTTCACGACCAATCTGGATATGGTGGATGAAAGACTCTTGCTGACGCACTTTAGTTTCCGGCGTGTAATAATAATCCAGCCCGGTTTCCCCAAGGGCAACAACGCCCTCTTCCGCCGCAAGGCGGCGTAAATCTTCCACATCATAGGGATCGTTCTGGTTGAGCGGATGCACACCGCAAGAAAATACGACATTGTCACGTTCGCCTACCAGATCCCGCATATGCAGATAACCCGGTAATGTCGTGGCGACCGCCAGACAAAATTTCACATCGCGCGCAGCGGCTTTTGCCAGAACGTCATCCACGTCCTTATGCAAAGATTCATAATCCAGACCATCGAGATGGCAGTGTGAGTCGACTAAAAACATGATGTCTCTCTTAAAGATGAGGAACCGGTAGCACAACGCCCGGTTGCAGGTAATGCTCAATACGCAGTAAAAGATCGGTGATGAGAAGCTCGCGGTTTACGCCAGTGACAGAAATTAACTGCTCACGGGTGTGACAAACATCCCCCAGTATAGCCTGCAGGCGCGCGGGAGAAAGCTGGTTTGCCAGCGCAGCAACAACGCCCGGCACATCAACATTGGTAACCTGCGAAGCGCCATACTTGCGCTTGAGCGCGTCCATCATCAGGGTTGCCAGCCAGTGCAGACGCGCCGGAGCTTGTTCATGATTAAGTGTCGGCAACAGGGAATACCAGTCGCCAGATTGCACACTATGAGCCAACGCCTGGCAAAGTGTTTCGCGGGCCTGCCAAGTATCTCCCTGAAACAACGCCAACGCCGCACCAGGCGAACCGGCGCTTAAGCGCAGTGCGGCAAGTAACGCGTCCTGTGACATTGTCACTTCACGTGAAAGCCAGGTCACGGCGTACTGTTCTGGCGGTGGTGCGAGGTAATGTAGCCGACAACGACTACGTAATGTCGCCAGTAAACGTTCAGGCTCCCGGGTAGCAAGGAAAAACCAGGTTTCTGCCGGCGGCTCTTCGAGTGTTTTTAGCAAAGCGTTCGCCGCAGCGTCGGTCAGCAAGGCGGCATCGGTTATCCAGACAACCTTAGCACCGCCTAAACGCGCGTGTTCATTCAGTTTTTCAGTGACTTCACGCACCGCATCAATGCCCAGCGCGTTCTTCCCTTTTTCGGGAGCAAGTGTGTAATAGTCGGGATGCGTTCCCGCCTGCATCAACTGACATCCACGACAGTGGCCGCAGCTTTTATGCCCCTCTGGTTGTTGGCACAGGAGGTAACGGCTTAAAGCGTAGATTAAGGCGTCATCGCCCATGCCAGGTAACGCCTGAATGAGTAGCGCATGGTGACCCCTTCCGGCCTGATAGCTGGCTACCAGTTTCTCGAAATCGGGTCTTAACCACGGATACCATCTCATGCGTTATGTTCCTTAACCCAGTGAGTCACGGTGGTGCGAATCGCCTCCATCACTGATTCCAGTGGCTGAGTGGCATCAATGGTGTAAATGCTTTTATCCTGTGCCGCCAGTTCAAGATAGCGGGCGCGAGTACGATTAAAGAAATCGAATGACTCTTGCTCAATGCGATCCAGTTCGCCACGCGCACGGGCACGTTTTAGCCCCACTTCTGGGGTCACATCAAGATAAAGCGTCAAGTCAGGACGAAAATCCCCCAGAACAGCATCACGCAGCGTTGCCAGCATATGCTGGTCAATGCCACGACCGCCGCCCTGATACGCCTGAGTGGAGAGATCGTGCCGATCGCCAATCACCCAGGTGCCTTTCGCCAGCGCCGGTTTGATGACAGTTTCCACCAGCTGAACGCGCGCGGCATAAAACATCAGTACTTCGGCTTTATCGGTAATGACTTCATCGCCTACCGATTTGATATCCAGCACCAGGCTTCTTAATTTTTCCGCCAGCTGCGTACCGCCGGGTTCTCGAGTGAAAACCATGTCGCGGATCCCCAGTTGCTCAAGCGTCTCAACCACCACGTTTCGCGCGGTGGTTTTGCCTGCGCCTTCCAGCCCTTCAATGACGATATACTTACTGCGCATTTTTTTCCTTAAGCACTTTCAGGTAATCCTGCACAGACTTGTTATGACTGGCAAGATTGGTATTAAACGTGTGACCGCCTTTACCATCGGCCACAAAATAGAGATACGGCGTTTTCGCCGGATGCGCAGCAGCCTTCAGCGAATCCGCCCCCGGCGTAGCAATCGCGCCTGGCGGCAGACCAGTAATGGTGTAGGTGTTATACGCTGTCGGCGTTTCCAGATCTGCACGAGAAAGTTTGCCATTATAACGCTCTCCCATCCCGTAAATCACCGTCGGGTCGGTTTGCAGGCGCATGCCGATACGTAAACGGTTGATAAATACTGAGGCAACCTGATCGCGCTCGCTGGCAACGGCGGTTTCTTTTTCGATTATCGACGCCATCGTTACCAACTGGTTTTTATCTTTATACGGCAGACCATCCGCTCGCCCATCCCAGGCGCTATCGACCGCTTTCACCATTTTCTTGTGCGCTCGTTTGAGTAACGCGACATCAGTGGTATTAGCGGTATACATCCAGGTGTCTGGCCAAAACCAGCCCTCAATCCACTCTGGATTTTCAAGTTCCAGGGCCTGCGCCACGGTAGCGTATTTATCGTCGCTTAACGTGTGTGTGATATAGGGTGCCTCACGCAATTGTTTGAGGTAGTCGCTCAGACGCATCCCTTCTACCAGACGTAGCGGAAACTGCGCTTCTTTCCCGCTTTTCAGCAGCTGTAACATTTCGCGCACGGTCATCTGCGGCGTAAAGCGATAAGTCCCGGCTTTGAAATGGGAAAGGTCCGGCTCAATACGCAGCAACCACTGAAAGACGCGGGGGCGATTGATGATTTTATCGGCATACAATTGTTCACCGAGAGCCATTCTTCCGGTTCCAGGTTTCAGGGTGAATATCGTCTCTTCTTTAATAAGTAATTTGCTGTCGGCAAGATGGCGAACCTTCCAGACGCCCACACCAGCGGCGATACCCAGTACCATCAGCAATAACAGGATAATCAATAACACTTTTTTCATGACTAATTCGGGTGCTCACAAAGTGGGGCTAAATATTCATATAGCGTTGTTGACGAAAAGAAGACATCATCACAGGCACGCACAGGCATAACTGGCATCAGCGCATTACAAACCATCACTTCATCTGCCTGCATCACATCTTCCAACGAGGCTTGCACTTCGGCAATCTGATAGGAGGATTGTGCCAGTAAACGGATACAGAATTGTCGCATAATACCGTTAACTCCAGCCTGATCCAGACGCGGCGTGTAGACCACGTTGCCTTTACGCCAGAACAAATTAGCTGCACAGCATTCCGTAACCCACCCTTCACTGTCAAGAACCAGCGCCTCGTCGGCGTTTGTCTGCTCAAGATGAGAGCGAATCAATACTTGCTCAAGACGATTAAGATGTTTAATTCCCGCAAGATGAGGATTGCGTCCCAGGCGTACCGGGCTTAGTGCCAGCAGAATTCCCTCTTTGCGTAAGCGGTCGTAATGCGTTGGGTAAGCCGTAACTGAGAGCATGCGCGTTGCCGGTCCGCTGTTTAACGTACTGTACCCTCGCCCACCACTGCCACGACTGATCACCACTTTCAGCACTCCATTCTGCTGCTCTGCCGCCAGAGTCGCCATCTCGTGCTCAAGCTGCACCCAGAAGTCACAAACGATCATTAACCGCTGACAGGCTTCCTGTAGTCGCGTAATGTGCGCGGATAATAAGCGGACTTTACCGTCGATAATTCTGGCTGTCGTGAAACAGCCATCGCCAAATTGTATGGCCCGATCGCTTGCTGCCAGCGAATCCTGTTTATGACCGTTAATTAAGAACATACCGGCTCCTTATAATAGGATTGTAAGTGTGGCAGCATGTTCACTGCGGAACAAGTCTGAATAAAATCTAAGAAAAAAGGCCCGCAAGCGGACCTTTTATGTAGGTGGGAAATGGCGACTTAGATCTTTTTGAAGATCAAAGAACCATTGGTGCCACCGAAGCCGAAGGAGTTACACAGGGTGTATTCCATTCCGCTGACCTGACGCGCTTCATGCGGCACAAAATCCAGATCGCAACCTTCATCCGGGTTATCCAGGTTGATGGTCGGCGGAACAGCCTGATCGCGCAGCGCCAGGATGGAGTAGATAGACTCTACTGCACCTGCTGCACCTAACAGGTGACCGGTCATGGATTTCGTGGAGCTTACCAGCACACGGCTTGCAGCTTCACCGAAGATAGTTTTCACGGCCTGCGCTTCAGCTTTATCGCCAGCTGGCGTAGAAGTACCGTGCGCATTCACGTAGCCAATCTGGCCAGGCTCAATTCCTGCGTCACGCAGAGCATTTGCCATTGCCAGTGCTGCGCCTGCGCCGTTTTCCGGCGGCGACGTCATATGGTAAGCATCGCTGCTCATACCAAAGCCGACGAGTTCAGCGTAAATTTTCGCACCGCGTTTTTTCGCGTGTTCGTACTCTTCAAGTACCAGCATACCGGCGCCATCGCCCAGTACGAAACCATCACGCTCTTTATCCCACGGACGGCTAGCCGCTTGCGGGTTATCATTGCGGGTAGATAATGCACGTGCCGCGCCAAAACCACCAACGCCCAGCGGCGTACTGGCTTTCTCTGCGCCACCTGCAACCATCACGTCAGCATCGCCATACGCGATAATACGCGCAGCTTGACCGATGTTGTGCACGCCAGAAGTACAGGCGGTCGCGATAGAGATGCTTGGGCCACGCAGGCCATACATGATAGTCAGGTGACCTGCCACCATGTTCACAATCGTTGACGGAACGAAGAATGGGCTGATCTTACGCGGACCACCGTTCATCAGAGATGTGTGGTTTTCTTCGATCAGTCCGAGGCCGCCAATCCCGGAGCCAATTGCGGCACCAATGCGGGTTGCGTTCTCTTCCGTTATTTCAAGGCCAGAATCCTGCATGGCCTGAACGCCAGCGACAATTCCATATTGAATGAAGGCATCCATCTTGCGCTGTTCTTTGCGCGAGATAATGTCCTCACAGTTAAAATCCTTTACTAAGCCAGCAAATTTCGTTGCATAGGCGCTAGTATCGAAATGGTCGATTAGGCTGATGCCACTCTGACCGGCAAGCAGAGCTTTCCAGGTAGACTCTACGGTATTGCCGACAGGAGACAACATGCCCAGTCCGGTCACAACTACACGACGCTTAGACACGTTTGTCCTCCAGGGAGGGAAAAAAATGATTCTAGTGGGACAAAAAAGAAAAAACTCAGGCGGTCGAACGACCGCCTGGAGATGTTCACTTACGCCTGGTGGCCGTTGATGTAATCAATGGCAGCCTGAACGGTGGTGATTTTCTCAGCTTCTTCGTCCGGAATCTCAGTATCAAACTCTTCTTCCAGAGCCATTACCAGCTCAACGGTGTCAAGAGAATCCGCGCCCAGGTCTTCAACGAAAGAAGCATTGTTGGTAACTTCTTCCTGCTTAACGCCCAGCTGTTCGCCGATAATTTTCTTAACGCGTTCTTCGATAGTGCTCATACTCTTAAATTTCCTATCAAAACTCGCTTTCGCGATGGTTTTCGTAGTGTATAAAATGTTGAAAAATTTGCAACTAAATCCCGGCAGGTCTTACCACGATTTTGCGTTATTTTGAGGCCATACCCCCCAACAACGCAAATCATTTTGCACTTATTATTACTCATAACCACGCAGACTGCGCGCAACATGAGCATTTTGTGCAAATCGCGGTCAGACCATGTACATCCCGCCGTTCACATGCAAAGTTTCACCCGTGATGTAAGCTGCTTCGTCGGATGCCAGGAATGCAACCGCGTTGGCGATTTCCTGTGCGCCGCCGAGGCGACCCGCAGGAACCTGCGCCAGGATACCCGCACGCTGGTCATCGCTCAGCGCACGTGTCATGTCCGTTTCAATAAAGCCCGGAGCAACAACGTTTACAGTAATACCGCGTGACGCAACTTCGCGCGCCAGTGATTTACTGAAGCCGATCAAGCCCGCTTTCGCCGCAGCGTAGTTGGCCTGACCGCCATTTCCCATGGTACCAACCACAGAACCGATAGTGATAATACGACCATGACGCTTTTTCATCATAGCGCGCATTACCGCTTTTGACAGACGGAAAACAGATGAAAGGTTGGTTTCGATAATATCGTTCCACTCATCATCTTTCATTCGCATTAACAGGTTATCACGAGTGATACCGGCATTATTGACCAGGATATCGACTTCACCAAATTCTGCGCGAATTTTTTCCAGAACAGATTCGATAGATGCCGGGTCGGTCACATTCAACATCAGACCTTTACCGTTGGCGCCTAAATAATCACTGATCGCCTGAGCGCCGCTTTCACTGGTCGCAGTACCGATAACTTTCGCGCCACGAGCCGCGAGCGTTTCAGCGATTGCACGGCCAATCCCGCGGCTAGCACCGGTTACCAGTGCGATTTTTCCTTCAAAATTCATGTTGTTCCTCTTTTAAAGCTCGAGCGCCGCTGCCATCGCTGAAGGTTCGTTCAGCGCCGAGGCGGTCAGGGTGTCGACAATACGTTTCGTCAGGCCAGTAAGCACTTTGCCCGGTCCCACTTCATAAAGATGCTCAACGCCTTGCGCTGCCATGTATTCAACGGATTTCGTCCATTGAACCGGGTTATACAACTGACGTACCAGTGCATCACGAATGGCATCGCCATTGGTTTCGCATTTGACATCAACGTTATTCACAACCGGAACGGTCGGCGCGTTAAAGGTGATTTTCGCTAATTCAACCGCCAGTTTGTCGGCAGCGGGTTTCATCAGCGCACAGTGAGAAGGTACGCTCACCGGCAACGGCAGCGCACGTTTCGCGCCCGCAGCTTTACAGGCAGCGCCAGCACGTTCAACCGCTTCTTTGTGACCAGCAATAACCACCTGGCCCGGAGAGTTGAAGTTTACCGGAGAAACGACCTGACCTTCTGCTGCATCTTCACAAGCTTTCGCAATAGACGCATCATCCAGACCGATGATTGCCGCCATTGCGCCAGTTCCTTCCGGTACGGCTTCTTGCATGAACTTGCCGCGCATCTCAACCAGACGTACCGCATCAGCAAAATCAATCACACCAGCGCAAACCAGCGCGGAGTATTCACCCAGGCTGTGACCGGCCATCATCGCCGGTGCTTTACCGCCCTGCTGCTGCCATACACGGTACAGTGCAACAGAGGCAGTTAACAGTGCTGGCTGAGTTTGCCAGGTTTTATTCAGTTCTTCGGCTGGCCCCTGCTGGGTCAGCGCCCACAGGTCATAGCCCAGCGCCGCAGAAGCTTCAGCAAAGGTTTCTTCGACAATTGGATAGCTCGCCGCCATATCAGCCAGCATGCCAACGGTTTGAGAACCCTGACCAGGGAACACAAATGCAAATTGCGTCATGTTTAAATCCTTATCCTAGAAACGAACCAGCGCGGAGCCCCAGGTGAATCCACCGCCAAAGGCTTCAAGCAGAACCAACTGCCCCGGCTTAATACGCCCGTCGCGTACGGCTTCATCCAGCGCGCACGGTACAGAAGCGGCAGAGGTATTACCATGACGGTCCAGCGTCACAACGACATTGTCCATTGACATGCCGAGTTTTTTCGCCGTTGCGCTGATAATACGCAGGTTCGCCTGATGTGGAACCAGCCAGTCCAGTTGGGAACGGTCAAGATTATTTGCTTCCAGCGTCTCATCAACGATGTGCGCCAGCTCCGTTACCGCAACTTTGAAGACTTCGTTGCCCGCCATGGTCAGATGAATTGAATTCTCTGGATTCACGCGGTCGGCGTTTGGCAGCGTCAGCAATTCACCATAACTACCGTCGGCATGCAGATGGGTAGAGATGATTCCCGGCTCTTCAGAGGCAGCCAACACCGCAGCGCCCGCGCCATCGCCAAAAATGATAATGGTCCCACGATCTGTGGGATCGCAGGTGCGCGCCAGTACATCGGAACCGACGACCAGAGCATACTTCACCGCGCCAGATTTCACGTATTGATCGGCCACACTCAATGCATAGGTGAAACCTGCGCAGGCTGCGGCAACGTCAAACGCCGGGCAGCCTTTGATGCCCAGCATGCTTTGGATCTGACATGCTGCGCTCGGGAAGGCGTGGGTGGCAGAAGTCGTTGCCACAACAATCAGGCCAATCTGGTCTTTATCGATGCCTGCCATTTCAATTGCACGCGTTGCCGCTTCAAAACCCATGGTTGAAACGGTTTCGTTTGGCGCAGCAATATGGCGTTCGCGAATACCGGTACGAGTAACAATCCACTCGTCAGAAGTATCCACCATTTTTTCCAGATCGGCGTTTGTCCGCACTTGTTCGGGCAGATAGCTGCCAGTACCAATAATCTTCGTATACATGTACGCTCAGTCACTTTTCGGTTATATACCGTCACTTGCAAACTGCGAGTTCGCTGGCAGCGTCCTGCTACCGCAGAGTTCCGCTTTTGCCATCGTCCAGCAGCTCAAAACCAGCTGGGTATACAGATTTCAGGCGAGCGGCAATTCGCTGAGGAACTTGTCGCTGCACCGCCTGCACTGCCTGTTCAATCGCGACCGCAAAAGCTCGCTGATTGGCCGCACCATGACTTTTTATCACCGTGCCGCGCAATCCTAACAGACAGGCGCCGTTATACTGGTCGGGGTTGAGGTGACTGAATCGCCTCGTCAGGCTCTTTTGTAGCCAACGCTTTAATAACAGTAGCCACCACGACCGTTTTTTTCCTTCACCCTGAGATTTCAGCAGAGAAAGGAACATCCTGACAACACCTTCCATCGTCTTTAATGTGACATTTCCTGTAAAGCCGTCACAGACCAGCACATCTGTCTTGCCAGTTAATAACTCATTGGCTTCAAGATAGCCGATGTAATTGATAGAAGGGATTGTTTTCAGCACAGCTGAGGCATCCTGAATGCTGTCAAGACCCTTCACTTCTTCTTCACCAATATTGAGCAACGCCACGCGAGGGTTGGGAATTTCCACCACCTCTTCAGCCAAAACAGAGCCCATAATGGCGAATTGCACCAACATCGTGCTATCACAATCGACGTTGGCCCCTAAATCAAGGACCACCGTTTTGCCCTTTTGCTGATGCGGCAGCACCGTCACCAACGCAGGACGCTCAATCCCCTCAAGGGGCTTGAGTAATAATTTTGCCAGTCCCATCAACGCTCCGGTATTACCAGCGCTGACGCAGGCTTGTGCTCTACCTTCTTTAACCAGCTCCAGCGCCACGCGCATTGAGCTACCGCGACTGGCGCGAATAGCTTGCGAAGGCCGGGCATCACTGGCGATAACTGACTGCGCAGGGATAATCTGCAGACGCGAACGTTGTTCAAAGTCAGCTTTAGCAAGTAATGGCGTGATGGCGTCGGGATTACCGACTAAAAGAAGAGTGAGTTGCGAATTAGAATTCAGTGCCTGCAAAGCTGCAGGCACTGTCACGGAAGGACCGAAATCCCCTCCCATGACATCTAACGCCAGGGTTAGACGTGTCAAGGTATCGTCGCCGCCCGGTTTGGTCTTTCCCCAGTTGCCTGGGGAAAATCCTCACTAAGCTTCATCACGCAGACGCGTGATTACTTAGCGATGACCTTGCGGCCGCGGTAGTAACCGTCGGCAGTGATGTGGTGACGCAGGTGTTTTTCACCAGAAGTTTTGTCTACAGACAGGCTGGTGACTGCGGTCAGCGCGTCATGGGAACGACGCATGCCACGTTTGGAACGGGTTGGTTTATTCTGTTGTACGGCCATGGACCTTACTCCTCAATTACGGTTTATCCCCGATCCAACGGGGAGCACCAATTACTTACGCTTTAAGCTGGCTAATACGGCAAATGGGTTTGGCTTTTGCGCTTCTTCAGGCAGTTCACCAAAGACCATGTCCGCTTCGGACACTTCACAGTGTTCAGAATCATGCACCGGAACTACCGGCAAGGCGAGGATGATTTCATCTTCAACCATTGCAAGCAGATCGATTTCACCGAATTCGTTAACCTCAATCGGTTCATACGCTTCCGGCAGTGCTTCAGCCTGTTCGTCTGAACGCACAGGACTAAAACAATACGTTGTGTAGACCTGATGAGTAAACGGCTTCCCGCAACGCTGACACTCGAGCGTTACCGTCACCTTCGCATCGCCGTTTAACACCGCGAGACGTTGGTTATCGATAGCGAACGACATGGAGCATTCCACATCACTGTCCACACTGACCACAGATTCGGCGACGCGCTCAACCTGATCAGGAGTATAAATACCCTGGTAATCAAGGCGTTTTTGAGCCGTACGAACCGGATCGAGAGTCAGGGGTAATTTTACCTTTTGCATAGGGCGCGCATATTAACTTTGTAACGTCATAGAGTCAAAGAAAAAGGCAGCCTGTGGTTGCCTTTTGCCAATAATTCGCACACATTGCGGGTTACTGCTTTATTTTCGTTCAGTGCTGACAACGAACATCAACCTGCAAAACGAAGCGCATAGTTTAAAATGGCTATCATCAATACGCTATATCTGATGGAAAAAAATATGCCTAAACTTATTTTAGCCTCCACATCGCCCTGGCGCCGCGTCCTACTGGAAAAACTGCAAATCTCTTTCGAATGTGCCGCGCCGGAGGTCGACGAAACCCCGCGCAGCGATGAATCACCGCGCCAGTTGGTGCTTCGACTGGCGCAGGAAAAAGCGCAATCCCTGGCGTCACGTTATCCGGATCATTTAATTATTGGTTCTGATCAGGTGTGTGTACTGGACGGTGAAATCACTGGCAAACCGTTAACGGAAGAAAATGCCCGTCTGCAATTACGTAAAGCCAGTGGCAATATTGTCACCTTCTATACCGGGCTGGCGCTGTTTAATTCGGCGAATGGGCATCTGCAAACAGAAGTTGAACCTTTTGACGTCCATTTCCGTCACCTGAGCGAGGCGGAGATTGATAATTACGTGCGTAAAGAACATCCCCTGCACTGCGCAGGCAGCTTTAAGAGTGAAGGGTTTGGTATTACGCTGTTTGAGCGCTTAGAGGGGCGTGACCCTAACACGCTGGTTGGTTTGCCGCTTATTGCGCTCTGTCAGATGTTGCGCCGGGAAGGGCAAAACCCGCTGATGGGATAATTTTATGGGCCGGACGCGTTTACGCCGCATCCGGCAATTGGTGCTGACTGCCTGATGCGGCGTAAACGCCTTATCAGGCCTACCGCCGACTACCAGGTTTATATGCTCGCATTAACGCGTGTTATGCAGTTTCTGCAAACAACGCTTCAAACCATTATCCATTGGCGCTTCGATACGCATCACCTCACCGGTCCCCGGATGCGTAAACTTCAACGCCGCCGCATGCAGGAACAAACGATTTAACCCCGTTCCCGATTCAGTTAGTTGTTTATCGAATTCACGGTCGCCGTAACGATCGTCAAACGCTATCGGATGACCGGCATACTGAGTATGCACACGGATCTGATGAGTACGTCCGGTAACCGGGCTACAACGCACCAGGGTGGCAAACGCATAGCGTTCCTCCACTTTAAAACGCGTTTCGGATGGTTTACCTTCCTGACTCACACGCACAATGCGCTCACCGCTTTGCAAAATATTCTTCAATAACGGCGCTTGTACACTCTTCACGTGTGACTGCCACTGGCCGCGCACCAGCGCCAGGTAATCTTTCTGCATGCCTTTTTCACGTAACTGCTCATGCAGCGAACGTAACGCCGAGCGTTTTTTCGCCACCAGCAGCACGCCTGAAGTGTCCCTGTCGAGTCGATGCACCAGTTCGAGGAACCGCGCTTCAGGGCGCAACGCCCGCAAACCTTCAATAACCCCGAAACTTAAACCACTGCCGCCATGTACCGCCGTGCCGGACGGTTTATTCAGCACCAGAATATGATCATCTTCATATAAGATGACATCCGCCAGCGCCGCCACTTTTTGCAGATGTGGCGACACCGCATCTTCTTCCCGTTCGGCAACGCGAACTGGCGGGATACGCACTTCATCGCCAGCTTCGAGTTTATATTCAGGTTTAATACGTTTTTTGTTCACCCGTACTTCACCTTTACGCAAAATACGGTAGATCATACTTTTTGGTACGCCTTTCAGTTGGGTACGCAAAAAATTATCGATACGTTGCCCTGCTTCGTCAGCAGTGATAGCAACGATTTTTACGGATGGAGTCTCTGTTTTCATGGTGGGCGATTCTAAATAGCCAGCAGGATTCGCGCCACTCATTTTTCTATGCTTATATTTAGTTTTGCACCTTATTACTTCGCAGGGTGATCACCTAATTGGTGGTTATTAAACCAATCGCCAGCAAGAAGTGAAAAAACTGTGAGTAAGTGGGTGATAAATGGTAAAAGTCATCTTGCTATAACAAGGCTTGCAATGGAATAATGAGAACGTTTCCGTGTCCAACCTTGTTAAAACAAGAAATTTTACGGAATAACCCATTTTGCCCGACCGATCATCAACGCAGCAATGGCGTAAGACGTATTGATCTTTCAGGCAGTTAGCGGGCTGCGGGTTGCAGTCCTTACCGGTAGATGGAAATATTTCTGGAGAGTAATACCCAGTCTGTTTCTCTGATAATTGCGCTGTTTTTCCGCATGAAAAACGGGCAACCGACACTCTGCGCCTCTTTGAGCTGACGATAACCGTGAGGTTGGCGACGCGACTAGACACGAGGCCATCGGTTCACACCCGGCAAGGCGTTACTTTGCCCGCAGCTTAGTCGTCAATGTAAGAATAATGAGTAAGTTACGATGAAAAGAATGTTAATTAACGCAACTCAGCAGGAAGAGTTGCGCGTTGCCCTTGTAGATGGGCAGCGTCTGTATGACCTGGATATCGAAAGCCCGGGGCATGAGCAGAAAAAGGCTAACATCTACAAAGGTAAAATCACCCGCATTGAACCGAGTCTGGAAGCTGCTTTTGTTGATTACGGCGCTGAACGTCACGGTTTCCTCCCTCTAAAAGAAATTGCCCGCGAATATTTCCCAGCTAACTACAGTGCTCATGGTCGCCCCAACATTAAAGATGTGTTGCGTGAAGGCCAGGAAGTTATTGTTCAGATTGATAAAGAAGAGCGCGGCAACAAAGGGGCTGCGCTGACCACCTTTATCAGCCTGGCGGGTAGCTATCTGGTTCTGATGCCAAACAACCCGCGCGCGGGTGGCATTTCTCGCCGTATTGAAGGCGACGACCGTACCGAATTAAAAGAAGCACTGGCAAGCCTGGAACTGCCGGAAGGCATGGGGCTTATCGTGCGTACCGCAGGCGTCGGCAAATCTGCCGAGGCGCTGCAATGGGATTTAAGCTTCCGTCTGAAACACTGGGAAGCGATCAAAAAAGCCGCTGAAAGTCGCCCTGCTCCGTTCCTGATTCACCAGGAGAGCAACGTAATCGTTCGCGCATTCCGCGATTACTTACGCCAGGACATCGGCGAAATTCTTATCGATAATCCGAAAGTGCTCGAACTGGCGCGTCAGCATATCGCTGCATTAGGTCGCCCGGATTTCAGCAGCAAAATCAAACTGTACACCGGTGAAATTCCGCTGTTCAGCCACTACCAGATTGAATCGCAGATTGAGTCCGCCTTCCAGCGTGAAGTTCGTCTGCCGTCTGGTGGCTCTATTGTTATCGACAGCACCGAAGCGTTAACCGCCATCGACATCAACTCCGCACGTGCAACTCGCGGCGGCGATATTGAAGAAACTGCGTTTAACACCAACCTGGAAGCTGCTGATGAAATTGCTCGTCAGCTGCGTTTACGTGACCTCGGTGGTCTGATTGTTATCGACTTCATCGACATGACGCCAGTACGCCACCAGCGTGCGGTAGAAAACCGTCTGCGCGAAGCGGTGCGTCAGGACCGTGCTCGTATTCAAATCAGCCATATTTCTCGCTTCGGCCTGCTGGAGATGTCCCGTCAGCGCCTGAGCCCGTCGCTGGGTGAATCCAGTCATCACGTTTGTCCGCGTTGTTCCGGTACTGGCACCGTGCGTGACAATGAATCCCTGTCGCTCTCTATTCTGCGTCTGATTGAAGAAGAAGCGCTGAAAGAGAACACCCAGGAAGTCCACGCCATTGTTCCTGTGCCAATCGCTTCTTACCTGCTGAACGAAAAACGTTCTGCGGTAAATGCCATTGAAACTCGTCAGGACGGCGTACGCTGTGTGATTGTACCAAACGATCAGATGGAAACTCCGCACTACCACGTGCTGCGCGTGCGTAAAGGGGAAGAAACGCCGACCTTAAGCTACATGCTGCCGAAACTGCATGAAGAAGCGATGGCGTTGCCGTCTGAAGAAGAGTTCGCTGAACGTAAGCGTCCTGAACAACCTGCACTGGCAACCTTTGCTATGCCGGATGTGCCACCAGCGCCAGCTCCGGCTGAACCTGTAGCGCCTGCAGCAGCCCCGGCACCTAAAGCGGCACCAGCAACGCCAGCAGCTCCGGCACAACCGGGTCTGTTGAGCCGCCTTTTCAGTGTACTGAAATCGCTGTTCAGTGGCGGTGAAGAAACCAAATCGGTCGAGCAACCTGCACCAAAAGAGGAAGCGAAACCGGAACGCCAACAGGATCGCCGTAAGCCTCGTCAGAACAACCGCCGTGACCGTAATGAACGCCGCGACACGCGTAGCGAACGTACGGAGGGTAGCGATAATCGCGAAGAAAACCGTCGTAATCGTCGCCAGGCGCAGCAGCAAACGGCTGAGACGCGTGAGAGCCGTCAGCAGGCTGATGTAACGGAAAAAGCGCGTACCACAGACGAACAGCAAGCGCCGCGCCGTGAACGTAGCCGCCGCCGTAACGATGATAAACGTCAGGCGCAACAAGAAGTGAAGGCGCTGAATGTTGAAGAGCAATCTGTTCAGGAAACCGAACAGGAAGAACGTGTACGTCCGGTTCAGCCGCGTCGTAAACAACGTCAGCTGAATCAGAAAGTGCGCTATGAACAAAGCGTTGCGGAAGAAGTGGTCACCGCACCGGTGGTTGAAGAAACTGTCGCTGCCGAGCCGGTTACTCAGGAAGCGCAAGCCCCGAGCACTGAACTGGTGAAAGTACCGCTGCCAGTCGTAGCGCAAACTGCGCCGGAACAGCAAGAAGAGAACAATGCCGACAACCGTGACAACGGTGGCATGCCGCGTCGTTCTCGCCGTTCGCCTCGTCACCTGCGCGTGAGTGGTCAGCGTCGTCGTCGCTATCGTGATGAGCGTTATCCAACCCAGTCGCCAATGCCGTTGACCGTAGCGTGCGCGTCTCCGGAACTGGCCTCTGGCAAAGTCTGGATCCGCTATCCAATTGTACGTCCGCAAGATGTACAGGTTGAGGAGCAACGCGAACAGGAAGAAGTGCAGGTGCAGCCGATGGTGACAGAAGTCCCTGTTGCTGCCGCTGTCGAACCTGTTGTTGCTGCGCCGGTTGTTGAAGAGGTGGCTGAAGTTGTAGAAACACCTGTTCAGGTTGCAGAACCGCAACCAGAAGTTGTTGAAACAACGCATCCTGACGTGATTGCCGCAGCGGTAACAGAACAGCCTCAGGTGATTGCCGAGGCCGATGTTGCCGTAGCGCAGGACGTTGCAGAGCACGCAGAACCGGTAGTTGAACCGCAGGAAGAGACGGCAGACATTGAAGAAGTTGCCGAAACTGCCGAGGTTGTGGTTACCGAACCTGAAGTTGTCGCTCAACCTGCCGCCCCGGTCGTCGCTGAAGTCGCAGCTGAAGTTGAAACGGTAGCTCCTGTTGTATCCGAGGTAATCGTTGAACATAACCACGCTACCGCGCCGATGACGCGCGCTCCGGCACCGGAATATGTTCCGGAAGCACCGCGTCACAGTGACTGGCAGCGCCCAAGCTTTGCCTTTGAAGGTAAAGGTGCCGCAGGTGGTCATGCGGCAACACATCATGCATCTGCTGGCCCTGCGCGTCCGCAACCTGTTGAGTAAAACTTAACTCAAAGTGATCAAGCCCTGGCAACCGCCGGGGCTTTTTATTTCAGTGAATGACATCAACGCAGATCAGTATCGGTGAACTCATAGCAAAAAAATGCCCGCCCCGGCGATCCCAGAGCAGGCAGACAAAACATACCCAGTTTCATGATATGTTTTAAAGCGAGCTTATTTGTTGAGTTGGAAGAGTGACAATCCCTGCATATCGGTAAATGCTTTATACGATGCCTGCAATGCCGTTTGCTGCATGATGTAAGAGGAAATAGTTGCATTCCAGTCCACATCAACCAGATCGCTCATCTGCTGCGTTTGCCCTAAAGCGCGATCGCTTCCTAATGAATCCAGCGACTCCAGTTCATTCAGTTGCGTGCCGAGTTCCGCGCGTACGGTCAGGACATTATTCAGTGAGTTTTTCAGGCCACGGTTGGTTTTATCCAATGCCGCAGCGGCGGTTTCTTTATCCGCTTCGCTATCTGCGACTGGCGTTTTTAGCGCCGCGATGGCGCTATCCAGCATAGCAAACAGGTTAGTTTCAGAATCGCTACCGTCAGGTTCCGCTACCGCGTTGCTGGTGATACTGTTGAAAATTTTGTCACCGGTATGCCCTATCACCATTGAGCGAGAGGCATCGACCTGCTGCTTAATACTTTCTGTTCCGCCGACATAATCACCGTCAGCCTCACTAAACGGCGCGGATTCTGTTTTATAACCGGCAAAAATGTAGCGCCCGTTCCCATCCGTGGTATTCGCCAGGTTTAACAACTGGTCGCGGATCCCCTGAATATCCGTTGCCAACGATGCCCGGTCATCATCACTTAACGTGCCGTTGCTGGCATAAACAATTTTTTCCTGGGCATTCTGGATTGCCGTCGTCACCTGGCCAAGCACGCTTTCTTCCAGCGACACCTTTTGGGTTGCAAAAGTCCGCGCCAGTGTGTACTGGCTGTTTTGCGCCTGCGCCTGGGAGAGAACTACGGCTTGTGATGCTGCAATGGGATCGTCAGAAGGGTTAACGACTCGCTTACCCGTCGACATCTGTTCGCCGTACTTCATCCATTCCGCCTGAGAATTGGTGATACCACGCATATTTTGCTGGTACATCATCTGGGTACTGAAACGCATCTTATCTCCCCTTAGCGAATGTTAATCAGCGCATCAAAAATGGCATTCGCCGTCTGCAGAACCTGGGCATTGGCCAGATAATACTGCTGAAAACGTTGCAGATTGCCGTACTCTTCGTCGAGATTGACGCCAGAGATAGACTGCTGCTGATTAGAAAGTTGCGTCACCACATTACTTTGAGTAGTGCTGCTGGTTTTCAACGTGGCGGTTTTATTCCCGATATCGCTAACCAACGAGGCATAGGCATCGTTAAAGGATTTCCCCCCGCCGACCGTTTTGCCATTAGTTTGCAAATCCAGCAGCGCCTGACCATTGCGGTTGTCGCTTTCACCGGCAGTTTCGTCGCTTGCCATGGCGATTTTCGCTTCGTCAGTGATTAGTACATCCATATTGACGATGGCATCGCTTACCGGTGTCAACGTGAAGCTGTCGTTTGGTTTTGGCGTTCCGGTGAAGGTCAGTTCCAGACCATCAAATGAGACTTTACCGTCGGCATCCGGCACCACCGTAAAAGTGGTATTGCTGGCCAGACGGGTGACCTGCCACTGATTATCTTTGAACGAGATTTTGTAATCTGTCGCCAGCACAGCGGAACTATCGGTCACCGTAGCACCGATCGCGGAGCTTCCTTTGTTTTTGCTATTTTCCAGAACAGCGGGCTTACCAATAGCAAAGAAATCCTCCCCTTCTTTACCATTGGCATCATACCCCTTGTTATGTTGGGCATTGAAAGCCTCAGCAAATGCCAGCGCCAGTTGCCCGAGCGTATTACGCGTCTGGTCCAGGTCCTGAGAACGAAATGTCAGAATACCGCCCAGTGACCCCGTATTCAGTAATTTCTCCGGGATCTCAATATGTTCCGCCGTCCCATCAACATAAGCGACTGTCGTACGAGAAGGATCGGCACTGGATGGGACTGCTGCAAGCTGACGTGCCGAACTGCCCTGAACCAGCGAATACCCATTGGCCATAGTGATATTGTAAGTACCGCCATCCTGAACGCTGACCTCAACACCAACGATCTGGTTTAATTCACTCACCAGTTGATCGCGTTGATCAAGGAGATCGTTGGGTGAAGCCCCTGCTCCCACGCCTGTTAAACGGGAGATCTGATCGTTCAGGCTGGCGATTTGTTTGGCATAATTATTGATCTGGTCGACGCTGGCACCTATCGCGACATTGACCTGTTTGTCCTGGTCGCGCAGATACTGGTCGGTGGTTTTAAACTGATTTACCAGACCTTCCGCCTTGCCAATCAGCGCCTGCCGCGCAGCCGGATCTTCTGCGTTACTGACCAGCGTTTGCAAACTGGTAAAGAAGTCCTGCATTTGCGTTGCCAGCGACGTGGTGCTGCCAGAGAGCATATTGTCGATTTTCGACATTTGCTCATAACGGGAAGTCAGGCCGCTACTCTGGGTCTGGGCCGCACGTAACTGATTGGTAATAAACGCATCGTATTCACGCTGCACGCCAGAAACATAGACGCCATTGCCTCCCCAACCGCCCGCACCTAACGTACTGTTAGCCTGCGCCATAATGGTGGTTTGTCGGGTATATCCGGCAACGTTATAGCTGGAAATATTATTACTCGCCGTATTTAACGCCGCCTGGGCAGCGTTAAGTCCGCTCATGGCGTTATTAATCAAGCTGGACATGGAGGTTCCTTGTAAGCCTTCAATTACAGAGCATTATCGGCAGACACCCGCCGGACTTGAATTATTCAGAACAGATTATCGATACTCATACTGTAGGTTTTGCTCACCTTGTCGCTTACCGATTTCAATTGCTGAATCATATTGGTGAGTTTGCGGGCATACTCAGGATCGGTAGCATAGCCCGCGTCCTGTAATGCCTGCGCCCCCAACTCGGCGCTGGCAGCGCGAGTCACGGCGGCGTAGCGTGGATTACGGGTTAACAGCCCAACGTAATCTGACAATGCTTCGAAATAAGAACTGTAAACACGAAACTTCGCCTTAACTTTCTTCGCTTCGCCGTTTTCATATTCGGTAGTAGTGATTTCAGTAACTGGCCCTTTCCAGTTACCTGACGCTTTTACGCCAAACACGTTGTAGCTCGGCTCGCCATTTTCGCGACGAATTTGTCGTTGTCCCCAGCCTGATTCCAGTGCAGCCTGGGCGAGGATCAGGTGATGTGGCACACCGCTTTGCTGACTTGCCAATTGAGCTGGCTGCGAGAGCTGTGCAAGGAACGCTTTGCTGTCACCAGGCAACAAAGCATCGAAATTGTGCGGTAAAGCTTTTTGCACCATCTGCTTGAGCGCTTTATTTTGAAAACTCATCACTGTTTCAAGTGGGAATTTCATCGGTCCGGCAGGCATTTCTTCTGCGGACAATGGCTGCTCTGGCGTCATCTGTTTTACCATCATCTCCGCAAGTCCCAGACCTTTGCCTGCTGTCATCTGTTGGGCTATCTGCTGGTCATACATGCTGGTGTAGAGCCGGGTATTCTCGCTGCTGAACAGGCCATCTTTCGGTAAGGCTTCACGCATGCTTTTTAGCATCATCTGCACAAACATCCCTTCCACCTGGCGAGCTACCGGGCGAATATTTGCTGCTGGATCTTCGCCCGCTTTCGCTTTCAGATCGTTAAGTGATTGTGCATCCCAGGCGGCGCTCGCCAGCAGTTTGCTGTCGCTAATCATCAGATGATTTCCAGTTTTGCCCGCAGACATCCCGCGCTTTGCATAGATTGCAGTATGGACATTAAATCCATCGGGGTGGCTCCCAAGGCGTTGAGCGCGCGCACCACGTTATTGAGGCTGGCGCTGGAACGCACGCTTTGCAGCGAACCGCCGCTCTGGCGTAAGTCGATCTGTGTTTGTGGCGTTACCACGGTCTGCCCGCCACCAAACGGCGTATCTGGTTGGCTGACATTGGCCTGACGATTTACCGTAACCGAGAGATTGCCCTGCGCCACCGCGCAGCTGTCGAGGGTCACTTCACGATTCATCACCACCGAACCGGTGCGCGAGTTAATCACTACTTTGGCGTCCTGCGGGGTGACATTGACCTGCATATTCTGGATATCGGCAAGGAAACGCACCTGGGAACTATTACCGCTCGGCACGCGAACCTGAATAGTTCGGGCATCTAACGCCGTGGCACTGCCGAATCCTCGGGTGCGGTTGATGGTATCGGCGATCTGCTGTGCCATCGCGAAGTCTTCGTCATTTAGCTGCAAATTGAGGGTATTGCCAGCGCCGAATTGGCTGGGCAATTCGCGCTCAATAATCGCACCGTTGGTGATCCGCCCGCCATTCAGTTGGTTAACCTGAACACTGCTGCCTCCCGCTGATGCCCCCGCGCCACCGACCAGAATATTGCCCTGCGCCAGCGCATAAACCTGGCTGTCGACGCCCTTAAGCGGTGTCATCAACAACGTACCGCCACGCAAGCTTTTGGCATTACCCATGGAAGAAACCACCACATCGATGGTTTGCCCCTGGCGTCCAAACGGCGGAAGTGACGCCGTCACCATTACCGCAGCGACGTTTTTTAGCTGCATATTGGTGCCAGTCGGAACGGTAATTCCCAACTGTGAGAGCATGTTATTAAGTGTTTGAGTGGTAAACGGTGTCTGGGTCGTCTGATCGCCCGTACCGTCAAGGCCAACAACAAGACCATAACCAATCAGCGAGTTTTGTCGTACGCCCTGTACGCTGGTGAGATCGCGGATGCGGTCAGCCTGTGCAACGGTCGCTACCAGCAGAAGAATGAATACAGAGAGAAATTTAATCACCACAGCCTCACTTACATTGGAGACAGGTTAAGGAAGAAACGCTGTAACCAGCCCATGTTTTGTGCTTCGTTAATGTAGCCATTGCCAACGTACTCAATACGCGCGTCTGCCACCTGGGTTGACGGTACAGTGTTGCTGCCACTGATAGTGCGTGGATTGACCACGCCGGAGAAACGAATAAATTCCGTACCCTGATTAATGGCTATCTGTTTTTCGCCCACCACATGCAGGTTGCCGTTGACCAGCACCTGATCAACCGTCACGGTCAAGGTACCGCTAAAGGTATTGCTGGCATTCGCCCCGCCTTTACCATTGAAGCTATTACCGCCAGAGGCATCGACATCGGCACGGGCATTACCAAACAGCCCCTGCAAATAGCGCGGCACAGTATCAAACCCGAAGTTGGTTTTTCCGTCGCGGCTGGCATTAGCAGACGAACTCTTGCTGGCGCTGACGTTTTCCTGCAACACAATAGTCAGCGTATCGCCGATATTGCGTGGTCGGCGATCTTCAAATAACGGCTGATAGCCATAATTAATCGGCTGGGCAGACTGAAAAATGGAACCATTGGCGACGGGCGTCGGGCCCGGTACAGGTTGTGCCGTGGTCACCCCCTGCACCAGCGGGGTAGACGGGATCCAGGCGCAGCCGGTCAGTGAAAGCACCAACAAGGTGGAAATGCCGTATTTTTTTCGCATGGCTATCATCTTCAAAAATCAATAAACCGGTAAGTTGCCCTACCGGTATGCTTTAGAGTTGCGTCAGTTTTTGCAGCATCTGGTCGGTGGTGGATACCGCTTTACTGTTGATTTCGTAGGCACGCTGTACCTGAATCATGTTGACCAGTTCCTCCGCCACGTTGACGTTAGACGTTTCAACATATCCTTGATACAACAGCCCCGCGCCGTTCAGACCTGGCGTGCTTTCGTTCGGTGCGCCGGAGGATTGTGTTTCGGTGTAGAGGTTTTCGCCAATGCTCTCCAGGCCAGTGTCGTTCATAAACGTGGTGAGATTGAGTTGTCCAACCTGAACCGGAGCAGCCTGGCCTTGCTGGGTAACGCTGACCACGCCATCACGACCAATGGTAATACTTAACGCATTCGCCGGAATGGTGATTGCTGGCTGCACCTGAAAACCGCCCGCCGTCACCAGTTGTCCGTTCTGATCCACCTGAAAAGAGCCGTCGCGAGTATAGGCTGATGAGCCATCCGGCAGCATGACCTGGAAAAAGCCCTGCCCTTTAATCGCCACATCTTTGCTGTTATTGGTTTGCGACAGGTTGCCCTGGCTGTGTAAGCGTTCAGTGGCGACCGGACGCACCCCCGTACCGATTTGTAACCCGGATGGCAAGGTAGTTTGTTCGGAAGACTGTGCGCCAGGCTGGCGAATAGTTTGATAAAGTAAATCTTCAAACACCGCCCGCTGGCGCTTGAAACCATTGGTACTGACGTTTGCCAGGTTGTTGGCAATGACGTCCATATTGGTTTGCTGGGCGTCGAGGCCCGTTTTGGCGATCCATAATGAACTGATCATAAAATGTCCTGTAGTGGATTGCTGACAAATCGCATATGTCTTCTTGCCGGATGCGGCGTAAACGCTTTATCCGGCCTACAAGGGCTCGCAAAATCAATAAATTGCGAATCATCCCGCAGGCCCGTCGGGCAACTTATGTTTGTCATGTATCCTTTCAATTAACTCATCGACAGCAGTTGGTTGGCGCGGCCAGCGTTATCATCGACGCTGCTTATTACCTTCATCTGCATTTCAAAACGCCGCGCACTGGCAATCATGTCGCTCATTGCCGAAACGGCATTGACGTTGCTACCTTCCAGCACGCCCGACATCACCCGTAACGTCGGGTCAGCCTGTAACACCGGACCACGCGTGGCCTGACTTTCCGCACTCAAACGAAAGATCCCATCATCACCACGCTGCACTTCACTGCCCGTGGCTCTCACCAGTTTCAACTGTCCTACTGGCGCAACGGTATTTGCCGGATCGCCCGGATTGAGCGCCGAAATGGTGCCATCGGCGGCGATAGTAATTTCCGCCCCTTCCGACACGGCAATCGGCCCCGCCTCGCCAATCACCGGATACCCCTGAATCGTCAGTTGTCCACCGGGATCAACCTGAATGCTGCCATTACGCGTATACCCCTCGCTGCCGTCAGCGGTCTGCACGGCCAGCCAGCCATCCTGCTGCAACGCAACATCCAGGGGGCGCGAGGTGTAATCCATCTTGCCGGACGTCATATCTGCACCTGGCGTAGATGCCGTCACCAGAGTGCGTGTGGGCAGAGAAAGCCCTTCCACCGGCACTGCGCGCAAGGCGTTTAACTGCGCGCGAAAACCGGGCGTGGAGGCATTCGCCAGATTGCTGGCGGTCACCGCCTGTTGATTCAGCGTCTGGCTGGCGGCGCCCATCGCGGTATAGATTGCGTGATCCATCGAGCTATCCCGTCAGCAATTAGCGTAAGTTAACCAGCGTGTTGAGGATCTGGTCCTGAGTTTTGATGGTCTGGGCGTTAGACTGATAGTTACGCTGGGCGACAATCATATTGACCAGTTCTTTGCTGAGATCGACGTTGGACGCTTCCAGGGCGCCGTTGGTCAGTGCGCCAAAATTGCCAGTCCCGGCGGTTCCCAGCAGCGCGACACCAGAAGATTGCGTTGCAGACCAGACGTTGTCCCCCTCTGATGCCAGCCCTTCGTTGTTGGCAAAGTTGGCCAGCACAATCTGCCCCAGCAATTGGGTTTGTTCGTTCGAATAGTTCCCGACTACCGTGCCGTCATCGTTGATTTGATAACTCACCAGATCGCCCGGTTTGTAACCGTTCTGGGTGGTTGCCACAATATTGTTAGCGCCGGTGTTTTGCTGCATAGAGTTGAGGAAGCTGAGGGAGAATGTCGCAGGATCCGCGCCATTAATCGCGCCAGTGGTAATATCCTTTGTTGGATCCGACGTCAGAACACCATTGGCATCAAATTCCAGTGTTGTCGCTATCGTTGCAATGCTGTTTGGAGCACTACTATCCTGGGTGTAGACATCCCAGGTATTATCCTGTGTCTTCACAAAGTAGACGCTCATGTCATGGGCATTACCCTGACTGTCATACACCGTTACCGAACCTTTTTTGTTATAGCTATCGGCATCACTGGCGCTGAATGGCGTCACGGTGGGAAGCGTATCACTGGAGTTAAGGTTAATCTGCATGGACGCCGTGGTCGTGGACTTCGCCGCCATCAAGGTATTTGGAATCGAAATATTGCCCGGATTCGCCCCTTGCTGGATGGTCGGAGGCGTACCGGTTGCCGGATACCCGGTCAACTGTAAACCTTGCATATTCACAAGGTTACGGTTTTCATCCAGTTTGAATTGCCCGTTACGGCTGTAAAACACCGAACCGTTACTGTCTACCAGACGGAAAAAACCGTTCTGGCTGATAGCAACGTCCAGCCCACGACCAGTATTTGTGGTCGTGCCATCGGTAAAATCCTGAGTGATGCCTGCAACTTTTACTCCCAGTCCCACTTTCGAACCAGCAAACATATCAGCAAAAGAGGCCGTGCCGGATTTAAAGCCATAGGTGGCGGAGTTGGCGATATTGTTGCCAATGACATCGAGATTGGTGGCGGCAGCGTTTAATCCGCTAACCGCTTGAGAAAAGGCCATGACTGACTCCTGAAATGTGAAGGCTTAAATTATCTGCCGTACTTCGTCGAGGGTGGTGGTGCCGTAAGTGCCGAGATCCAGCGTGTTACCGTTATTGCCGCGAATCACGCCCTGTACCAGCGCAAACTGCAATGGCTGGGCAACCAACTGCGTACCGCCGTTGCTGGCACTAATTGCCACGTTATAAGAACCGTTCGGCGCGGTCGTACCATCAGTCAACGTGCCGTCCCAGGTGAAACTGTGGACTCCGGCGCTGAGCTCACCAATATCAATGGTGCGCACAACTGCGCCATTTTTATCGGTTATGGTTGCGGTTACTTTATCTGCGGCCTGTTGCAGCTCAACACCAAACGGCGTGGTGGTGGTCACCGCCCCTTCTTCACTGCCAGTACCGGCAAGAATGGTGGTGCCGGGGATCATCACGCCGTGACCAATCAGGTTGCTGGCCTGTAGCGACTGGCTGTTATCAATCTGCCCGGAAATCGAACCGAGTGTGGTGTTGAGCTTTTCAATCCCGCTGACCGTGCTGATTTGCGCCAGTTGTGACGTCAGCTCGTTGTTTTCCATTGGATTGGTCGGATCCTGGTTTTTCAGTTGCGCCACCAGCAAAGTCAGAAAGCTGCTCTGTAAATCGGCGGCGTTACTGCCCGTAATCGAACTACTGCTGGTAGTGCTGACGCCGGTATTTGTCGGATCGGTGGTGGTTACCGCAATGGACATGACTTTCTCCTTTATTGACCGAGCGTGAGGGTTTTCAGCATCATGCTTTTCACCGTATTGAGTACTTCAACGTTGGCCTGATAGCTGCGCGACGCCGACATGGTGTTAACCATCTCGCCTACCACATCGACGTTTGGCATTTTCACGTAGCCCTTCGCGTCCGCCAGCGGATTACCCGGTTCATAGACCAGTTTGTCCGGGGCCTGGCTTTCAATCACGTCAGCCACTTTGACTCCGCCCGTCGCTGCCCCTGGCGCGGCGTTCACCTGGAACACCACCTGTTTTGCCCGATACGGCTGACCATCTGGCCCCGTCACGCTGTCGGCGTTGGCCAGGTTGCTGGCAGCCACGTTCAGACGCTGAGACTGAGCGGTTAACGCCGATCCGGCGATATCAAAAATATTCAGCAGTGCCATCCGTTAATTTCCGCTTTGTAATACGTTCATCATGCCTTTGATTTGTCCGCTCAACGCGCTAAGGCTCATCTGGTATTGCAGGCTGTTATCGGCAAACTGGGTGCGTTCGCGATCCATATCCACGGTATTGCCGTCCAGTGAAGGCTGGTCCGGAATACGGTATTGCAATTCTGTGGCAGGAGGTGACAACGCCTGTGCTGGAATATGCTGCGACGAGGTCAACGTCAGCGCGACCACGCTGGTTTCATCTCTCCCGCGCTGCATCACTTTTTTAAGTTCACTGGCAAAATCCATATCGCGCGCCTGATAACCAGGGGTATCGGCATTGGCGATATTTGCCGCCAGCACTTCCTGACGCTGGGCGCGCAGATTGAGTGCCTCTTGTTGAAAACGTAAGGCGGCGTCGAGCTTATCGAGCATATCTCCTCCGCAGATATCAAAATTCTGCCGTCAGCTTAAAGGCTTTACGCGCGCGTTATCGGCGGAATAAAAGCAAAATGGATTGCTATTTATGCCGTTGATGGTCATTGCGTACGGGTACAATTCAGGCTGTGAAAATGGCCGGGGGCAAAAATGCTGACAATAATGCGCTGTGTGGCGATCATCTCGATGTTGTTCAGTCCACTTAGTGCGGCTGGCGATTTTCCCTCACAATTGCAAACCTTTTTCGTTGCACAACTGGCAGGGCTAAGTGATGAGGTCCACGTCTCTATTCGTACTGCTCCCAATTTATTGCCGCCATGCGAACAGCCGCTGCTTTCCATGACTAATAACGCCCGCCTGTGGGGCAATGTGAATGTGCTGGCACGTTGTGGCAACGATAAGCATTACGTGCAAGTGAATGTACAGGCGACAGGGAATTATGTTGTTGCAGCAATGCCTGTTGTGCGTGGGGGAAAGCTTGACGCTGGCAGTGTAAAACTTAAACGTGGCAGACTGGATACACTACCGCCGCGTACCGTTCTGGATGTTAATCAACTGGTTGATGCGGTTAGCCTGCGCGATTTGGTCCCCGAACAACCTATACAGCTGACTATGCTGCGTCAGGCCTGGCGGGTAAAAGCAGGACAACGCGTTAACGTGATTGCCAGTGGCGATGGGTTCAGTGCAAATGCTGAAGGTCTGGCGCTGAATAACGCTTCCGTCGCGCAAAAAGC
The DNA here is from genome assembly GCF_004212325.1 of Escherichia sp. E13S3. Taxonomy (NCBI): domain Bacteria; kingdom Pseudomonadati; phylum Pseudomonadota; class Gammaproteobacteria; order Enterobacterales; family Enterobacteriaceae; genus Escherichia; species Escherichia sp. E13S3. Next base: position 311,121 of record NZ_RHJR01000012.1, read on the forward strand.
CCGCGTGAGAATGATATCGGGTCAGGTAGTCAGTGGCGTAGTGGATGCCGATGGGAATATTCTTATAAACCTGTAAGCTATTAAAGATTGCCCGTCCATTGCCGATAAATAAGCAACAAATGATAAAGCGCCCTCAATGAGGAATAAACCATGAGTATTGACCGCACTTCCCCCCTGAAGCCTGTAAGCACCGTTCAGCCACGTGAAACCAGTGACGCTCCGGTAGCCAATACCCGCGCAGCAAAAACGACGGCTACCGCCAGTACTAACGTCAAGTTAAGCGATGCGCAGGCAACACTGATGCAACCGGGCAGCAGTGATATCAATCTTGAACGCGTTGAAGCATTAAAATTGGCGATTCGTAATGGTGAACTAAAAATGGATGTCGGCAAAATTGCCGATGCGCTGATCAACGAAGTGCAACAAGATTTAATGAGTAAATAATCAGATGCCGCGTCTTGCTGAGATTCTCAACCAGATGTCTGTGGTGCTTAACGAGCTTAATATAGTGATGGTCCAGGAGCAGCAACATCTCTCTATGGGGCAGTTCACCGGTAGCCAGTTGCAACATATTACAGAACAAAAAAGCTCAATGCTGGCGACTCTGGATTACCTGGAACAGCTGCGTCGACAGGCACCGGATACAGAAATAAGTGAAGATATTGCGCAATGCTGGCAGGAAATCACCGAGAAAACGCAGCAATTACGCCAGTTAAATCAGCATAACGGCTGGCTACTGGAAGGGCAGATTGAGCGCAATCAACAGGCACTGGAAATGCTGAAACCGCATCAGGAGCCGACACTGTACGGGGCGAACGGTCAGACCTCAACACCCTGGCGCGGTGGTAAAAAGATTTCTATTTGAAGATTTTCTCCGGCCTGCGATGCAGGCCGGAATTCTACGTTAAGCAGTGCGACGAGCAAATTCTTTTACTTTGAAGCCCAACACGGCCAGTGCGGCAAAGTACGCTGCAATTCCCGCAACAACGACCGCCATCAAACGCAGTAAACGCCAGGGCATAGTGCCTAACGACCAGTCCGGCATAATATGCAACATGCCTAAAAGCACACCAGACATCACCAGAACCGCCACGAGTAAACGCAGCAGAAACGCAGTCCAGCCGGGTTGTGGGGTAAAGATTTTCTGCTTACGCAACTGCCAGTAAAGCAGCGAAGCATTCAGACACGCCGCCAGACCAATGGAAAGCGACAGCCCGGCATGTTTCAACGGGCCGATAAATGCAAGGTTCATCAATTGCGTCAAAATCAGCGTGACGATGGCAATTTTCACCGGCGTTTTAATGTCCTGCCGTGAATAAAAGCCCGGAGCCAGCACTTTCACCACAATCAGGCCAATCAAACCTACCGAGTAGGCAATTAACGCCCGCTGGGTCATCAACGCATCAAAGGCGGTAAATTTACCGTACTGGAACAGCGAAACAGTTAACGGACCGGAGAGGATGCCCAGCGCCACCGCACTTGGCAGCGCCAGCAGGAAACAAAGACGCAGCCCCCAGTCCATCAGACGGTTGTATTCATCGTGATTACCGCTGGCAAAACTTTTCGACAGCGACGGCAGCAAAATGGTCCCCAGCGCCACGCCCAGTACACCAGACGGGAACTCCATCAAACGGTCGGCGTAATACATCCATGACACCGAGCCAGAGGCAAGAAATGAGGCAAAAATAGTGTTGATGATTAAGGAAATCTGGCTAACAGAGACGCCAAGAATCGCCGGCCCCATCTGTTTCACTACGCGCATCGCCCCGGCATCGTGGAAGTTAATGCGCGGCAATACCAACATGCCAATCTTCTTCAGATGCGGTAGCTGATAAACCAGTTGCAGGATGCCGCCCACCGTAACTGCCCACGCCAGCGCCAGCACGGGTGGATTAAAGTACGGCGCAGCAAACAGCGCAAAGCCAATCATGCTGATGTTGAGTAACGTTGGGGCAAATGCCGGAATCGAGAAACGGTTCCAGGTATTCAGAATTGCCCCCACCAGCGATGCCAGTGAAATCAATAAGATATAGGGAAAGGTAATCTGTAATAGCTGGGTGGTCAGGGCGAATTTGTCGGCAGTATCCGCAAAGCCCGGCGCGGTTACCATGATCACCCACGGCGCGGCGAGCATACCGGCGACCGTCACAACCGCCAGCGCCAGCGTCAGCAGACCAGAGACATAGGAGACAAAGACCCGCGTGGCGTCTTCGCCCTGCTTGCTTTTATATTCCGCCAGAATCGGCACGAAAGCCTGGGAGAATGCGCCTTCAGCAAAGATACGGCGTAACAAGTTAGGAAGTTTGAACGCGACAAAAAAGGCGTCGGTTGCCATCCCTGCGCCAAAGATTCTGGCGACAATAGCGTCGCGTGCGAAGCCAAGCACACGCGAAAACATGGTCATCGAGCTGACGGCGGCCAGCGATTTTAATAAATTCATCGGTGTTCTAATCCAGACCCACGGGCAAAACGCCTGCAAGGCAGGCGCTGAAAGAGGCGAATAGTCTACCTGGATTATGGTGAATTGCTACCGCCAGATGTTACAGGGTTTATTCACTCATCGCATCGCGCCAGATCTTATCAACGATGCGCTGCGCCAGCACCGCCTGTTCACCCGCGGTTTGCGGAACTGTCTGATTTTGCACGCATTCAATGAAATGGCGCGCGCAACCGACAAATCCACGCTGCTCGAGGGTACTTTGCCAGCCAGGAATCGGTTTATGCACCACGCCCTGACCACGCTCCTCACGCCATTCACGCATATCGGTGATGTCGATTAATGCCCCTTCAGTCACTGCCAGCACCGCTTCACGCTGACTTCCGGCACGACGATGCATACAGGTGGTGATTTGTAACTGACCTGCCGAAAAATGGTGCTCGGCAAACAGCATTTCGCCGGACTCATTGGTCAGCAACGTACCGCTTTCGAGAGTTGCATTGCCGCCAGACAACCACAGCGCGGTATCAACCACATGCAGATAATCATCCAGCAAGGTGAAATAAAGATCGTGTGGCCCGACGCTATTGGTACGATGTTTATCCATTCTTAGCGAGGACGCACTGGCAAGCTGTGTTTTTAACTCACAGTACAGCGGCGCGAAACGGCGGTTAAAGCCGACCATCAGTGTCAGTTTTTTGCGCGCTGCGAGTTCAACCAGTCGCTCGGCATCGCGCAGATTTTCCGCCAGCGGTTTATCGACACAGACATGTACACCTGCATTTAATAATGCACTGACCACCTCAAAATGACTGGCGGTGCTGGAGTGGACAAATACCGCATCGCAACTGGCGGCAAGGTTAGATAACGAATCGGCGTAAGGAATGCGCCAGCTTTCACAAATTGAGATGGCTTTCTCACGCGTTGGCGACCACGCCCCTTGTAGCGTCCAGTCAGACGCCGCTGCCAGCACTGGCAGCCACGCTTTTTGCGCGATGCCGCCTAAACCCACTACGCCGATACGTAATTTTTTCACGTTAATCTCCCAGATGGGCCAGCAACGAATCAAGACGCTGTTTCAGTTCTGCCACCTCGATTTCCAGGGCCTCGACGCGGGATTGTAAATCACCACCAACCGCGTCCGACGTTTCTGTAAGCACAGGCTGATCATCCACCTCGCCACTGAAAAGATGCATATAGCGGCTTTCGCGTTTACCCGGTTCGCGAGCCAGACGAACAACAAAAGGCCCATCTTCGCGATTAGCCAGTTGTTCCAGCGTCGTTTCTACTTCCGTCATATCGCTGAATTCATACATCCGCGCCGCGCGACTGCGCAGTTCACCTGGCGTCTGAGCACCGCGCAACAACAAGGTGGTAATTAATGCGACTTCCGCGGCGCTAAGTTTCAGGTCACCAAACTCAGAGTTGCAGAAACGTTGTTCATATTTGGTGACTCGATTACCAAAGCCACTCACCGTGCGCAGATAATGGCGTTTTACCAGATTATCCAGTTGCTCCTGCACCTCGGATTCGCTCAGATTCATTACCGGCTCACGGTTTGTTTTCTGGTTACAGGCCGTTACCACGCCATTCACGGAAAGCGGGTATTGCTCTGGCGTCGTCACCTGTTTTTCCAGCAAACAGCCAATCACACGGGCTTCCAGTGCGGTAAGTTGATACTTCATGAAATTCTCCTTAGCGGCCGGGCGTCCAGTCCGGGGTGGTTAATGCCGTCAGTACGTGATCGCGCCATTTTCCATCAATCAACAAATAATCTTTCGCATAGCCTTCTTTTTCAAACCCCAACCGCGCCAGCAAATCACCGCTGCGTTTATTGTGCGGCATATAGTTGGCCATAATGCGATGAATATGTTGGGTACGTTGCATATAGCGAATGGCGGCGGTCAGAGCTTCAAACATCAGTCCTTTACCCTGCCATTTTTGTCCGATCGAATAACCGAGATAACAGGCGTGAAAAGAGCCGCGTACCACATTGGAAAAATTGGCTACCCCAATAATCTCTTTCTCATCTGGATCAAATAATCCAAAGTAAAAGGCTGAGCCCTGTTTATGAAATTCGTTAATCATGCTTAACCTGGCCTGCCAGCCTGAAGGATAGCAGTGGCTTTCATCGCGCACCGGCTCCCAGGGCTTCAGGAAATGGCGATTCTCTGCGTAATAATCCGCCAGTCGCCAGGCATCACGTTCATGCACCAGACGCACGACCAGTCGGTCGGTGGTTAAGCGCACTTTTGGCACGTTACTGCGATAGCCAAACATTCTATACCTACTCCTTCCCGTAACGTCTTTAATACGCTGTAAGTATTACTATACCTGCGCAACCAGAGCCTGTGAAAAGTCCAAAATGCCATTTTCTGCATTATTCACATATTGGATAAAAATTCTCTATCAAAGCGACGTTTTGATAAAAAAATATTGTCCCCGATATGATGGGAAAAATCTTAGCAGCAATGCAGAATAGAAAGTGCTCATCTTTTATTTCCCGGGAGGGGAAATGTCGCGCGTATCGCAGGCGAGGAACCTGGGTAAATATTTCCTTCTCGTCGATAATATGCTGGTCGTGCTGGGGTTCTTTGTTGTCTTCCCGCTGATCTCTATCCGCTTCGTTGATCAAATGGGCTGGGCCGCCGTAATGGTCGGTATTGCCCTCGGTCTGCGTCAGTTCATTCAGCAAGGATTAGGCATTTTCGGTGGTGCTATTGCTGACCGTTTTGGCGCTAAACCGATGATCGTTACCGGTATGCTGATGCGCGCCGCCGGATTCGCCACCATGGGCATCGCCCATGAGCCCTGGATGCTGTGGTTTTCTTGTTTGCTCTCGGGCCTCGGCGGTACGTTATTTGATCCGCCGCGTTCGGCGCTGGTGGTGAAATTAATTCGTCCGGAACAACGGGGCCGTTTTTTCTCCCTGTTGATGATGCAGGACAGTGCCGGTGCGGTCATTGGCGCGCTGTTGGGGAGTTGGTTATTGCAATACGATTTTCGCCTGGTCTGCGCCACGGGGGCAATTCTGTTTGTATTGTGTGCAGCGTTTAACGCCTGGCTGTTGCCCGCATGGAAACTCTCTACCGTGCGCACGCCAGTCCGCGAAGGCATGACCCGCGTGATGCGCGATAAACGTTTTGTCACCTATGTCCTGACACTCGCGGGCTACTACATGCTGGCTGTGCAGGTGATGTTGATGCTGCCGATTATGGTCAACGACGTTGCCGGAGCGCCCTCTGCCGTTAAATGGATGTATGCCATCGAAGCGTGTCTGTCGTTAACGTTGCTCTACCCTATCGCCCGCTGGAGCGAAAAGCGTTTTCGTCTGGAACACCGGTTGATGGCGGGGCTACTGGTGATGTCATTAAGCATGATACCCGTGGGCATGGTCAGCGGCCTGCAACAACTTTTCACCCTGATTTGTCTGTTTTATATTGGCTCGATCATTGCCGAACCTGCGCGTGAAACTCTTAGCGCCTCGTTAGCGGATGCACAAGCGCGCGGCAGTTATATGGGATTTAGTCGGCTGGGCCTGGCGATAGGCGGCGCTATTGGCTATATCGGCGGCGGCTGGCTGTTTGACCTGGGTAAATCCACGCAACAACCGGAGTTGCCGTGGATGATGTTGGGCGTTATTGGCGTCATCACCTTCCTTGCATTGGGCTGGCAATTTAGCCATAAACGTGCCGCGCGTCGCTTGCTGGAACACGACGCCTGATTTGATACTCCCCCCTGACTCCTCCATACTGAAAGTGAACTGACAGCCAAATGGAGGAGTCACGTGAAGCTATATATTTACGATCACTGCCCTTACTGCCTCAAAGCCCGCATGATTTTCGGCCTGAAAAATATCCCCGTCGAATTACACGTTCTGCTCAACGACGACGCAGAAACACCCACCCGGATGGTCGGTCAAAAACAGGTTCCCATTCTGCAAAAAGATGACAGCCGCTATATGCCAGAAAGCATGGACATTGTTCACTATGTTGATAAGCTCGACGGCAAACCGCTATTGACTGGTAAACGCTCCCCTGCCATTGAAGAGTGGCTGCGCAAGGTCAACGGCTATGCCAATAAACTGCTGTTGCCGCGTTTTGCCAAATCGGCTTTTGATGAGTTTTCTACTCCCGCCGCACGCAAATACTTCATCGACAAGAAAGAGGCCAGCGCGGGTAATTTTGCCGAGCTACTCTCTCATTCTGATGGGTTAATTAAAAATATCAGCGATGATTTACGTGCACTGGATAAACTCATCGTCAAGCCAAACGCCGTAAATGGCGAGCTTTCGGAAGATGACATTCAACTTTTTCCGCTGCTGCGTAATCTGACGCTGGTTGCAGGAATAAACTGGCCAAGCCGCGTCGCTGATTACCGCGATAACATGGCTAAACAGACGCAAATCAACTTACTATCATCAATGGCGATTTAATCCTGACCTGTCGCGGCAGCCTGTATTCGCGGGTTGCCGCTGTTTTCAGTTTTTTCTGCTGGCGAGTTTATCGCTGGTGACACATGCTGCGTTGTGTCAGGATATTGACGCAGATTTCATGTCGAGGACTACCATGAACAAGTTTTTATTTGCCGCTGCATTAATCGTCAGTGGCCTGCTCGTTGGCTGTAATCAACTCACCCAATACACCATCACCGAACAAGAGATTAACCAGTCGCTTGCGAAACATAATAATTTCTCAAAAGATATCGGTTTGCCCGGCGTGGCTGACGCCCATATAGTTCTGACAAACCTGACCAGCCAAATTGGTCGTGAAGAACCTAATAAGGTTACCCTAACCGGGGACGCCAATCTGGATATGAACTCTCTGTTCGGTAGCCAAAAAGCAACCATGAAACTGAAGCTGAAAGCGCTGCCTGTGTTTGATAAAGAGAAAGGCGCCATCTTCCTGAAAGAGATGGAAGTGGTCGACGCGACCGTGCAGCCGGAAAAAATGCAAACCGTGATGCAAACGTTACTTCCCTATTTGAATCAGGCATTACGCAATTACTTTAACCAGCAGCCGGCTTACGTCCTGCGCGAAAATGGCAGCAAAGGCGAAGCAATGGCTAAAAAACTGGCAAAAGGCATTGAAGTGAAACCAGGTGAAATAGTCATTCCGTTCACTGATTAATTACGAGGGCGTATTTGCGCCCTTTATTTTTCGTGCAAAGGAAAACGTTTCCGCTTATCCTTTGTGTCCGGCAAAAACATCCCTTCAGCCGGAGCATAGAAATTAATGACTGCACCATCCCTGGTATTAAAGATCCGCCGCCCAGACGACTGGCACCTTCACCTCCGCGATGGCGACATGTTAAAAACTGTCGTGCCGTATACCAGCGAAACCTATGGTCGGGCCATCGTTATGCCCAATCTGGCACCGCCTGTAACAACAGTTGAGGCTGCTGTGGCTTATCGCCAACGTATCCTTGACGCCGTACCGGACGGACACGATTTCACCCCGCTGATGACCTGTTATTTAACAGATTCGCTGGACCCCAATGAGCTGGAGCGTGGATTTAACGAAGGCGTGTTCACCGCCGCAAAACTTTACCCTGCGAACGCCACCACCAACTCCAGCCACGGTGTGACGTCGGTTGACGCAATCATGCCAGTACTTGAGCGCATGGAAAAAATCGGCATGCCGCTGCTGGTGCATGGTGAAGTGACCCATGCTGACATCGACATTTTTGACCGTGAAGCGCGCTTTATTGAGACGGTCATGGAGCCGTTACGCCAGCGCCTGACCGCGCTGAAAGTCGTTTTTGAGCACATCACCACCAAAGACGCTGCCGACTATGTTCGTGACGGAAATGAACTATTGGCCGCCACCATTACTCCCCAGCATCTGATGTTTAACCGTAACCATATGCTGGTTGGCGGTGTGCGTCCGCATCTCTACTGTCTGCCGATCCTCAAACGCAATATTCACCAACAGGCGCTGCGTGAGCTGGTCGCCAGTGGTTTTGATCGCGTTTTTCTGGGTACCGATTCCGCGCCTCATGCTCGTCATCGTAAAGAGAGTAGCTGCGGCTGTGCAGGTTGCTTTAATGCGCCATCGGCGCTGGGTAGCTATGCAACCGTATTTGAAGAGATGAATGCACTACAGCATTTTGAAGCATTCTGTTCTTTAAACGGGCCGAAATTCTATGGATTACCGGTCAATGAATCGTTTATTGAGCTGATACGCGAAGAACAGCAAATTGCTGAAAGCATCGCTCTGACAGACGACACGCTTGTTCCTTTCCTGGCTGGGGAAACTGTACGTTGGTCTTTTAAGCAATAAAAAACGTAGCCACCTGTTGTCTTTAGCTTATTTTGCCTGTATAAATAACCAGTATATTCAACAGGGGGCTATTATGCGAATTGAAGTCACCATAGCGAAAACTTCTCCACTACCCACTGGGGCCATTGACGCTCTGGCGGGTGAACTTTCTCGTCGCATTCAGTATGCGTTTCCGGAAAATGAAGGTCACGTATCGGTACGATATGCTGCGGCAAATAATTTATCGGTTATTGGCGCAACAAAAGAAGATAAACAGCGCATTAGCGAAATTCTACAAGAAACGTGGGAAAGCGCCGATGACTGGTTTGTTAGCGAATAATATGCAGTGATGTTTGTTTTTGCCGGGTCGCCCCGGCTTTTTTATATTTTAAGATTGTTCGTACAAATTTTACACTCCCTCAAAATAATTGCACAATATGCTAAAAAAATATGAACGACATGCTGTTTTATTGTTCATATAAATCTTAAAAGCAAAAAAATATCTCACTACCCCTTTAAAATTTCGGTGAATAGCCATATTTATTGATATACTGAAGTTGCTTCAGATAAAAACGCATTGAACCTCGAATAACGTTGTCTAGTAACACGAATTAGGGGGCCATGATGGAAAAAAACAATGAAGTCATTCAGACTCATCCGCTCGTAGGGTGGGACATCAGCACCGTTGATAGCTATGATGCGCTGATGTTGCGTTTGCACTACCAGACCCCAAATAAGTCCGAGCAGGAAGGGACTGAAGTTGGTCAGACACTCTGGTTAACTACTGATGTTGCCAGACAATTTATTTCGATATTAGAAGCAGGAATCGCCAAAATTGAATCTGGTGATTTCCATGTCAATGAGTATCGTCGTCATTAACATGACATGACCATCCACCCAAAAGGCACCTTAACGGTGCCTTTACCATTTCTGGGTTGTATATCGTTTGTTACTTATTTACTCTGCTTAAACCATGAGAGCAGAGAGAAAAAAATGAAATACGATCTCATCATTATTGGCAGCGGTTCCGTAGGCGCTGCAGCCGGGTATTATGCCACCCAGGCCGGTTTGAAAGTGCTGATGACCGACAGCCATATGCCGCCACATCAACACGGCAGCCACCACGGAGATACCCGATTAATTCGCCATGCTTATGGCGAAGGCGAAAAGTATGTCCCGCTAGTACTCCGTGCGCAAACCCTGTGGGATGAACTCTCCCGTCACAACGAAGAAGACCCCGTTTTTGTGCGCTCCGGCGTCATCAACCTCGGCCCTGCCGACTCCGAGTTTCTCGCCAATGTCGCCCACAGCGCGGAACAATGGCAACTCAACGTCGAAAAACTGGATGCACAGACCATTATGGCCCGCTGGCCGGAAATACGCGTCCCTGACAATTACATCGGCTTGTTTGAGGCCGATTCCGGTTTTTTACGCAGCGAACTGGCAATTAAAACCTGGATCAAACTGGCGAATGAAGCTGGCTGCGCGCAACTGTTTAACTGTCCGGTCACCGCAATTCGTCATGACGATAACGGCGTAACTATTGAAACGGCGGACGGCGAGTACCAGGCGAAGAAAGCGATCGTCTGTGCGGGTACCTGGGTAAAAGAGCTGCTACCAGAACTGCCCATCCAGCCCGTACGTAAAGTATTCGCCTGGTATCAGGCCGATGGCCGCTATAGCGTGAAGAATAAATTCCCGGCCTTTACCGGTGAATTGCCCAATGGCGATCAATACTACGGTTTTCCGGCGGAAAACGATGCTCTGAAGATTGGGAAACATAACGGTGGTCAGGTCATTCATTCAGCGGATGAACGTGTTCCGTTTGCGGAAATCGACAGTGACGGTTCCGAAGCTTTCCCATTCTTACGTAGTGTGTTGCCTGGTATCGGCTGCTGCCTGTATGGCGCTGCTTGCACCTATGATAATTCGCCTGACGAAGATTTTATTATCGATACCCTACCCGGACACGCTAATACGCTACTGATTACCGGCCTGAGTGGGCATGGCTTTAAATTTGCTTCGATATTAGGGGAAATAGCCGCTGACTTTGCGCAAGACAAAAAAATCGATTTTGATTTAACGCCATTCCGGCTTTCCCGCTTCCAATAATCATCATCACGGCCTCCAAGTTGAGGCCGTTTTTACAGGAGCTTTTAATGCGTCGCCTGGTGAACTATCTCATCAATAATATTCGCGAACATCTCATGCTTTATCTTTTTCTCTGGGGGGTATTGGCGATTATGGATCTGATCTATGTGTTTTATTTTTAATCACCAGGCGCTGACACAAACTGACAAAAATTTAATTTCCCTTTCATTTGGCGTGAAAATTTGAATAAGCTTATTCCAGTCGCAGCAGCATTCACCAGACATCCCTCAGCCTGGAACCACTAAACTTATGAAGGTTCTTTCATTATTAAATCAAAATTATTGAAATAAAAATAAATATCATTCGGATTGTTGTTTTTAAGTTGCAATTCATCTCATGACAGGCCATTTTCATTACCTCGTGAATATGTTCTGGATGCAGTTATGCAATTCATAAATTCCCCTCAACGCTATGGTGTTATTTCTGCCGCTTTACATTGGCTGACGGCAATTATTGTCTATGGCATGTTTGCTTTAGGTTTGTGGATGGTAACGTTAAGTTATTACGACGGTTGGTATCACAAGGCGCCAGAGTTGCATAAAAGTATCGGTATTCTGTTAATGATGGGGCTGGTTATTCGCGTTCTCTGGCGTTTGATTTCTCCTCCGCCTGGCCCATTGAAAAGCTATTCCCCCGGTATACGTTACGGAGCGAAAGCAGGCCATCTGACACTTTATCTTTTGCTCTTTGCTATTGGCTTGAGCGGCTACCTTATTTCGACCGCCGATGGCAAACCCATCAGCATCTTTGGTTGGTTTGAAATACCCGCAACGCTTGCCGACGCAGGCACGCAAGCTGACTTAGCAGGAGCTCTACATTTCTGGTTTGCCTGGAGTGTCGTCGTCCTGTCAGTTATGCACGGATTTATGGCGCTGAAACATCATTTCATCGATAAAGACGACACCCTGAAGCGCATGCTGGGAAAGTCGTCATCTGACTATGGAGTATAAAAAATGAAAAAAAGCCTGCTTGGTTTAACCTTCGCTTCCCTGTTGTTCTCTACCGGTTCAGCTATCGCTGCCGATTACAAAATTGACAAAGAAGGCCAGCACGCCTTTGTCAATTTCCGCATTCAACATCTGGGCTACAGCTGGGTTTACGGCACTTTTAAAGATTTCGACGGTACTTTTACATTTGATGAAAAGAATCCGGCTGCCGATAAAGTCAATGTCACCATTAACACCACCAGCGTGGATACCAACCATGCCGAGCGCGATAAACATCTGCGCAGCGCGGATTTCCTCAACACAGCAAAATATCCGCAGGCAACCTTTACGTCCACTAGCGTAAAGAAAGACGGTGACGAGCTGGATATCACAGGTGATCTGACACTGAATGGCGTAACTAAACCAGTAACGCTGGAAGCGAAGTTGATTGGTCAGGGCGACGACCCATGGGGTGGTAAACGTGCAGGCTTCGAAGCTGAAGGTAAAATTAAGCTGAAAGACTTCAATATCAAGTCAGATTTAGGTCCGGCCTCTCAGGAAGTTGATCTGATTATTTCGGTGGAAGGTGTACAGCAGAAATAATGCTGAAATGTTGCCGGATGACGCGCATCCGGCAATGATGTTTATTCCGCAGGATCAGGTATGCCCAGTGTCGTATTCAGGCGTCCCCGCGACTTATTGAAGATTTTATTGCCATTTTCTCGCCCGGCTCGACGGCGTCGTTGTTCTTCTGGCGGTAATGCGCTCTCTTCGCAGCAAATCTCACTACAACACCCCTTGAATTTCTCAGCACACGTCGGACACTGGATAAACAGCAAGTGACAGCCATCATTTTTACAGTTGGTATGGCTGTCGCATGGCGTGCCGCACTGATGGCAATGTGCAATAATTTCATCAGAGATGCGCTCGCCCATCCGTTCGTCAAAAACGAAATTTTTGCCAACAAAACGCACTGGTAAGCCTTGTTCACGCGCCTTACGGGCGTATTCAATAATGCCGCCTTCAATATGCCAGACTTTATTAAAGCCGTTATGCTTCATCCAGGCACTGGCCTTTTCGCAACGAATGCCACCAGTGCAGTACATGACGATTTTTTTATCTTTATGCGTCTGCATCATCTCAACCGCTTTCGGCAGTTGTTCACGAAAGGTATCAGCCGGAATTTCCAACGCATTTTCGAAATGACCGACTTCATATTCATAGTGGTTGCGCATGTCGATAAACAGCGTATCGGGATCATCAAGCATGGCATTCACTTCCGCCGCTTGCAGATATTCCCCGACATTGGTGGCATCAAATTGAGGATCGTCAATCCCGTCGGCGACAATCCGCTCGCGGACCTTCATGCGCAGCACCCAGAAGGATTTCCCATCATCATCCAACGCGATATTCAGGCGTAAACCCTCTAACGCAGGATCAAAAGCATAAAGCTGTGCGCGAAATGTCTCGACGTTGCTCGCTGGTACACTAATTTGCGCGTTGATCCCCTCATGTGCCAGATAGACCCGGCCAAAAACATTCAACGAAGCAAATAGCTGATATAAAGCATCGCGGGTCACTTTAGGATCGGCAATATGGAAATATTTATAAAACGAAATGGTGGTGCGCGGTTCACTCTCGGCCAGCATTTTGGCTTTCAGTGCGTCGTTGGAAATTCGGTTGTGTAACACTGGCATGGTGTACGGTTCCTGCGAGGTGGGAAAGTAAAATCCGGCGCATGATATAGCAATAATCGCAAATTAACATCCACACATTTTACGCTACATTTGCGCATTAAAAATTATTAATAGTTTACATGCGCGGCATTTTCGCCCAGTCTTCAGCCTCAAATTTTGGTTGAGGGCGAAAAAATGCGACAATACATACAATTGCCCGTATAGGTTGAAAGACAGGATTGATATGACGAATCTACCCAAGTTCTCCACCGCACTGCTTCATCCGCGTTATTGGTTAACCTGGTTGGGTATTGGCGTACTTTGGTTAGTCGTTCAGTTACCCTACCCAATCATCTACCGCCTTGGCATTGCGACGGGGCGACTGGCGTTACGTTTAATGAAACGACGCGCCAAAATTGTGCATCGCAACCTGGAACTGTGCTTCCCGGAAATGAGCGAACAAGAGCGCCAGCAGATGGTGATTAAGAATTTTGAATCCGTTGGCATGGGACTGATGGAAACCGGCATGGCATGGTTCTGGCCAGAAAGTCGGGTTGCCCGCTGGACGGAAGTTATCGGCATGGAGCATGTCCGTGACGTGCAGGCGCAAAAGCGTGGCATCCTGTTAGTTGGCATCCATTTTCTGACGCTGGAACTCGGTGCACGACAATTTGGAATGCAGGAGCCGGGGATCGGGGTTTATCGCCCGAATGACAATCCATTGATCGACTGGCTGCAAACCTGGGGCCGCCTGCGTTCGAATAAATCGATGCTCGATCGCAAAGATTTAAAAGGGATGATTAAAGCACTTAAAAAAGGTGAAGTCGTCTGGTATGCGCCGGATCACGATTACGGTCCGCGCTCGAGCGTTTTTGTGCCATTGTTCGCTGTTGAGCAGGCGGCAACCACTAGCGGCACCTGGATGTTGGCACGAATGTCCGGCGCATGTCTGGTGCCATTTGTCCCTCGTCGTAAGCCGGACGGCAAAGGTTATCAATTGATCATGCTGCCGCCAGAGTGTTCACCGCCTCTGGATAACGCTGAAACCACCGCCGCATGGATGAACAAAGTGGTTGAAAAATGCATCATGATGGCGCCAGAACAATACATGTGGTTGCATCGCCGCTTCAAAACGCGCCCGGAAGGCGTTCCTTCACGTTACTAACCTTCTTTATGCCGGATGCGCAGCATCGCATCCGGCACATCAGCATCAAATCCCCTGATTTAGCGATAAAAGCTCTCTGCATTGCGTCACTTATAAGTCAGGCGCATAATTAGTGTGCTTATCTTTTATTCTCTTGTTCACCGCGCCCTGGCGCACCAACAGCGGATTGCTATGTCACCCTGTGAAAATGACACTCCCATAAACTGGAAACGAAACCTGTTCGTTGCCTGGCTTGGCTGTTTTCTTACCGGCGCCGCCTTCAGTCTGGTAATGCCGTTCTTACCCCTCTACGTTGAGCAACTCGGCGTTACGGGTCACTCGGCGCTAAATATGTGGTCAGGGATTGTCTTCAGTATTACCTTTCTATTTTCCGCCATTGCTTCTCCGTTCTGGGGAGGATTAGCTGACCGAAAAGGTCGAAAAATTATGCTCCTGCGCTCTGCCCTCGGGATGGGTATCGTGATGGTGCTGATGGGGGTAGTGCAAAATATCTGGCAATTTCTGATCCTGCGAGCATTGCTGGGTCTGCTCGGTGGATTTGTCCCTAATGCCAACGCACTAATCGCCACTCAGGTCCCACGCAATAAAAGCGGCTGGGCGCTGGGTACGCTTTCTACCGGTGGCGTTAGCGGCGCACTGCTCGGCCCCATGGCTGGCGGCTTGCTCGCCGATAACTACGGCTTACGCCCGGTATTTTTTATTACCGCCAGTGTGCTAATACTCTGCTTTTTCGTCACCCTATTTTGTATCAAAGAGAAATTCCAGCCAGTCAGCAAAAAAGAGATGCTGCACATGCGGGATGTCGTGACATCGCTTAAAAACCCGAAGCTGGTACTTAGCCTGTTTGTCACAACATTAATCATCCAGGTCGCCACCGGTTCAATCGCGCCAATCCTGACACTCTATGTCCGCGAACTGGCGGGGAATGTCAGTAATGTTGCTTTTATCAGCGGCATGATTGCCTCGGTCCCCGGCGTGGCTGCGCTACTTAGCGCGCCACGACTTGGCAAACTGGGGGATCGTATCGGGCCAGAGAAGATCCTGATAACGGCGCTGCTCTTTTCTGTGCTGCTGTTAATCCCTATGTCTTACGTCCAGACACCATTCCAACTGGGGGTTTTACGCTTTTTACTCGGGGCCGCTGATGGTGCGTTACTCCCCGCAGTACAAACGCTACTGGTCTATAACTCAACAAACCAAATCGCCGGACGAATTTTCAGCTACAACCAGTCATTTCGTGATATTGGCAACGTTACGGGACCATTGATGGGCGCGGCTATCTCGGCAAACTATGGTTTCCGCGCAGTGTTTCTGGTCACCGCAGGAGTTGTGTTGTTTAACGCGGTTTATTCCTGGAACAGTTTGCGTCGCCGCCGATTGCCCCAAGTGACAGGCTGATTTTTCGCCTTTCATACTTGCAAAAGCGCATAATCAGCTATTCTTTCCCTGAATACATCATCAAATCAAAGGGAGAATCGTGATGACTATGTACGCAACGCTTGAAGAATTTAAGAACAAAATTACATTATTAAAAATCAACACGTTATGTTAAAGTCGAAAACGAGTGTTAACATAAAAAACGATTAACGATCCACATGTTACTTTCATACCATTCAACTCATCACGATAAATTGATATACCTATACTGAAATGTCATTCATCCCGTATCCCTCAAAGTTCCCATACCTCCCATACTTCGTCGTCTGCACTGAACTGTCATCATAGCTATGTCATGAATACTTAAACCCATCTGAACGTTGCGACCTGCCCATGTTCATGGGCTCAAAAGTTATTCAATACAAATGATCTGTGGTACGACGCTAGTTTTTTATCTAAATGGAATATATCCGTTTTTTATATAATACAGATTTCATTTCTATATTTATTGACATATCATATGCCATACTGTTCAGTTTATAGGCTTTAGATAAGATGAAAAAATGGATTAAAGAGTTATTAGAAAGGTTCCAACTCACTCATATAAGATGGATGCTAATTGGTATTTTACTTACAGAGTTTATTACTTGGGTTTTATATAAAAACCCAAAAAAAATCACTGCCCCAGGGTTGTCATCTATAGTAGCAGTTTGTGCATTATGCTTAGCGATATATTCCGCATATCAAGTAAAAAAATGGTTGAATGGAAAAATAAACGAAAAAGGTTTCAAAAAATGCGAGGCTGTTATTGATAGCACACAAGCAATTGCATTAGAAATGCTAAAGGTAAATCCTGAAATAGGAAAATTATTCCGCATGGATTTAATTATACTCAATAGCGAACAGTACAATTCAACAGTTGAAAAATTAACATCTTCAATTGCAAAACTTGATGAATTAACATTAGAAGCAAATACTCATGGAATGCATCTTAACATATGGGGATTTGAGATCGCTGAAGATTTTAATTTACTTGTATTGGCTAAGGCCATAAGAACCTACAATGTATCTATCCGCACGACCATTGAAAACTCAAAAAAAGCTAGAGAAATAGGCGAGTATAAAGAAATTGAAGAAGATAAAACAGCATATTTTAAAGCATTAAATTTAGTTGGCAATTATATGGATAAACTAAATGACTCCTCATTTGAGGATGTATTTATTGAGTACAGAAAAGAGTAAACATAAGGCTGTATCTAATGATACAGCCTTATGTTAGCTACCACCAACCATGATTAAAAGTATCTGTAGTAGCTCACCTAGTGGAACTTGTATTAATACAATACCAAACGCATCAAGAACATGTAAGTATCCCGCATAATCG